>CAYSNO010000001.1:0-4872 GCA_964432455.1 uncultured Candidatus Saccharibacteria bacterium
CGGGTGATTTGTGATGAGCTCTTGCGGATTATTGAAACTCATTTAAAAAAGTCTGAAGGAAAGATTTGGCACCGACACCCCGTGTGGTTCCTTGATGGCAATCCGGTGGTGGGGTACTCAAAATTAAAGGCGGGTATTCGACTGATGTTTTGGAGTGGGGCAGACTTTGGTGAGGGAGACCTCGTGCCTGGTACAGGCAAGTTCAAGGATGCGAGTGTGACGTATACCAATGTGGGGCAAGTGGTGGAGAAAGATGTGAAGCGCTGGCTTAAGAAATCCAAAGAGATTCAGTGGGACTACAAAAATATTGTGAAGCGAAAAGGAAAGTTAGTCCGGTTGGTGTAAGTCAGATAAGACAACATTTTCACAGTGGTGTCTATTTATATGTGGTACACTAAAAATTATGTATTACGCAATTATTGCTGTGGTGGTCCTCGTGGGGCTTTGGATATTAGGAAGTTACCTCGCTGTGCGTAATCTAGAAGAGCCGTCTTTTACGGTTACTGAAGTGCATGATGGGTACGAGATTCGCCAGTATGATTCGTACATAGTAGCCGAGACTGCGGTCACTGGTTCATTTGATGCGGCACTACAGGCCGGCTTTCGTAACATTGCCGATTATATCTTTGGGAACAACACGACGAAGACCAGTATTGCGATGACCGCTCCCGTACTTGAACAAAAGTCTGAAAAGATTGCGATGACCGTACCAGTGATAGCCTCTGATCCGTCGGCTGAAGAGCGAACCGTGGCTTTTGTCCTCCCATCGAAGTACACCCTTGAGACGCTACCGGTGCCAAATAATGAAGCAGTTAAGTTGCGGGAGGTCCCAGCCTACAAAGCAGCTGTCTCTCGCTTTACTGGTTACGCTACGGAAAAACGGATTGCCGCAAAGAAGGAGGAGTTGGTCACGACGCTTACAAAAGTTGGTATTACTATGCTTGATGCGCCTCAGGTGGCACAGTACAACCCACCTTTGTCCTTTCCGTTTACCCGTCGAAATGAGATTATTGTGGTTATTGAATAGGGCTATTAGTGAACGATTTTCACGCTTGCTATCTATTTGTGAGATGTAGCGTATACTAAAACTACCGCGGTTTAATCGTTCATAAATACAACATATATGACAGACGAAAAAAAGGTAGAAACCGCTACTCCAGGTCACGAACCACAACCTAAAGAAAGAGAGAAACCAGCTCACACTGAACCAAAGAAGTAGTTAATCCATCGTGACGAACAAAAAGCATCCTGCAGGGTGCTTTTTGTTATACAGGTAACAGATGATGACGGTGAGTACATTTTGATACTTGTGCGTTAGAATATAGATATGAACATCAATCTTGCAACTGGTGTGAACCATAGGCTGCCCGCCGATATGCGGAAGGTGCTGCTGGGTGCCAAAGGGATGCCTGAGATATGGAATGGTCTCACACCGCTCGCACGTAATGAGTGGATTTGCTGGGTGACGTATGTAAAAAAAGTTGAGACACGGACTGATCACCTTCGCCGTTTGACCGAAGACCTCGGACGCGGGAAGCGACGCCCGTGCTGTTGGCCCGGCTGTCCGCACCGCCGGCCGAGTGCGGCGAAATACTTCTCACGACCAAAGAAAAAATAAGTATGGTGACTCAACCAAATAATCCGCTTCATGGCATCACCCTTAAACGACAAGTGGAAGAATTAGTGGCTCACTATGGCTGGGCCGCCCTTGGCCAAAAGATCAAGATCAAATGTTTTATTGATAAACCAAGCGTCAACTCAAGTCTCACCTTTTTGCGCAAGACTCCCTGGGCCCGGGAGAAAGTTGAGCAATACTATGTCTGGACGTTTTTTAAGCGGGACGGTACCCGTAAGCCTGGTCTTTAGAAAAAGAAATCCCAACCACTTGCCATCGCCTAGTATGCACGGTGATATACTGATGGTATGAAAATTGTAATAGGAATGATTGGTTTAATAGTTATTGCCTTGGCTACCTACGTTTTTTTGTATCCACAAAAACGAGAGTCGACCCAAGTTGTAGCACCAGTGACTGAAGAAGTTGGTGAGGAAAAGATTGTCGCTATTCCAATTGAACAACTTGACCCGGTGTCAGATTTCGCACCATCCGAAACCTACCGGGGTACTGATAGTACTGGTGGAGAAATAGTATTTCGCCAACAAGATGGTACTCGCTATGAGTTGTCCATGGATAAGATTGAGCGTCGTGGTGACCTCAATACTGAGCGTGGCTGGCAAGATGATGCTGACGCTACAGTCTACATTCTTAACTGGCAGCGACCGATCGAAGAACAGATTGTATTTGTTCGTTTGACAGCAACTCCAAAGGTACTGACGATGCTTGATGCCAGTCGCAAGCCGGTAAATCCGCCAATTACACTCAATTTAGCCGACTAATGTTTCCGGTGGTATAATAATGCATATGCATTTCAAAAAATTATTTGATTACAGCGAACCGCGGGTAGCAGCTGTTACTATTCTTTCAATTGCCTTGGGACTCATGGTTTGGTACGGAGGGCAAGTACTTTACGATATTAAGCTTGCCAGCGACACCATTGAAGTAACTGGCTCGGCCAAAGAAGCTGTTGTGGCAGATACGGGACGCCTCATTATCAATCTTGAAGCCAAAACTGGTCTCAATGATCAACAGGCTGGAGTCGAACGTCTTGGTCAGGCGGTTGATAAAGTGACTGCGTATTTGACCAAAGAAGGACACACCGACTTTGAAACACCAGCCGGAAACATTAGTGCCACTTACTATTACCCACAAAATGCGGAAGCTGTTCAGACTGGCTACACGATTAACCGGAGCGTGATTGTGCGCGGCAATGATGTGGCGAAGCTCACCGCGCTCGCAAACGACCTCAATCCACTTAATGGTCAGGGCTATGTAGTGACTACCGGTGGACTTGAGCTCACTTATAGTAAGCTCGATGAAATGCGCGTTCGATTGCTCTCGGAAGCGATCAAAGATGCGACGGCTCGTGCTGAGGCGATTGCGTCTGAATCAGGACGGAATGTTGGTATGTTGCGAAATGCCGTTGGTGGTGTGGTCCAGGTGCTGCCACAGGGCGGAGTAGATATCAGTGACTATGGTTCATACGATACTGGCTCGCTTAACAAAGAGGTGATGGTTACTACTAGAGCAACATTTAGTCTCGAATAGTGTTTAACGTTACGTCTATGCCGCTTCCTAAACTCTTGGTTGGATTTGCGGTGATGGGGTTCCTGCTGGTGATTGGGGTAAAATTTTTGCTGCCTGAGAACGTGTTAGCTCCAACTCGTGCTGATAATAATGAACGTGTATCACCAACAAATGACACTGCAACACATACGGCTAGCGCCTTGTTTGCTAATGGTTGCTTTTGGTGTGTGGAGCATGATTTGGAGAAGGTATCCGGTGTGGTTTCGGTAGTTTCGGGCTACGCCGGTGGCACCTCCGATAACCCAACGTATGAAAACTATGCGGCGAGTGGTCATCGTGAAGTGGTAGAGGTAACTTACGATCCGACCATGGTATCGTACGCAAATTTGGTTGAACACATCTTGAAACATGGTGATCCAACCGATGCCGAAGGTTCATTTTATGACCGAGGGATGCAATACTCACCAGCGATATATTTTGAGATTGATTCTGAAAAAGAAGTTGCCCGTGCGGTCATACATGCGGTTGACAGCTCTGGTGCTTTTACCAAAACGGTGACTATACCAGTCTTGCCTCGACCAATCTTTTTTGGAGCTGAGGAGTACCACCAGGATTACGCTAAGAAAAACCCCGTTCGTTATAATTACTACCGAGCGGCGTCAGGACGAACGAAATTTTATGAAGGGGTGTGGGGAGATAGAGCCGATACGTTTGAGTTTTCCCCAGCACCTGAGCTAGCAATAAAAAACAATTCTATGCAAACACCATTTACCGCTGACAGCTGGAACAATTATGTGAAGCCGAGTGAGGAGGTCTTGCGCGGACAGCTATCTGAAGTGTCATACCGGGTGACTCAGGAAGACAGTACCGAGCGTTCAAGTACGAGCGAGCTCGATAAAAACTATGAGCCAGGTATTTATGTTGATATTGTATCCGGTGAGCCGCTTTTCTCATCAAAAGACAAATACAATTCAGGTACTGGCTGGCCGTCATTTGTGAAGCCAATTAGTGACACTGCCGTTACGCTTCATGAAGACAAAAAGCTTTTTTCCACGCGGACTGAAGTACGTTCGCGTTATGCTGATTCACACCTCGGTCACGTCTTCGGAGACGGACCAGCTGATCATGGTGGAATGCGCTACTGCATGAATGGGGCTGCCTTGCGCTTTATTCCGCAGGCGGACATGGAAGCGACTGGTTATGGTTTGTGGTTGTCTGCCGTATAATAACAGGTATGAAAGATATATTTAAGATTTCAAGTATCCCCGTCCTCCTCGCATCGCTTTGCTGTCTCTCGCCAGTGATTCTCGTATTACTTGGTCTGGCGAGTGCGAGTTTCGCCTCATCACTCGCCGATACCTTGTATGGTGATTATAAGTGGGTATTTCGTGGAGTAGGACTACTTGCTTTGCTTGGTTCACTCTATTACTACCTGACGCGGAAGAAGGGTATCTGCACTATTGATGAAGCGAAACGTCGGCGCAATGAAATCATTAACTACTTGGCACTCACACTGATTGTTGGGGTATTTGGTTATGTATTCTTTTTATATGTAGTAGTTCACTACATCGGGGTGTGGTTGTCACTTTGGAAATAAAGAAAACATAATATGAAACTATTGCGTGAAATTAATGATCGAATTGCTGGCCAGAGCGATGAGGGAGAGGTGTTGCATGCTCACTACGAACTCCGAAAAAGTGCTCGTGCTATTTTGCTCAACGACCAAGGGC
>CAYSNO010000001.1:4882-44346 GCA_964432455.1 uncultured Candidatus Saccharibacteria bacterium
GGCTGATGGCTACTCAGTATCTCAACACCTATACTTTTCACAAACTGCCAGGCGGTGGTATTGATGGTGGTGAAAGTATCACCGAAGCCTTACGTCGTGAAATTAAGGAAGAAGTGGGATGCGATAGTGTCGTCGGGGAACCAATTGGTGTCGTGATTGAGTACCGTAATAAGTACAATTTATTGCATGTTTCATACTGCTACGTCGCTCAGGTGGTAGGACCAATTTTAGAGTCAGCCCTTGAACCGGGAGAAATTGAAGAAGGACAAGAAACTAAATGGGTCACCCCAACCGAACTTGAAATGCTCATGGTCAATGATCAACCACAAAAGTATGAAGGTTACTTTATCCGAGAACGGGAATTGGCGTTTTTACGTGAATTTTTACAGAGAGAAATTACGACGAAGTAACGGTTCTGGTTTTTTAAAATCTGTGTCCTGGTGGGTGGCTTTTCGTAACTGACACTTGAATTGTGAACAGAACGGTCATCTTTTTACGAAGCTTGTAGCAGTCGTGAGCTACACTAAAAGTATTAGATATAAGTAAAAAACATGAATAAAACCTACAGTTTTATGGTGATGCTGTTGTTATTGGGATTTGGTGCCAGCGCTGAAGCGGCTACCACCACTAGTTTGTATCCAACTGCGGATGGAACGTATACCGCCTGGACACCATCAACCGCTGGTACACACGCGGTACTTGTTGATGAATCGGCTTGCAATGGCGTCACTGACTATGTGTCAGAAACTACTGTTGGTGATCGTGATTCATACTCAGTATCACTGGCGAGCGTGCCAACCGGAGCCTTGATTACCAATATCGCGGTTACCCCGTGTGCATCACGTAATTCTTCAGGTAGTGGTAGTGCGACACTTGACCTCTTTTACCGGTTTGATGGGGTTCAGAGTGCTGATGCTGGAGCTTATAGTCTCCCAACTGGTACCATACCAAGTGTACGTGCGACTACCAACTTTGGCTCACTTGCTCTGACAAAAACAGCTAGTAGTGCTTTGGAAGTAGGAGTAGTCTACAGTGCCGGAACCAAGGGAGTTCGAGTGAGTAATCTCGCTACGGTCATTACGTACACTACAGTACCAAATGCACCAACCAATCTTTTTGCCGTCGCATCCAGTACTGGCACGAGTAGTTTTGCAGCCCTTTTCTGGACTGATAATTCCAGTAATGAGATCGGCTTCAATGTCGAACGAAGTCTTGACGGGGTGAACTTCAGTCTTTTGACCACTCGTACCGTGGCAAACTACAACGACTTTGCAGTCAGTGCTGGTAACACCTACTACTACCGCATTAATGCGTACAACGCAGCTGGTAACTCTGCGTATACCACAGTGAAGTCGGTAACGTTCTAAGGAATCACTCGTTACAATACAAAAACCGCCTCGGGCGGTTTTTGTATTATTCGGTAGCTATTTCAAATGCGCTTTGATACCAGCCACGTGTTCTTCATAGGTGGCATTGCAGTAGAAGGTGCCGTCGTCAGTGTGATAGTAGAAAAGACAATCGGTGTCGCGGGGATTGAGGGCGGCGATAATAGCGTCTATAGACGGGTTTGCAATCGGTGCTGGGGGCAGACCAACATTTTGGTAGGTGTTGTACGGCGACTTAATAAATTTATCTTGCGCCCTCGGGACCGGCCACCAGCGACCACCTGCGGCCGCACTTTGCTCGCCGCGGGCGTACTGGAGCGTGGCATCAATCTGCAGTTTCATGTCAATAAACAGTCGATTCCAAATGACGCCGGAGATATAGCGCATATCATCAAAGTCATACGCCTCACGCTCGATCAAAGAAGCAATAATGAGGGCGTCTTTGAGGGGGAGTGTTTTGGCCACTTCGTCGGTGTAGCGTGTTCGCACCTCCGCATTAAAGCGCTCAGCGACTGCTATTGCTACTTCCTCCGGTCCGGCATCACTTGTCACGATATACCGTCCGGGATAGAGCTTGCCGTCTTTGATAGCGGGGACCTCGTCCATCAATCGCTCGGTAAAGAGAGTTTTTTCCTCGGGGGTCCAACGGAGAATCCGGGCAAAGTTTTTGGCGATTTCTTCATGGCGTTCACCGGACTGAATAATGAGAATACGGGTGGCTGGAGTAGCGAGGTTTTGGTACCAGTCATGCTCAGTGAGTTTCGCCAGCGCGCGATCAAACCAGCTGTCGCCAATCGCTGGTTTTGTGTGATTGCTCGCCACAAACGCGGACATATACGCGTCGACGTCGGGATTCTCTTCAATCACCTTGGCTACTGGATCAACTCCAATTGGGAGTGGGGGGAGGGGAGTATCAGTTGCGACTACCGTGGCGTCGGTGTTCGTGAGCGCTGCGGTCTTTTGAGTGAGGAGTGCGATTAAAGCCACTCCCGCCAGGGTGCAAAGAAAAGTGCTCGTCCAGATAACCAGACGAAGGTAATTTTTAGGACGTTTTCTGGTAGACGGTATAGATACAGGCATACAGCGTAACAACATACATATAATACCAGATGCAGTAATCATATTTCTGCTATACTAGGGATTATATGCCGTCAGGAAAGCATTCATTACTCGCAGGGATTATTGTGTTCCTCGGGGTAGGAGCGGTTGCACTCGTTGTCTATAACGCCATTTTGGTATATATGGCGATGCCGTCGCGAGCAGATGTGATTAATTTTGCGGGTGAGGTAAAAGATTCGGCGACCGAGACCGGGATTGATGTGGTCGGCTCGCTCGTACCTGATGCGGGTATGACGACCGCGACCAATGAACCGAGTGCAGCGACAGCTGCTGCCCCGATACAACACGATTGGCTGTCACCAGAACAACGCCGGACGCTCACCAAGCTTGGTATCGATGAGTCAAAATTACCATCAAAACTCACTCCCGAGCTCGAAGCTTGTTTTGTGAAGGTGCTTGGAGAAGTGCGAGTCGAGGCTATCAAACTGGGTGATTCGCCAACCGTGGTAGAGGGAATGAAAGCAGCGACTTGCCTATAGTCCCGACTGTGATAGGCTACCTTTCATATGCAAAAAGAACTCGTTTATATCTACGGAAAACACGCCATTGATGAGGCCTTGAGTTTTCGTCCTGACTTGGTTTCTGAACTCTACGTAGCGGCGGATTTTCGTGATGCTAAACTTCTTGCCAAATTCGAACGAGCTAAAGTAGCGCCAAAACTGCTTAATGAAAAGCGTCTACCAGGCGGCCTTCGTAACGATGCAGTACACCAAGGAGTGATAGCCGGTGTGTATGTAGCCGGACTCATTACTGAGTACAAGCGCTTTATGGACACGCTGACCTTAACGCCTGACACGGCCATTCTCGTCCTTGGTGAAGTACAAGACCCGCACAATGTGGGTGCTGTCATTCGTTCCGCTGCTGCTTGTGGCTTCGCTGCGGTCATGATTCCACCACATAATCAAGCACCACTCACGGGGACGGTAGTGAAGGTGTCTGCTGGTATGGCCTTCCGTATCCCGATTGTTGAAATCCGCAACGTAAACGCTACCTTAACTGACCTTAAGAAACGTGGTGCGTGGGTATATGGATTAGCTGGAGAGGCTGGCTCAGTGCCACTGCCAACCGAACGCTTCACGAAACCATCGGTATTTGTACTTGGGAACGAGGGCCATGGGCTTCGCCAAAAGACTCGCGAGGCATGTGATACGTTGTTGTCGATTCCGATGCATCCACGCTGTGAATCCCTCAATGCAGCTGCGTCTGCAGCGATTGTCATGTACGCCTGGAGTACTGAACATGGGGGAGCACTCCAACCTTCCTAAAAAACCTGTGGTATACTAACGGCGTTATTACAAAGGCGAAGTGCCTTCCGTGATCACGCTTATTTGTTTGTTACATTAGACTATGCAAGAACCTACGAACACGTCTACGCCACAGCCAACATCGGCTGATTCTACAGAGACTACTTCTACTACTGAAACCATCGTTGCTACAACCGAAACTGTTTCTTCACCTGAAGCTACGCCAGTAACTGTTTCGACTGATTCGCCAGCGGTTGCTGATACACCTACACCAGAAGTGATTACCACCACGCCGCCGGTTGTGGCAGTTACAAGTGCTCGTCGTCAGGCCTTGAAGCAATACGGTATTGCCTTTTTGATTGTGGCTATTATGGGCGGTGCATTGTGGTACCTCCTTGAAAAGCAGGGACGAGTGCAGACGGGTGTCTTTGATAAAATCACCGCGCTCGTGCGACCAGAGCCTGCTGTTGTGAAAGTAAATGGTGAAAAGATTCCAAAGTCACTGTACGACAAAAACTACGAACAGCTATCTCTGCAAGCTGCTTCACAAGGAGCTGATGCAACTGATCCAACCACCGCTGAACAAATTAAAAAGCAGGCTATTGATGTCCTCGTGAATAGTGCACTCTTGAAGCAGGCTGCCCGTAAAGCTGGCGTAGTTGTCACAGATGATCAAATCACTGAACGCTATCAGGGTATTGTTGATGCACAGGGGGGTGAAGAAGCACTCGCTGCACGGATGGCAGAACTGAAAATCACCAAAGAAGGGCTCATGAAGGATATTGAAGAGGAGATCCTCATCCAGACGCACCTCGATAGTGCGATTGATATCAAGAGTATTGAAGTAACTAAAGAAGAAGTAGATGCCTTTTATAAGAGTGTGACCAGTAACCCTGATGTAAAAGTACCACCTCTTGAGGAAGTTCGTGAGCAAGTTGAACAAGAGATTCGCTATGGTAAGCAGCAGGAACTCATTAGTGACTACATTGATACCCTTAAGAAGGATGCTCAAGTAGAAGTGCTTATCTAATACCGTTCATGAATGAGGTCGCGACATACGCCAAACAAGTTACCTACCGACCCGAAGAACGTGTAGCGCTTTTGCGGAGTCTGTCGAAAGGTGAGCAAAGTGTTATCTTGCAATCGGTTTCGGCGTATGTGCAGCAGCAGGTCCTCCGTGAACTGACCGATCATGAAGTGGTTGATGTCCTTGATCACATGGATTTGCAGGCCGCCCAGCGACTTGTGATGCGCATCAAAGATACCAAGCGACGTGAGAAGATTGTAGCGGCACTTAAGGCCGATATCAAAGACAAGGTGGAATTCTTTTTACGCTTTCATCCCAAAGCTTCGTTTTCGTTGGTCCACTTCAATTACGTCTTTGTTCCCGAAACGACCACCATTGCAGAGGCTGGTGACATCATCGAAACGCATTACGAAGAGACCGGTAAATTCCCCGAGATACTCGTCCACGATGCTGGGGTGCTCAAAGGGGAAGTGCCACTTGGCGTCTTGGTGAAGGAACGAAGCAACTTGGCCCTCAGTAAATTTGTGTTACCAGTAACGACGATTTCATTTCAAGCCGAAGTGAATGAAATCATGGGTGCTATCACCGGCTCGGGTAAACGAAAGGTAGTGGTCCTTGATAATGATGAGAGTGTACTCGGGATTATTTATGCCGACGATGCTCTTGATCTCTTTGGTCACATGCCAGCCGAATCACTCTACTCCTTTACCGGCGTGGTGAGTAGTGAGCGGCCATTTGACTCCGCAATACTGAAGTTCAAAAACCGCATTCCGTGGTTGATTGTGAATCTCGTGACAGCTTTTATGGCCGGTGGTGTTGTCCTCGCATTTAATGACACGATTGATAAGCTCGCGCTTCTTGCTGTGTATATGCCGATTGTGGCTGGTATGGGTGGCAATGCCTCGAGTCAAACCTTTGCGGTGACCATGCGGGGTATAACCTTGGGTACTATCTCACTTGAAAATGCGCTACCAGCGATTAAGCGCGAATTACTTGGTAGCTTCTACAGTGGGGTGGTGATTGGATTTATAGTATCTGTCGTTTCTGTTATTTGGAACGGATCGTGGTTACTTGGTCTGGTGGTCGGATTGTCGATGATAATATCGCATATGGTAGCTGGCCTCTTTGGAGCGCTGGTGCCCCTTGTAATTAAGCGTCTCGGGTATGACCCGGCGACCATCTCGATGGTGTTTATTTCAACCGCAACTGATGTATTGGGTTTTGCTTGTCTTCTGGGTCTTGGTACACTCATTCTTATGCAGTAATGATGAAAATCATTTGTGCTCCACGTGATAGCGACAAAGGCCATGAACGGTGATTTCAAAGCTGCTTGGCATAAAATTTGTGAGGCCTAGTAACTGCTTGATTTTTTCATCGGGGGCGGTGAAGTGTATTACTTCGTGACATTCGTCACAGACAGCGTGGTGGTGCGGGTGCGGTTGGTACTCAAAGAGCGCTTCACCGCCGAGGGTAATTTTTTTGACGTCGCCTTCAGCGACAAATTGATCAAGGTTACGATACACAGTAGTGAGATCGATATGGGGGAGGGCGTTTTGAATAGCCGCTGCTGAAACCGCGCCGTGTGTGGCACTCAGATACTGGCGAATATCCTCGCGTTTTTGACTAAATCGTTTTTGCATTTCAGGTAGTATATCGCAAAGTGAGCTATTAATGCAAATAACTTGCACTAACGAAAAGTCTTTGCTACTATGACTAATACAAGTATTTTGCATTAACAGTAGTTATAGAGATATGGAAATAAGTATGGTGTTACTGGCCGGTGCAGCCATCATGATGATGTCGCTTATCGGTATTCTCTTTGTGGGACGAAAGGCAGAGGCTTGGCTCGGTGAGCGTCTCTCGTACCTCGTGGCTTTTTCGGCAGGGGTCTTTTTGGTCACCGGTGGTGCGATGACACTTGAAGTATTTCATCTGTTTGAAGACATGTTGTGGTTTGGTCTCGCTATGATTGCCCTGGGGTATCTCGGTGGATGGCTGATTGAGTATCTGCTACCGGAGTCTCATCACCATCATGACCCACATGATCATGATCATCATCATGGACGCGGTAGTGCTCGCAAGATTATTATTGGTGACGCTATCCACAACATTGGTGACGGTATTATGCTCGTTCCGGCTTTCGTGATTTCGCTAACCCTAGGACTGGCTGTGACGGTATCAATCATGGTACACGAGGCGCTTCAGGAAATGTCTGAGTTTTTTGTATTGAAGCAAGCTGGCTACAGTACCAAAAAAGCTCTGACGGTAAATTTTATCGTATCAGGATCGGTGTTTGTAGGTATTGGTCTGGCATACCTCGCACTTGCCACCCATGAACTGGAGGGTATCCTCCTCGCGTTTGGGGCCGGGTTTTTCCTCCATGTTGTATTTCATGATTTGCTCCCGAAGCGCCATGAACACGAGTCGGTGCGTACATTTGTGCAACATCTCGTAGTGCTCGTAATTGGGCTCCTCTTAATGGCGTTCTTGGCCTACGTCCTCGCCGGCAGTCACGTACATGGTGAAGATACTCACGACGAAGCACTTCCACATGAAGCGGCTAGCCTCGCGGACTAATCACCAATAATTGTATAGTTCTAGTCAGGTGGCTGGTTTTCCGCTATGCTGGTGGTATTAGTAGCTATTGATACCTATGTTTTGGATTATTCTTATCGTCGCATTGTTACTCCTTCCGTCAATGCTGTATGTAGTACGGGGGAAGACGGCTGCGATTCTTGAAACCTTTGGTCGACCACACCCCCAGGCAGTATTCCCGGGACTTCACATCAAAGCGCCGTGGCCAATTACGAGTATTGTCGCGCGGGTTAATCTCCAGATTCAGGAGATTCACGCGGATGTATCGGTGAAGACGAGTGACAACGCCTTTATGACCTTACCAGTTAAGGTGCAGTACCGCGCGAGTGATGATGGGGTAGGTGCTGTGAAGGCGCACTACGAGCTTGAAGCGCCAGAAAAGCAGATTGCGTCCTACGTCCTTAACAACGTCCGCCAGACAGCCTCGGGTATGGAGATGACTGACCTTTATGCCAACCGTGATGCGGTTGAGCAAGAGGTCCAATCAGCCCTCTCAGCGCAGTTTGCTCGTTTTGGCTATATCATTGAAAACGTACTCGTTGATGAACCACAACCAAGTGCTGAAGTTCGCGATGCTTTTAATCAGGTGATTGCGAGTAAGCGACTCATGGAGGCGGCACGTAACGAAGCTGAAGCGCAACGTATCAAGCTCGTCGGTGCCGCCCAGGCAGAAGCCGAGAGTAAGAAGCTTCAAGGTGAAGGTATGGCGCAGATGCGTGAGGCGATTGCGCGCGGACTCGAGGAAGCGATGCGTACCATGCAAAATGCCGGACTTACTACCGAACAGTCTATTCAGTTGCTCTCAGATACTAACCGCCTTGATACGATTACGAGTGCAGCTGCTCATGGCAATACCATCATTCTTGATGCCGGCCAGAGCCGAGATTTGGCTGGTGTCGCAGCCGTGCTTGAGTCTATCAAGAAGCCGTAAAGCACTTACTGTGTTTTTTGCAAAAACCGTCCGAAGCAGTGGGCGGTTTTTGTGTGTGACGCCGTGATATACTTGGGGCATATGAATATCAGCCAATTTGTGACGTTGTACCTCATCTCAGTACCAATCTTTTTTGTCATTGATATGGTCTGGCTTGGGTTTGTAGCGAGTAATTTTTACAAAGAAAAACTCGGCTACATCATGGGAGATATTAATTGGACGGCCGCCATCATCTTTTACTTAGTGTTTCTCGTTGGTCTCGTTATCTTTGCTATTTATCCAGCGGTAGTAAAAGGCGAATGGCAATATGCGGTTATCTACGGAGCCCTCTTTGGTTTCTTTACCTACGCGACGTATGACCTCACGAACTTAGCTACCTTACGTGATTGGCCACTATCAATCACGCTCGTTGATATGGCATGGGGTACGGTGCTTGGTATGTCAGTATCAGTGGTTACCTACCTGTTGTATGTCCGCTTCTTTTAAGGTACTTCTGGTGCTCTTGATTGGCGGAAGTCTCGCTGCTATGTTGTGGCAGTATCAGACACCTGCTCCTGTAGCTTCGCCCGAGCTCCAGCCGGTGACGACCACGCCTCGGAGTTACTATGAGCCACTTGTACCCTGGACACTGGGTGGACAGGCGGTCTTTGCGTCTTTGGCGACTACCGATGCTGAGCGTTCGCTTGGTCTCTCGTACACCTCAGCGCTACCACCTGATGTGGTCAAAGTATTTGTTTTTGACACCGATGAACGTTGGTCATTTTGGATGAAGGGGATGGAGTATCCCATTGATATGGTGTGGGTTACCGCCACAGGTACCATTGCTCATATCGAAACAAATGTCTCACCATCTACGTACCCGCACTCATTTACACCACCGACTCCAAGCCGTTATGTGATTGAGACGGTGCCAGGGTTATTTGCGAACTTAAACCTCAAGGTAGGGGGCAATGTGGACATGGCGGCTATTATTGAAAAAAATAATTAATGTGTTATAATGTACAGGCACGATGGTCGCTGTCTTATTGAGACAGAGGAAAGTCCGAACACACCCAATCTTCACTGATTTGGAGACGCGTAGCGGGTAACACCCGTCCATGGCAACATGAGAGGTGCGAGCAGAGACGCTCTGGTGCGAAAGTGTCAGAGATCCCCTCGGGGATAGCTCATAGTGAAAGCTATGAGGTGAAACGGCTAAATCCTTATGTGTGTGCAAGGCCGTGTCCTCTAAGCGTTCGCGTTTAGAGGAAGAGCCGCAAGAGGTGACTGGTAACAGTTATCCCAGGTATATGACCATCCCGGGCCATTGGCTCGGACAGAATTCGGCTTATGTGCAAAAAATGCCCAGCTTGGAAACAAGTATGGGTATTTTTTGTGGTATCATAATCCCATTAATGTGAGGTAGTAAGCCGGAGTTTTGTGTTATGAATATTGCTCAATTTGCCCCCCAAACCGTTGCGGTTGACCGCATGTATACGTTTTTTAGTCGCTTAACTCAAGGTCTCTTGATACTTGGCGTTGCCTTGTTGCCCCTCTTTTTTATACCGGGGTTTCCGATGTTGACGCAGTCAGTAAAAAGTCATCTCGCCATTGCGGTGGTGTTTGCGGCTCTCGTGACGTATAGTCTCGCGGTGTTGCGTCGTGGCTCGATTGCGCTGCGGGTGCCGACCCTTGTGCTCGCGTGGGGTGGGGTGACACTCACCGGTGTGATTGCTGGCCTCCTTGCTCCACAGGCTAATGTGGCCTTCATGGGTAGTCAAATTGAAATTCATACCGTCGGCTTTTTGCTCGGTAGCCTCTTGCTTATGGCGATGATGGGTGTCTTTAAGGATGCCAAGTCGAGCGTTATTCTCTTCTACGGCAGTCTCTGTGTGACTGCGATTGTGTTGGCGTTCATCCACCTCATCCGCCTCATCTTTGGAGCTGATGTGCTCTCATTTGGTCTCGTTGATTCTCCGGTAGCAACCCTCCTTGGTAGCTTTAACGACCTTGCGTTATTCTTTACGGTAGTGATTCTGGTTGGGCTCATTGCACTTTTGCAGCTGGCCTTACCACGCAAGATCGAAGTCTTTGTACTCCTCGCCATTGTCTGTTCGTTGATCATGCTTGGCGTCATCAATTTTTCGATGACCTGGTACGTGGTGGGCTTTTTTAGTCTCTTGCTCCTCATGTTTACCCTGACGAAGGGACGTATCGGCACTACGACTGGCTCTAGTCAGCCAGCTTCACTCCTTGTCGTGTCAGCGCTGGGTATCACCTGTTTGACCGCTATTATCTTTGTGGTTGGCGGTACTGCGCTCGGTGGCTACGTCAACAGTAAGACCGGTGTGTCATATCTTGAAGTTCGTCCATCAGTTGGCGCAACGCTCGATATTATGAAGGGTGTGTACAGTGACCGTATGCTCACGGGTGCTGGTCCAAATCATTTCCACGAAGCATGGTTACAATACAAGGATCAAAGTCTCAATTCGACCCTCTTTTGGAATACACCGTTTTATGCTGGTAGTGGCTACATTCCAACCTGGTTTGTCACGAGTGGCGTACTCGGTGGTATGGCGTGGATAGTATTTATTGGTCTGCTGTTTTGGCAGGGATTACGTGCGCTCCTTCGTCCGGTAGTGACGAATCATTTCTGGTACTTTATTGCGACGGTAAGCTTCACTGTGGCGGCCTTTGTCTGGACTACCGCACTTATCTATGTACCAGGTGTGGTTATCTTGATTCTGGGCGTTACGGCGACCGGTCTCTTTGCGGTGGCGTATGAAGTACTACAAGATAAGTCGGCACCAGCGTTCAACTTGCTCCGTGACTCCCGGACTGGTTTTGTGCTTATTGCCGGTGTGATGGTGGTCATTGTGGTCTCAGTCGCGGTTGAATACTATGTTATGCGTCAGGTCATCAGTATCAAAACCTTTGCCTCAGCGCTTGAGACACCAGCTGGTGATGGTCAGTTAGCTGCGGTGACGAGTACAGTTGTAGCAGCCTATAACCTGTATCCGAATGATGCCTATGTTCGCGACCTCTCCCAGTATCACCTCCAAGCACTGGCTGCGCTCGCGGCAAAAGGTACCCCATCACCAGCCGACGTCGAACAATTTAATGCGCTCACTACTGCATCACTTGAAGCTGGAAGTACCGCTATCAACAATCGTGGCAGTGATGCTCGTAACTGGTCAGCCCGGGGCGACATTTATGCACTCCTTGCGCGACTCCAGGTAGAAGGGGCATACGATCGAGCTAAGGCAGACTACGCCGAAGCTGCAAAACGCGATCCACAAAATCCGTATTATGATTTCCAGAGTGCACTCCTTGAAGCAGGTAAAAGTAACACCGACGGTGCTCGTAGCGCGCTTGGTCAAGCTATTGCGAAAAAGCCAAACTACACCGAAGCTCTCAGTGCCTTGGCCGAGCTTGATGTGGCCGCTGGTAATCTTGATGAAGCTATCAAAACGACCGAGTCACTCCTCTCAATTGAGGCGACTAATCCTGGTCGTTACTACCAGTTGGGTGTCTTACAGCGAGCCAAGGGCAACAAGCCAGCCGCCGCTGCAGCGTTTCAGGATGCTATCACGCTTGATCCACAGTTTGCCAATGCCCGCTACCTCTTCGCGCTCATGTTGCTCGAAGAGAACAATGTTGAAGCTGCACTCACGCAGCTCCGCACGGTACGCGACCTCAATAGTGCGAACACCTCCCTTAATGATGTAATTCGTCGCCTTGAAGGTGGGGAATCAGCCGCATCAATTCTCGGACAGAATACGGCGACCGTAAATGAGCCAGCCCCTGATGCAGAGGGTAGCACCGTTGATAGTGCGGCAGAAGTGCCTAAGACTGACTTATTGGTACCAGTAAATACTGTACCTGATACTAATGACGCAGCCGCCGGTCAATAGTGTATGGTGACGCGAGTCCTCAATCTCTTGTACCGTGAGGTGCGCGGCCTTCACCAGGCAGCGTATGTGCTCGCACTCTTTACCCTGGCATCACAGATCTTGGCCATTGTTCGAGACCGAATTTTGGCGCATCAATTTGGGGCTGGTTACGAACTTGATTTGTACTACACTGCGTTTCGAATTCCTGACCTCCTGTTTGTGCTCTTCGCCTCAGTGTTATCGGTCTATGTCCTCTTACCATTTGTCACCAAAGCTGAAGCTGATGATGAGGGGAGAGGTGGACGAGTGGTCTTGGCGCAGATGTTCTCACTGTTTTTGCTCTGCTACACCGCGGTGTCTATGCTCGCCTTTGTGTTAGCGCCCTACCTGATGCCAAAATTGTTCCCCGGCTTTTCGCCTGAAGCATATACGGAGATTGTGACGATGATGCGTATCCTCCTCATCCAACCTTGTCTCCTTGGTATCTCGAGTCTCTTTGGTGTGGTGACGCAGATTCACCACCGTTTTGTGCTCTACGCACTTTCACCACTCTTGTATAACGTGGGAATTATTGTGGGTGCTCTCTTCCTCTATCCTGTTATTGGACTCACCGGTCTAGCTTGGGGAGTGGTATTGGGAGCGGTGGGACACCTCTTGGTCCAATGGCCACTGGTGATCAAAACCAAATTGGCCTTTGGGATAGTCTTTAAAATTGACTGGCGCCTCATGTGGTCGGTGGCAAAAGTAGCCTTGCCACGGGCGCTCACGCTATCGTTTGGACAATTACAGATGATCGGTTTTGTGATGATTGCGAGCACGCTCGCGGTTGGTTCCGTGGCGGTGATGCAGTTTGCGTACAACCTCCAATCAGTGCCGCTTGCCATCGTGGGGATGAGTTACTCAGTGGCCGCCTTTCCTGTGCTTGCTGATCTTCTCGCCAAAAAAGAGGAAAAGAAATTTGTGGCCTATGTATCAACGGCGCTGCGACATATTATCTTTTGGTCGGTACCTATTTCGGCCCTGGTTATTGTCCTTCGTGCTCAGATTGTCCGGGTGCTCTTGGGCAGTGGTTCATTTAACTGGGATGACACGCGATTGGTGGCAGCCGCGCTGGCACTCTTTGTACTTGCCTTATTGGCACAATCGGTACTTCTGCTTCTGGTACGGGCTTTTTATGCTGGTGGGCATACGCGTACACCGCTGGTTGTCACTGCCATTGGGACAATCCTTGGTACTGGCTGTGCGTTTTTGTTCTCCCAGCTCTTTATCAAAGCACCGACCTTTGCTGATACCGTTGTACACCTACTGCGTCTTGATGGGGTGGTTGGTGTGGCGGTTCTCATGATCCCGCTCGGCTTCTTGGTGGGTATTTTGTTTGAACTCTTCTGCATGTTGTGGTTCTTCGCCTGGCGTTTTTCACTACCAACCGGTGTACTTCTCGTTTCATTTATGCGCGCACTCCTGGCTGGTATTATCGGTAGTCTGGTAGCGTACCTCGCGCTTGCGTTTGTCGTCGAGGGAGTCAATCAAGAGAAATTCCTTGGTATCTTTATTCAAGGGGTGACCGGTGGACTCTTTGGGATAGCCGGGGTAGTGGCGACATATTACATCCTTCGTTCACCAGAACTCACAGAAATCACGAAGTCGTTTAAGACGAGGATTTGGAAGGCAGACGTCGTCGCCCCCCAACCCGACATATTGTAGGAACGTGCCCAAAAGCCCCTCATACTTTGTTGCACTTCGCTCAAAAACATTCATCGTGAGAAAGTCTGGGAGACTTTCGCAAGAGGTTGTCAGCTAATTTGGAAAAATAGCGACAACCTGTACAGCTTCTGTAAGAAGTGTCTATATACGCCTCATATTTTTTCGCTCGTGCGCCTCGTCTAAGGAACTTTTGACCACGCTCGCAAAGTTCGTAAAAAGCCAGTTCGACTGGTATTTATTGCGATTTTGCGGTACTGTAGGGCTGTTATATGACGTCTCATATTAGAAATTTCAGTATCATTGCGCACATCGACCACGGCAAGTCGACTCTGGCTGATCGTATGCTCGAGGTGACACGTACGGTAGAAACCCGCAAGATGAAAGAACAGGTCCTTGACTCGATGGAGCTGGAACGGGAGCGTGGCATCACTATCAAGATGCAGCCGGTGCGTATGAAGTATATGCATAACGGAGTAGAGCACCAGCTCAATCTCATCGATACACCGGGGCACATCGACTTCTCGTATGAGGTATCTCGTGCCCTTAAGGCCGTTGAAGGGGTACTCCTCCTCATCGATAGTACCCAGGGTATCCAGGCGCAGACGCTGACAACACTCTCGATGGCGCGCGAGCAAGGACTTACCATCATTCCGGTCCTCACGAAGACCGACATGGGACACTCACGACCGGATGAAATCGCTGAGTCAGTGATGGAGCTCCTTGGTTGTGAACGTTCGGAGATTCTCCTCGTATCTGGCAAGACGGGTGCTGGCGTACCTGAACTCCTCGCGGCCATTTGTGACCGCATTCCGGCGCCAAAGCCGAGTACCTTAGATGCCTACCGCGGACTTATCTTCGATTTTACCTACTCGAACCACCGCGGGGTGATTGTCTTCATGCGCGTCTTTGATGGGGAAGTAAAGAAAGGTGATCAGCTTTGTTTTGTGGCTGGTGGTAAAAGCTTTACTGCCCTTGAGGTGGGTATGGTGACCCCGAGCGAAGTACCGTGTGACAAGATCTCAGAGGGAGAAATCGGCTACATCGTCACTGGTATCAAAGAGCCAGGGGTAGCGACGGTAGGTGACACCCTCACCCTTGAAAAGAAACCAGCGCCACCACTCTCTGGCTACTCGCCGGCGCGTCCAGTGGTTTGGGCATCAATTTTCCCGGATAGTCAGGATGACTTCACCATGTTGCGTCAGGCCCTTGATCGCCTCAAGCTCTCAGACTCATCACTCTCTTACGAAGAAGAGTCCTCGGGTGTCCTTGGACGTGGGTTCCGCTGTGGTTTCCTCGGCATGCTCCATCTCGAGATCGTGACTGAGCGTTTGCGTCGCGAATTTGATATTGAGATTATTATTACTTCACCGTCAATTGCCTATGAAGTAACGTTTGACGATGGACATATTGAGTCTATCTACGCGGCCTCGCGGTTCCCTGATCATGGGGAAAAAGTCTCAGTGCGTGAGCCATGGCTCCTCGGTCAAATCATCACCCCTGTCGATCACCTCGGCAACATCATGACGCTCTTGTTTGATCACGAAGGTGGGATTCTTGAAACCGAAGTCCTCAAGGATGGACGTAACCTTCTCACGATTGAAATGCCGCTCCGTGAACTGATGCGGAACTTCTTTGATAAACTCAAAAACGCTAGTAGCGGCTATGCATCGCTCTCATACGAAATCGCGGAGATGCGCCCGGCGACTGTGGTTCGTATGGATGTACTGGTGGCTGAGGAACTCATTACCGCATTTTCGCGAGTAGTCGGGGAGCGGCGGGCGGAGTTTGATGCGCGGGCGGTCGTTGATAAGCTCTACGACAACATGCCGCGACAGCAGTTTGTGACGAAGCTCCAAGCCAAAGTCCGAGGCAAGATTATTGCTTCTCGCTCACTCTCAGCCTTCCGCAAAGACGTGACCGGTTACCTCTACGGTGGCGATATCACCCGTAAGATGAAACTCCTTGAGAAGCAGAAGAAGGGGAAGAAGAAAGCGCTGGAGTTGGGGAAGAATCGGGTTAATATACCTCAAGACGTCTTCATGAAAATGGTAAAATCAGATTAATTTCACTTCATCTACTGCGTTGAACTTCAGTAAAATATCGTTCATCGTATATCAAAATACGCCTCACGACATTTTCTTCGTTCGCCTTGCATCTAAAGCAAAATAAATCAGATTTAAACTTCGTTTTGTAGCATTAACAAAAAGACCGCCAGAGTGGCGGTCTTTTTGTTACATGTAGCCGGCAAAGAGGCTCGCAACCATACTGGCCATAATGAGGATGGCAATCACAATCCAGACCCATTTGATAATTTTTTTAGTGTTTTTGTGGTAGAGGAAACTCATAGATGGCTGACAATTTAATGCTAGAATAGTACCATATGTTGCAGTTTTACGAAAAGCGCAGTTGGCGTGGCGTCCTCAAATCTTGGTGGGTCGTGGGTATTTTGGGCTTTGTCTGTCTCTTCTTGCTCTGGGTGGTCTTTGATCGCTACACGATTGAACGAGATATGGCGAAGCGCCGGGCTGAAGCTGAAACACACGTAGTCGAGCTTGAGGCTCGCAAGGAGCACATCAAAGATAAGGTCGAGTATCTCGGCAGTGAGCGGGGGATGGAGGCGGAAATGAGGCGCAACTTCGACGTCGCACAACCCGGCGAGCAAGTGGTAATTATCGTCGATGAGGAAAAGAAAGACAGTGAGGTGACGCCACTGCAGCCAATTGCGGATACCCCTCCCTGGTATATTTTTTGGCGGTAGGGTATACTATTTGGCATAAACATAAAAAAATTGTATATGAGTAAAACTGTCACCATTTATAGTACTCCGGTTTGCCACTACTGCCATATGGCAAAAGATTTTTTCGCTGAGAATAACATCACCTTTACGGAACATGATGTAGCAAGTGATCTCGAGAAGCGTAAGGAGATGGTTGATATGACCGGCCAGATGGGGGTGCCAGTAATTCGTATCGAAGATGATGTGATTGTCGGCTTTGATGAAGCAAAGGTGAAGGAACTCCTTGGCGTATAAGCTAACCAGTTGCTTGTGTAACAAAACCAGTCGGCACCGACTGGTTTTGTTTTTTTGTGGTGGTCAGACATTGATTCACTTCACCGGCATCTATTAACCTCGATACAGCATCATGTAAGAGTTGGTACGGTATACTAGTTCATATGTACAAGGGTCTTACGTCAGATGAAGTGCGTAGCCTCGCCAAGCAGTATGGTAAAAATGAACTCCCACAACCGAAGTTTCGCTTTTTTCGGTTGCTCACCAAACAACTAAAGAGTATTTTTATTATTCTTCTTTTACTCGCTGCCGCCGTCACCTTTATCCTTGGTGAGCCATTTGATGCCGGCTTCATGTTGCTATTTGTGGTTTTGGGGATTGGACTGAGTCTATTTCAAGAGTACAAATCAAATGCTGCCGCAGACAAACTGCAATCGTATCTCGTAAAAACCATCACCGTCAGACGAAATGATCGTGACGAAGAAGTACCCGTCTCTGCCTTGGTGCCGGGGGATATTTTGAAGCTTGAACCCGGGGAGATCGTGCCTGCAGATGCGGTGGTGCGGTATGCCCAGGGTCTTCAGGTAGATGAGACTGCCTTTACTGGAGAAAGTGTGCCTGTGGCAAAACAAAGTAGTGACACTACAGAAGCTGTTCCTGATACGGCCAAACTCCTTCAGGGGACGGTTATTATTCGTGGCCTAGCGTATGGAGAAGTGACACATACTGGTGAGCGAACCCGGTTGGCGAAGATTGTACATACCGCATCAACGATTGAAAGTGTCAGCGAACTTACCAAAGGGGTAGATCGAATTAGTACTTTTATTTTACGTACCACACTCATCACGCTCCTCTTTGTGATTTTTGCCAATGTCATCATCGAAGGAGCTGACGCTGACATCCCACACTTGCTCATTTTTGCTATTGCACTCGCGGTATCGGTTATTCCTGAGGCGTTGCCACTGGTGATGACATTTTCGCTATCACGCGGGGCACTCAAATTGGCGAAGAACCACGTAATTGTAAAGCGTCTCTCGGCTGTACAGGATCTTGGCTCAATTGAACTCCTCTGTACCGATAAGACAGGCACCATTACCGAAAACAAACTTGTCTACCAAAATGACTACGTTATTCCTGAGTCCCCTTGGCACCCGCTCACGCTCTCGCGACTGACCGCTCACGATCTTAATGAGCGACACCCAGAGCCGTTTGATTGTGCGACTGAAGAGGCACTTTCACCAGAACAGAAGGAGATTGTTGCTGCGTATGAGCTGCTTGAGGAAGAACCCTTTGATCCAGCCTTGCGCAGTAATGGGGCACGGGTGCGGCATCGCGATGGCCAAGAGCTGCATATTCGACGTGGTAGCCCAGAGTATTTTATTGCGGAGGGACTCGTCAGTCGGGAACGGATTGGTCAGTGGCTACAAGATGAAGAAAAGAATGGACATCGCGTACTTGGATTAAGCTACGACATAGGCTCTGGACAGCAATTCGGAGGCTTTATCTCATTTGCTGATACCCTCAAGACTACGACTGCTAACACACTCAAAGAGGCGAAGGAGCTCAGTGTCGCAGTTACTATCATTACGGGCGATTCTCGTGCAGTGGCCGAAGCAATAGGACAGCAAGTGGCCTTGGTGTCTCGCGCTGATCAGGTTATCGAAGCGAGTGACTTCTTTGCCCTACCGGTTGAAGAACAACATACCCGTATTAAGGAGATTCGTGTGTTTGCTCGGACGACACCAGAACAAAAATTGTCTCTCATTGCACTTCTTAAGGAGCGGTACACGGTTGGCTTCTTGGGGGAGGGTATTAATGATGTAGCTGCTCTCAAAGCCGCTGATGTCTCTCTGGTAGTACAATCGGCCTCAGATGTATCGCGCGAAACAGCAGATATTATTCTCTTGAAATCAGACCTGCATGTCATCGTGGACGGTATTCGTCTTGGCCGAGAGACCCATGCCAATACCCTCAAATATATCAGAGCGACCCTTGTATCAAATTTCGGTAATTTTTACGCCGTAGCGATTGGTTCGCTTTTTATCACTTTTTTACCAATGTTGCCGAAGCAACTTTTGCTCCTTAATCTCCTTTCAGATTTTCCAATGATGGCGATTGCTTTCGATCGGGTCAACAAGCGCGAGATAACCCAGCCACAGAAATACGATTTTCGCTCACTCTATATTGTGTTTATTACTTTGGGACTGGTCAGTACCGTATTTGATTTTATGTGGTTTGCGCTCTTCTTCCAGTCTGGTCCAGCAGTGCTTCAAACGAATTGGTTTATCGCTAGTGTGATTACGGAAATTGCTCTCTTGTTCTCAATTCGGTCGATGATGCCAATTGAACAATCGGGTTGGCCCGCACCAGCAATTATGTGGCTCTCCGCGTTTGCGTTTATTACGACACTGACGCTTCCAATGATTCCACTCACCGCTCACTACTTTGAATTTATTACCCCGAGCTGGAGTCACCTGGGCCTTATTGTCTCACTAACCGCTACGTACCTAATTGTTACCGAAATGGTAAAACGACCAGTCGCTAAGTTTCTCAAACTTAATGACGACGTCGTGGTCGCGTAACTTATACCTTTTGGTGCCCCTGCCAGGAATCGAACCCAGATCGTTCCCTTAGGACGGGACTGCACTATCCGTTGTGCTACGGGGGCTTGTAGGGGGTATCGTAGCACAAAAATAGTCGGGAAGTGAGGGATTGTGATACGATAGTTTGATGCAGCGACAAATCACACTTCTTCTCTTGGTTCGAGCGATTCGGGCTTTTTTATTGATGATACCAATCATCACACTGTACTGGTTGGATGTTGGGTTATCGATGCAAGATGTTTTTTTGCTGCAGGTACTCTTTTCGGTTGCAATCGTGGGTTTAGAAATACCATCCGGTTATTTTGCAGACCGTTTTGGTCGCAAGTACTCTCTCGTGATTGGCATGGTGTTTGGAAGTCTCGGGTACCTCGCCTATGCACTTTCTGGTGATTTTTGGGGTTTTGCTACCGCCGAGTTATTACTGGCCGTCTCCATATCATTTATCTCTGGAGCAGACTCAGCTTTGTTGTATGACACCCTCAAGCAATACAACGCTACTGATAGACATACCAAGATTGAAGGCCGAATGCTCAGTATTGCCAGACTCTCAGAAGCATCTGCAGCAATTTTGGGTGGTCTTCTCGCCAGTTGGTATTCAGTCACGGTGGTTTTATATATACAGTTTTTCGTGATGCTTTGTTCGGTACCGCTTACCTTTTTGCTTAAGGAACCAAAGATAGAGATTGGTCACCGCCAACGGAAAGATTTGTTGGGTGCCTTGCGATACGCATTTCGTGAGAACAAAACTATTCTTCATATGAATATCTTTACCGGTATTGTCTTTTCTTCAGGCTTACTGCTCGTTTGGATGGCGCAACCGTATTGGCAAGAAATAGGTGTGCCTTTGGCGCTGTTTGGGGTACTGTGGGCGTCTTATAATGCGGTCACTGCATTTGGTTCATATATTGCACATCGTTTGCAGCGACGTCTTGGTTTTTCCATATTATTTGGCCTTAGTGGTGCGGTAGTGGGAGTGGTATTTATTCTCCTGAGTTTTGGCATTGGTATGGCGGCAGTGGCAGTGATGTCTCTCGCGTGGTTACTTCGTGGAATTTTTCATCCCATTATGCTCGACTTCCTCCATAAACAAACACCCTCTGATATTCGGGCTACGGTCATATCGCTAAACTCACTTTATACCCGACTGTTTTTTGCGCTCGTGTCGCCGTTTATCGGTTGGGTAGCAGATGTCTGGTCGCTTGAAACAGCCTTTTTGGCTTCAGGTCTAGTCACTGGTACGCTCGCAATGTTGGCGTTTGTATTTCTTCGCCAGTCCATATTGCGTCAAACAACAGGTGTATAATAGAAGCATATGGACCCCATGCCAACCGATCAACACGAACTTATTATTAAACTCCTACGAGAGAATCAGGAGCTCGTGCGGCAGAACAATGAGCTTTTGATTCGCCAAGAACGACGTGAACGTCGCCGTTTCATCTTTAAGGTGATTTGGTACACGATACTTCTCGGTATCCCACTTCTCGCCTACTTCTATCTCTACAGTATGTTTGCGGGCATCACTGGTGCGGAAACGACTGGTATGCAGATCAATGGCATCAATGTCCCGCCTGGGGTAATTGAAGGTCTCATAGAGACCTATACGGGGCGGTAGGCTCTAACGCCGTGGTTACTGCTCATTTCGACCCAGGGCTCGACCCAGAATTGCGGCTATTTACTTCACTTCGCTTACCAGGTCAAAGGACGGGCTCGGTCACGAGTTACTAAGTCTTTTATTCACTATGTTCATAAAAGTCTAAGTACTCTCGACCCCGACTCGACTGTTTTGCTCCTATCGTCGCAAAACATGTCTGCGCCTTTCGAGCCCGCACGTGACTGATACTAATTAGTCGGGCCCGGTCACGCTCATGGATATTTTATTTCGTACCTCATAAAATATCTCATTCGCCCGACCCGGACTGTTCCGGCCCTAAAAGGGACCCGGAACAGTCTTTCGAGCCAAGGCTCGTCCTGACGGTCACCAAGCTAGATTATTTCACTGCGTTCATAATCTAGCAGGTGCCGCGGGACACGCCTCACTTGTTTTGGCATTAGGAATAGACAAAACATCGTTCCGGCGTTCGAGCCCGCACGCAACTGAAATTAGTCAGTTGCTCCCCAAGCACAGCATACACAAAAAGCGCCCAATGGCGCTTTTTGTGTATGCTGTGCTTGGGGGCGGGCTCGAACCGCCGACCCCTTCCTCTTCAGGGAAATGCTCTACCAACTGAGCTACCCAAGCAGTGAGGCACATTGTACCTGTTTATAGATATTTTTCAACCTCGATACTTGTATGGTACTAGACAAACATATTTCACCGGCGTATCATATAACCACTATGAAGCTGACCCACCACATCGCCACCTGGAGTAGTTTCTCCTCATCCTGTTCAACTAGTATCCGCACTGGAAGGTAGTTTTTGAGCATCTATTGAATGACATCGAAATCCGCCTTCCGAGGCGGATTTTCGTTTGTGAAATGACGAGGCTCGGAATTGATCTTAATGCAACGGATACCAAAAAGGGAGATCCACATGGACGGTGGTAACACAAATACGTGCTTTGTAGATGGTCTGCAGACGTTGGTGGGCGAACTTATCGCTGCCAATAGAGGCATCTACGAACTACGGCAACAAGTGCGCGATTATGTCACGAAAATGGGTGAACACTACCGGACGGTGGTGGAGGAGGATGGCGGCCTTGCCATCCGCTACGGGGCGATTGGCGAGCCACTTAAGGTAGTTCGCGTAGAAGTCCCGGAGGAGTACCTCAAGCAGCTGCCAATGTCAGCACGCTCGTGATGTCAACGTCACTGAAAATGCCAAACGGCGGTTCCGCAAGGAACCGCCGTTTATAAATTTTTGAATCCTAATTTATGCCTTATGCACTTGAGACTTGACCCGCAACTGCGTACTACGATTCTTATCAAGCTTCGGCAAACGGATTTCAAGGAGCCCATGCTTTTCTTGAGCGTCCGCTTCATCAATCACCACTTCTTCAGGGAGGAGAAGGGTACGAGAGAATGAACCCCAAAAGAGTTCGCGGTGGAAGTAGTTGTCGTCTGAGGATTCTTGATATTCTTCACGGATGCCCTTGATCGTCACCATATCGCGAGTGATGGCGATATCGAGATCGTTTGGACTCACGCCTGCTACCAAAGCACGAATCACAATTGCATCAGCTGTCTGGTACATATCTACCGGGAGTTCACCTTCTTGGGGCGTATGATCGTGGGTGTTGCCGTCCTGCCAGGTTTCTTCCTCTTCACCGTATTCGTCTACTTCTTCGGCTTCATCATCACCAAAGTGGTGGTTATCAGACAAGACACGATCGTAATCATCGTGTTGTACATTGCCGGTGAGTCGGTCGAGGAATGATGGTTTTTTCATAAAGAGGGAACTAAGGTACTAATTGCTTCCGTTCGGTAGCTTTGACTTTTTCGAATAAGAAGAACAGGATAATAATTCCTATCCAGACGAAGAGAAACACACCGAGGATGGTTTCTCCACTTGCTCCAATTATAAAAAAGTTAAAGAGAGCATGCAATACGATGGCGAGGCATAACCCCAGCATCCCAAAGCCGATTTGGGCCAGTTTGCTCTTGTAAAAGGCAAAGGCGAGGAAGACCCCCACGGTGCCCGAGGCGAGGATGTGGAGGAGGGAGGCGCCGAGGAAGCGAAATGAACCAGTGAGCGTGGAATTGAGGTAATCACCGCCAGACACCGGCGAGAGGAGAAACAGGGTGTTCTCTAAGGCGGCAAACCCAAGCGCGATGGTGATCATGTAGATAATCATATCGATTGGTTCATCCACGGCTTTGTTCCAAAGGATAATGAGGACGGCGAGCGCATACTTAAGAGTCTCTTCGATAATCACCCAGGCCACAACGAGATTGGTGCCAATATAGAGCTCGATGGCGAGCTTCTGGAGTGGGAGGGCCAGTGGCACCACTGCCATACCACCAATAAAGGTGATAGCGATAAGAAGGAGCGGCTCGGGTTTTTTTCTGTCTTCACGGAGCCAGAACCAGAGCCAAAAAAGGGCTGGCACGAGACCGGACACCGCAGCGATGGCGAAAGACTCTGGAGTGATGGGCATGATGGCTTTATTGTATCAGGCTTACGGAGGCGGATATTGTGAATACTGACCCGTACGGGGAAAAGGAAAGGCCGCCCGTTGGGGCGGCCGTGATCTTCAGGTGGGCTCCGCAGTGCCACAGAGTCCGTGCGGGCCAATTGGCCCCAGCGTTGCGTCATAGGTCAGACCGGCCACCGTGATGACGGTGTTGATCCTGCCACCGAGATCCCTGTGTGTTTGTGAGGGGTCGTAGACTCCTTCAACAGCCATATCGTCGAATTTGCCGGTGAACAGACAGGGTGTGAACCCTTCTTCGGTCTGGACTGGACCTAAAGCACCTTCTGTGACAATCATATGTCTTCTCCCTGGTTGTTATTGTGTGACGAGGTGCGAAAAGTCTTGGTTGGCGATTGGCTTGATGTAGACTCGGTCATCTTCCCGACCATCACCAAACAGCATTATCGCTTCAGCGTCACCTCCGACCACCTGGTAGCAGTCACCGAGGATGTGCTGCAGGTAGAGATGTGACCAGATTTCTTCCTCTTTTCGCCTGATCATCACTTTCACGAATGTGTCGCCTGGTTCCCCCGAGGCGGCTTTGCGCATTTGTGACACGAGTGCCATTTTTGTCCCTCACTTTCATGCTGTTCCGTGACATACGCTACCAAATTGCCGTACCAAAAACAAGCACCGCGTGCCTTTGGCTCGCGGTGCTTGTTTCTTTAGTGATCTAGTGTGTGGGCCACCCACACGACTAATCAATCGTTTGCTGGAGACTGAATTCGAGTCTACGTTTGAGTTGTGCCAGAGCACGGCCACGCAATTTCAATTGCTGTTCTCGCTTTCGAGCATCAGGCTCTGCTGCATATGCTTCATAGTACAGCAATACCAGTGGGCGCCGTGGTTTGGTGGATTGTACGTCTCCAGCGTTATGTTCTTTTAACCGTCGCTTCAAATCGTTGGTTGAACCTACATATAGTTCATTATCTTTGATACTTCTGAGTATGTAGAGATAGAACATAACGAACGATTGATCTAGTGTGTGGGCCACGCGGCGACCATGAGCATATCGGCGTCTTTCATGTGAGCCGGGAGCTCCTGCCAGATGGTCTCGGTCACAAACGGCATAAATGGATGGAGGAGCTTTAGCGACGTCACGAGGTAGTGGGTGAGCATCCGCTGGCGGGATGCGCGTTCAGCTGGTGTGCCAGCAAGAAGTACCTTACTCTCTTCAATCACCTGGCTTGCAAAGTGATCCCACACGAAGTGATAGATCTTTTCGGCAGCAAGGTCAAAGCGGTCTTTGGCCATCTCGGCATTGATCTCGGCGACCATTGGGTGGAGGAATTCGTTTTCGAACTTGGTATCAGCCTCAGTGTGCTCCACAGGCGGCATGTAGTCTGCGGTGTTATCAAGCACAAAGCGGGTGATGTTCCAGAGCTTGTTGGCAAACTTCTTGTGCGCGTTGACCTTATCGGGGTCGAGGTTCATGTCTGTCCCGGGCACGTTGTTCATCATAAGTCCCATGCGTAAAGCGTCGGTGCCGTACTTTTCTTGAATCTCACTTGGGGCAATCACATTGCCTTTACTCTTACTCATCTTCTTCCCGTGCTTATCACGCACCATACCGTGGAGGTAGACTTTCTTGAATGGTACTTCACCGGTACGGTAGAGACCGAGCATCACCATCCGGGCTACCCAGAAGAAGAGGATGTCCTTACCAGTTTCCATCACTGCGGTTGGGTAGAAAGTTGTGAAGTCATTACTCGCGCCAGTATAGTCGGTGACACAGAGCGGCCATTGCCCAGAGGAGAACCACGTATCAAACGTATCTTGTTCTTGTTCAACCTGGCCACCACACTTGGTACAGGTGGTGATGGAGTCGTTGAGGTCAACCATACCGTGATGACAGTCGATACAAACTTTGGCTGGGATTGGTATACCCCAAGCGATTTGGCGCGCAATTGGCCAATCTTCGATATTCGTGAGCCAGTGGCGATACACCCGCTCATCGCGCTCGGTCACAAAGGTGTAGCGACCAGCATCGAGCGCCTCAAGCGCCTTTGCTGCCAATGGCTTCATATTGACGAACCACTGTTCTTTGATCTGGGGTTCAATTTCACGACCACACTTGTAGCAGCAGGGGACAGCGTGGTGGTACTGCTCGTCGATTTTGACGAGGAGGCCTTTTTCTTTGAGCTTTTCAACGATAAGCTTGCGGGCATCACGAATATCTTGTCCGGCAAATTCACCAGCAATCGGGAGAAGCTTGCCACGCCAATCGATGATCTGTTCGTAGTCGAGGTTGTGTCGCTTTGCAATTTCAAAGTCGATACCCGAGTGCCATGGGGTGATGGTCATCACACCGGTACCCATTTCTGGGTCACCGGCTTCATCTTTAATCACAGTGGCGGTAATTGGGCCGTTGATCCACTCCAGTTCAATCTTCTGACCATGCTGGTACTCGGCATAGCGCGCATCGTCTGGGTGCATGACCACGTACTTGTCGCCAAACTTGGTCTCTGGTCGCGCGGTACCAATCACAAATGGCCCATACTGAAAGTAGTAAAACGGTTCGGTGCGTTCCTCGTGTTCTACTTCGAGGTTTGAGAACGAAGTCTGGTGTTTTGGACACCAGTTAGAGGAACGGGCACCGCGGTAGAGGAGTCCATCGGTCTCAAGTTGCTTAAAGGTGTCATAGACGATTTTCTTCACGCGATCATCAAGCGTGAAGAGAGCGCGCGACCAGTCACACGAGGCACCCAAGGAACGGATTTGTCCCTCCATAAATGACTTATTCGAGAGCGTAAAGTCGAGGATTTCGGCGTAGAGTTCTTCGCGGGTCATCTGAAAGCGAGAGCGACCTTCTTTTTCGAGTTTCTTTTCGTACACCACCTGCGTCTCAAAACCAGCGTGGTCCGCACCCGGGAACCAAACCGCTTTTTTGCCCTTCATACGTTCGTAGCGGAGCATGATGTCTTGGACGGTCACAAAGAGCGCGTGGCCGGCATGGAGTGAACCATTGGCATTTGGTGGCGGCATCACAATCGCAAACGGCTCGGTACGGTCGCCGGGGAGATTGTCCGGATTGAAGTAGCCTGAAGCCTCCCACATCTGGTAGATACGGTCTTCGTGATCGCCTGGATTATACGGACTGGTAAAGAGGGTCGGGGTGGTACTTTGACCTTGATTTTGCTCGTTCATAGTAGTCGCATCGTAGCATGAAAAAGGCGTGAAATAAAGAAAAGCCCGCGCAGACGCGCGGGCCAAAGTGGTCAGGCAGCCAGTCTACAGCTGATCAATCCGAGGCCACCCCCTGATGGGATCTTTGGGTTGAGACTGTACAGGTTCGGTGGCGTGCAGACCGCCGGTCCCGTCATGGGTTACAGAGACCGGTTACCGTCGGCGCGGATATAAGCAATCGCGCCAGCACTACGTGCAGTGGCGAGCTCGGCATGGCCAGCAAGCGCAATCATCACACTATTGTCAGTTGAGAGGTGGCGATGAGGGAGGTAGACCTCGATGTGTGGGTGAGTAGTGAGAAGTTTTTCGGTAAAGGTCTGACGGAGGAAACTGTTCGCTGAGACACCACCACCGATAATAAGCGTGGCAATACCAAAGTGATCAATCGCCTTTACCGTCTTGGTGTACAGTGATTCGATGGCCGCATCTTCAAAATCACGCGCGAGGGCGTTCTTCTCGTCCTCGGTCATGGTCTTGTCGCCAATGGCGTAGCGGACAGCGGTCTTGAGTCCGGCGTAGGAGAAATCAAAATCATCACTGTGGGTCATTGGTCGCGGGAGGGGTTTCTCGCCATAGGGCGGGAGCTTGGCCTCGCGCGCAATGGCGGCACGCCGGCCAATCTCGGGTCCACCGGGGTACGGGAGTCCCATGAGACGTGCGACCTTATCAAATGCTTCACCGACGGCATCGTCACGGGTCTGACCAATCTTTTCGTACTGACCCCAATTCTTCATGAGAATCAGTTCAGTGTGACCACCAGAGACGAGGAGGGCAAGGGCGGGGAACTGTACAGGCGCGAGCGCGTCATCGATCTCGACATCATAGAGGGAGGCGAGGATATGCCCCTCCATATGATTGACTGGTATGACCGGGCAGCCGAGTACCTGGGCAAGCGCCTTCGCGAAACTCACCCCCACCCACAGAGCGGGTTCAAGACCGGGTCCGCTCGTGACTGCAATCATCTGTATCTCAGGGAGACTGTGTGACTGCAAAAAAGCGATAAGGTCAGGGCCAAGATTGTCCTCGCGACTAAGAGTCTCGAGGAGGGTCGCTTCATCATCAATATCGGTCGTACCTTCTTCAAGGAGCTCGGCTTCACGCAGCGCTTTTTCGAGCATCGGGACGAGCGTCTTCGCGTGCTCACGCTTAGCGAGTTGTGGGAAGACACCCCCATATTCTTTGTGGAGGTCAACTTGGGAGAAGAGGGCATTGCCAAGAAGCGTATAGGTCGCGGTCGGGAATTCACCGTCGACCTCGACAAGGCTGACCGCCGTTTCGTCACAACTGGTTTCGATTGAGAGTATGCGCATAAAAATGATGAGAAGGTAGGGATTTGCACCCTACAATAGCATATTACGAGCTGGGGCTGGTTACCCGGGTTTTTCGGGGTTACTCAATTATGCTCCTACTGTTAACCCTTATTCGGACGGCTACCTATTTCGTCACTTCTCGGCGCTAGTTATACCACGATTTTGACATAAAAAAAGCCCCGCCGGAAAAGTGGCGGGGTGCTCAAGAGACAACAGGTCTGTGGCGTGGGAGGGTTAGCTCTGTAGCGTGACAGCTTGCTGCACCTTTCCCATCCGTCGACTCTCATACACTTTTGGTCCTCTGGGCTCCGCTGTTGGCTTGAACCGTAACGTCACTCCAGCCCTGCAAGTTTGCCTCTTGAGCGGTAATAATTTACTCTTTTATCATCTCTTGTCAATACAACTAATAACGTGACGAGAGTTTGTAGGTTAGCAAAAGAGCTACGCTTACCAAAACTGTCATGGCCAAAAAGAGCGCATCAAAACCAAACTGACTGACAATCAGTCCACCCATCGCGGTACCGGTGATGCCGGTGAAAGAAAGAATAATTTCCCAATCAGCGGCCTGAGGTAATTCTTTGTTACTATCGAAATTTGTCGCCATAAGCGCACGGAAAGCGGGAGCGTGGAGACCCTCACTGAAGCCAAGTAGTAGCTGGATGATAAATAGTTGTGGTAGGGCAGTGGCAAAGAAAAAACCCAGGCAGCCCAATATTTTTAGACCATACCCAACTCGGAGGCTATTTTTGGACGTGAGAAAGTGTGCACCAACGAGTCGGGTAAACACTGTTCCCACTCCCTTGGCAGCAAAGTAGATGGTGCCAAGTAAAGCAACGGTTTCGATAGTGGCATTAAAATCGGTTGCAAAGAGTGCAAATAGCGGCGCAAGCATCACACTTGCAAACATAAAAAGACCGTGAGCGAGATAGAGGAAGTACAGCGTCGGGTTGGTTTTCATTGTTATACAATAAACGTAAACGGCATGTCCGCAAAGCTGGCGACGCGGATAGCGCTCGCATTTTTGTGACCACCACCACCATACTTTTGTGCCATGACTGAAACATCAACGTCCCCTCGACTGCGTAGTGATAGCGTCACTGCTCCATGCTTGTGATAGTAGACAATACCAAAGGCACTCCGGCCCTCGGCTTCGTTAATCGCTGCGAGCTGATTGCCGATATGATCACGGAAATCTCTCGTCGCGTTTACGGCGTAGACCGTGTGGCCTTCAAAGGACACCAATTCACGTCCAGCGACCATCCCGGCGATGAGACGGTCTTCATACTTCGCGAGGAGCGAACCTTTGGCAATAAAGTTGATGAAATTATCTTCATTTTGCAGGGAGGTCGATAGCTCGTCCCAGACCTCGAAGGTCATGGGGTACTGATTAAAAGCCACCTTAAACTCACGATATTCAGGCAGAGCATTGTGCCATAAATCATAGTCTTCGACGTAGAGAAGGATAGTTGGTACTGGAGTTTCGGGGTGAAAGTACTGCCAAGCAAGTACCGCTCCCGAGTGATTGTTATCAAAAATATTCTGCGGGTAGGCACGGACATCGGCCTCGGCACTGACGTGGTGATCAATGACAACGACACTTTTGTTCGTGTCATTGAGTTGCGCAAGTAGTGGGGCAGAAAATGAAAAGTCGACAATGTAGACTTCTTTGCCTGAGAGTCTCTCTGGCACAACCCCGTGGTCTTTCCATGGAATATAGGTAGCACTGTCACCAAACTTCTTCCAGGCTGCATAAGCTGCCCCAAATCCATCCGGGCAATCGCCGTGGTAGACGATGACTGTATCTTTGAGTTCATTTTGCATATCGCCTAGTATAGCCGATAAAGCAAAAAGCCCGAAGGCTTTTGTTGGTGCGCGATATAAGAATTGAACTTATGGCCTCTTCGATGTCAACGAAGCGCTCTACCACTGAGCTAATCGCGCAGTGGGACTAGTATACTGAAAATATTTGAAACTGCAAAAGATGAAGCCGCCCCGACTGTGACAGTGGGGGCGGCAATGCGTTCTAGTAGTCGCCGAGGTAATTGCCGAGTGCGATTTGGCCAATCGCTACGGCATCGAGGGCGAGCTCGGCTTCAATCTCTTCAAGACGGATGACCACCGTCTTGTCTCCGGCGGCATGTCGAGCGGTGAGGCTCGCATGCTCAAGAACAAGTTGGAGTTTCTTCTGATCAAAAGATGCTTGGCAGCACATATACCATCTCCTAGCGTCGTTCATTGACACTTAACCAATATGATAGCATAATTGCGAATTTTCCGCAAGTTGCACGATCTAAGGTACCGGTGGGTGCCAAAGCCTTTACCCAGTTATTATCTCGTTCGGCTCGCATAAGTGCTCTTGAGAGTATGCCGATACTCTCTATGTATGTATTATGTAATTGTGTTCTATCATTATCGATTTTTGCTAACTTTTCTGCCCATTCACTGTCCGAAAAATCACCCCTGTTTCGGGTAAACAGTTTCATATTCCAAACATCAAGTGCGTAACGGAGAGCATATTGCAACATGTCCTCTAAAGCTTGTTCACTGTGTGGGTCGCCCGCACAAAGTTTTTCAAGTTCATCGGGAGTAATTGGAAGACCTAGACCATTTTGCTCAACTTTCTTTGATGTACTTTCAATGAAATCACCAGGCATTTTTGGAGTCATATTCGAGATTATACATTATGTAACGAAAATTCATTACTTTAGGTTATATAGCATATACGCTATAAGTTATTTCATTTGGTATGTGTGGCATCATTGGATATACAGGGACAAAAAGGGTAACGCCGATATTACTCGCAGGGTTAGAGGCGCTTGAGTACCGGGGCTATGACTCAGCCGGACTCTCAGTGGGTGGAGTAGGTGTGGTCAAAGCGGTGGGGAAAGTGGCAGTACTTCGTGAGAAAGTAGCCGCGACTTTATCCACCGATACCACCTCTGGCATCGCGCACACGCGCTGGGCCACCCATGGGGAGCCTAGTGAAGCAAACGCTCACCCACATACCGACAGCAGCGGACAGCTCCATCTCGTCCACAATGGCATCATCGAAAATTATCGCGAACTTAAAGAGGAATTGCTAGAAGCTGGACATACGTTTTATTCGGCCACTGATACCGAAGTCCTCGCAAAGCTTATTGGGACACTCTATGTCGGCAATCTTGAGGAGGCAGTAGGGAAGGGGCTCGCTCGGGTGCGCGGTGCGTATGGGCTCGTGGTTACCCACGAAGCCGAACCGGGGGTGATTGTAGTCGCAAGACTCGGGAGTCCAATTGTCATTGGAGTGGCCTCCGATGGTCACTATGTCGCGTCTGATGCCGTGGCACTCCTCCCATATACCAATCGGCTCGTGTACCTCGATGATGGTGATATGGCCATCCTGACGCCCACGACCTACCGAGTGAAAAATGAGGGCGGAACCGAACGGCACATTGTGCCTGAAACAGCGGCGGCTGATATCGAAGCCGTCAAAAAAGATGGCTACCGCCACTACATGGAAAAGGAAATCAACGAAGCGGCCGAAGTAATACGCAGTACGATTCGTGGACGGGTTCTGGTAGATGAGGGTCGAGTAAAGCTCGGTGGACTGGAATCCGTTTTACCAGAATTACGTGATATTAGTCGTCTCTCGATTGTGGCCTGTGGCTCGGCCTCTTTTGCTGGTAAAGTCGGGCAGTGGATGCTCGAGACCTATGCTGGTCTCCCAACCGAGGTTGAAATCGGCAGTGAATATCGGTACCGAGCGATGCTTGGTGGGGCGGGTACTGCAGTCCTTGCCGTCACGCAATCGGGTGAGACCGCTGATACGCTGGCATCGATCAAGCGTGCGAAGACCGAGGGTCTCCTCACTTTGGGAATTGTGAACGTGGTTGGATCGAGTATTGCCCGTGAGACTACAGCCGGCGTGTACAACCACGCGGGGCCTGAGGTCGCGGTCGCGTCGACCAAGGCCTTCCTCTCGCAACTGGCGGTCTTTGCGCTCCTCACGGTCCTTCTCGGGCGTGAGCGGGGAATCATGACCGAAGTTGAGGCGAAGGAGATACTGACCGCTCTTGAAGCGCTGCCAGCGGTACTTGAGGGGGTCTTGAAGCGACAGGCAGATATCGAAGTAATTGCAAGTCGCTACAAAGACGCGACGAGCATGATGTATATCGGTCGCGGCTCACATGCGCCACTGGCGTACGAAGGAGCACTCAAGATGAAAGAGGTGACCTATATCCATGCCGAGGGTTATCCGGCAGGGGAACTGAAGCATGGATCGATTGCACTCCTTGATGCACAGGTACCGGTGGTGGCGCTCCTCCCATCTCAAGACGTCTATGAAAAAATGGTCTCAAATATCGAGGAAGTCAAAGCTCGTAAAGCACCTGTAATTATCATTGCAGAGGATGACGATAAACACGCGGCTGCTCTCGGGGACTCGGTCATCTATGTGCCGAAGACTCATCCAATACTCCAACCGATTGTGTCGACGATACCACTCCAGTTACTCTCATATTATGTCGGTATAGAAAAAGGACTTGATGTTGATAAGCCGCGGAATCTTGCCAAGTCGGTCACCGTGGAGTAAAGTCATTTTATAAGCTCCTTGTAGTGAGGTGATGATGCGTCACTTTTGGGATACCTCTGAGGATGTCCACTTGTGGGCAGTTGCTGTTGCAGATCGTGTTTCGACAGAGCGTTACAGGCAACTCTATGTTCGTTGGAGTGAGCGCAACACGCAAGATGATCGAGTATGGGCAATGGTCAAAGTGCTCTCTGACCGGGTTGCAGAGAAATCAGACATCATTACTCCTGCCTAAGCTCACCAACCACCGGCCCGTCGTTCAGTCACGGGCCGTCTGTGTTTTAGGTGCCGGTAGTGATTCACTTTTCATATTTGGTATACTAGTACCATATGTTAAAAATTGGTAAAAAAGCCCCGACGTTTTCGCTCGTTGATCAAGACGGTGTTACTCATACGCACAAAGAGTTAGCTGGGCAATGGACCCTTATCTATTTTTACCCAAAGGACGATACTCCGGGTTGTACCAAAGAAGCCTGCATGATTGCCGATGTTTACAAAGACTTTAAGCGGATGAAGGTGCAGGTGTTTGGCGTCAGTAAAGATACCGTAAAGTCTCATAAGAAGTTTGCCGAAAAGTACTCACTCCCTTTTACCCTCCTCTCTGACCCAACTATGGAGATGATGGACAAGTACGGTGCCTTTGTCGTGAAAAAGATGTATGGCAAAGAAGTGCGGGGTACCAACCGTATCTCGTACCTCATCGGACGAGATGGCAAAGTAGCGAAGGTCTATCCTGATGTCGACCCAGCGAGTCATGCACTTGAGTTGCTTACGGATCTCAAACAATTACTAAAAGCAGAGAAGATCGCTTCAATATAAATATTTCTTTTATGATACTAACCACCACTTCAATTTTAGAAGGGAAGACCATTACCGACTACAAAGGTCTCGTGACTGGTGAAACTATCTTTGGTGCCAATGTATTTAAAGACATTATGGCGAGTGTGCGCGATATTGTCGGCGGTCGTTCGGCTACGTACGAAAAGACGATTGCGGATGCGCGTGAGACCTCACTGCGTGAGATGATAGCGCGGGCGGAAGCACTTGGTGCCAACGCGATTGTTGGTATCGATTATGACTACGAAACCATTGGTAATATGCTCATGGTGAGTGTGACCGGTACTGCGGTGGTGGTGAGCTAGATGTAGATAAAGTCAAAGCGTATATAAACATAGGATATACTTATCATACAAGTATATATTTATGTTACGCCTTTTAGTTTTGCTGGCTGGAAGTTTGACTGCTGCAGTGGGTTTTTCGTTAGGAAATTTTAATAGCTTTTTAAATCCAGTAGCCACCTCTACAGCTGGTACAACGCCAACCACCACAGCTCCGGTAGCTACCACCACACCTGCACCAGTACCGGTTGCGAGCACTTCACCGATAGTAGTGCAAAAAGTATCTACTACCCTCAACTATGCAAGCCCTTACATTTCATTACATTCAGGCCCAGCCTTTGTTAAAAAGGAAGCTTTTGGTACGGTATACACCACTTTCAATTTGTTCGGTAATTACAAAACAGCGGTGGCGCAGGTACCCAACTATTCACTACGTTGGCCAGGCGGATCGCTGGCTGAACGTACCGGGGCTGATCGTGAGTATAATTTGACGTACTTGGATGTCTACAAAGAACCAGCCCCAGGTGATGCGGATTATCGAGCCAGTCTCCAACGTGGTCTTACTGAAATGCTGGCTTACGCAGTAGAGAAGAATATCCCGTTCACCATGGTCGTTCCTACCAAGCCTTACTTCAATAACGTCGCCCAGGGCCAAACGGATCTTCGCAACTTTTTGACGCGACTGTTAAAGGGTGATTTTGGTCCACTCCCAGCAAGTATTACTCTAGAAATTGGTAATGAAACCGCTTCTGCTGGCTGGACGAATAACAAATTTACCCCTGGCCCTGGTTCGTATGGATTTGTTACCAATGCCTTTTTGACCACTATCAATAGTGTCGTTAGTGATGTCAAACTAAATCCCCAAAATCAGCGGATTGATGCAGCTATCTGGATTGGTTCAACCGAAAGTGGTATGCCGAATATCTACAATCAGATTTCGGCCGCCAATATGAAAACCGTTGATGGTTTTGTACACCATATTGGTCTGGTGAGTAATATCAATGAATATGATTTTGCTACCACCACACGGAAGTTTGGTGTGGCAAAAAGTTGGTGGAGTAAGGCGTGGGGCACAAATGCACCGGAGATGAAGTTGATTGCCACCGAGTGGAATGTGGGCGGTTGTGATAAGCCATCAACCCCTGCCGGATATCTCAAGTATGACGTGGGAGCTCGTCAGGCACCAACCGTAGTGAATACCTTTAGTCAGATGATTGGTGGTGGTCTTGATATGGGGATGTTGTGGGGTAACCAAAGCTGTCTATCACAGATGATTTGGCACGACGGTGAAAAGCTTAGTCACGGTGGGCATGCCTTCCGCCTTATGGCTGAGAGTCTCGTCGGGACACAGCTATTAGCTGGCAAGGTTAATGCCAATGGCTTCTGGACCCGTACCGGTACTAACTATGATGTCATTGGGTATCGTGATAATACGAAGATGGTGGTATTTATTTCTGCTGGCGACATTCCAGCTACAGGACTCGATGTCACGGTCAATCTCACAAATATTGGTACCATCAAGTCAATTACCACTGAGACGGTCAAAACGACACTGACGCAGCCTGGTGATCCAAGTCCTGATGACGACCGAGCCTACGAAGCGCCAGTGATATCCACCGGCACACTCACGCCAACTGGCACGAGCTTCACCTATCGCCTTACCGAAGATTACGAACTGGCACGAGTGATTGTAAATCGCTAACAATGAAAACAAAAACCGCTCGGATATCGAGCGGTTTTTGTTTGGGCTTAAGTCAGATTAGACTCGTCGATTTCTTTGACTTGGCCACGTTCGGTATCGAGCACGACACGGAGTGAACGGTTTTGGTCATCAACAAAGATAACTTCAAACTCATCGTTACTCGTATCGGTGTCTTTGTCTTTCTCTCGGTCTGAGCTACGTTCTGTGAGTGCGCTCTCTGGGCCATTCATATAAGCGAGAGTGGTGGTGTCTTCAGGGGTACCAAGCATCACCATCGCGGTGAACACAAGCGCGGTCAAGGTGACTTTGGTTACTTCGGTTACTCGTACTACGGTACTGGTTTTTGCCATAATCTCAGTATGGCCACTTCGGTAGTTTTCGTCAACCAAAGCAATCAACACGGGGCAATAGAGCTATAAAAATAAACAATCCCGTCCATGTAACAGGGACGGGTGGGTGGGGCGGCGGGGGACTAAAGGTCCCCCGCCTGTCTTGGCTTCAGCCGGTCTTCCGAACGATGAAGGGCGGCCTCGACTTGAGCGAGGTGATGAGCTTCCGGACGATCTCCTTCTGGTCCTCGTCGAGACCATCGTAGTCGCGCATCATTTCGACCGCACCTTGGCCATAGAGTTCGTCCATGGCCTTGGCGCCGTCTTTGAGGCCCTCGAAGAAATAGGCGATCGAGACGCCGAGCGCCTCGGACACGTCCCACAGGCGGGAGGCGCTGACCCGGTTCATGCCGGTCTCGTACTTCTGTATCTGTTGGAACTTGATGCCGACCTTCTCGGCCAGCTGCTGCTGGGTCATGCTCAGCGCCCAGCGGGCTTGGCGGATCTTCTTGCCCACGTGGGCGTCAACGGGATGCTTCATTGTACTTCTTTCTGTTTTGAGGGCTTTGCCCAGTTGCAACGGCCAATATTAAATCATACTTTTGCTAAAATTGCAAGTATATGGTCAAACAAAAGACCACGGGCCTTGGCCCGTGGTCTTTTGGTCGCTTTTAACCCGTTTTACTGCAGTTTGGTACGGAGCTGCCGCATCAACTGAATTTCCTTTGACTGAGATACGATAATATTCTGACTGAGAGTCTCGACCTCTTTGTGTTCGGTCACACCCTGTACACTATGCGCCATCATGATGGCACCCATATGATGCATGATCATATCTTCGAGGAATACCTTATCAAGTTCAACCCCACTGAGCTTTGTAAGGTCGCGCATCATTGGCTCATATTTGCCTGATGGGGTATACGGTGTGCCGTACCAAGCCTGGTACCAACTCTTCATATCAGCAATTTCTTTTTCCTGGGCGATGATAATACCTTCGACGAGTGTTTTTATCTCAGGCGTCGTTGCTCCCCGGGCGAGTACTTCTTTTGCTGTGGTTACCGCTTCTTCGTGGTGGGGAATCATCTCGGTGAGGAATTCTTTTTCGGTAGATACCATCATCATCATGCCACCTCCCATGCCACCACCCATCATACCCATACCCGCAGTATTAGTATTGTTGGCAGTTGTGTTGTTGCCCATCATTGAGCCGTCTGGCATCCGATGCATCCCCATGGGAATCACATCGTCACGGTCTTTGCGGTCATTGTCTCCTTGATATTCATGTGCGGCATAAAAGCCACTGGCGCCGCCGAGGATAAGTGCCAAGGCAGCAATCAAAATTGTATTGTTCATAGTGAATTGTTAGGTGAATAATAATTACTTCACTCAACCATATACCTTTTGGTGCAAAATACCTTGGGCAAATAGTTCCTGGAATTGTCTGTACACAAACAGCATGAGTGCAAATTTTCTTTGCCGGAGGAACGTATGGGCGTGCAGGAAGAGAAACGTTCGTAGTTGTGGTGAGACTAATTGCCAAAATACCGAAGCACCTGCAATAAGCACGAGCACTATGGCTGCAGGTAGTATGCTTTCAAAAAGGCTCCGGAAGGCTGCGAGGTGATCAAGTGCCGTCATAGGACAAAGTGTCTCACTGTGGTTCATAAACGGACAGTCGGTCATGTGATGCATGGCGCCCATGTCGTGACTGTGGTTACTGGTCTGGTAACCCACCGCCATTACTACAAATATATGCATCGCTAGTAGGGCGAGGAGTACGGTAAGGGCGGTGAGGGTACGCAGCCAGGTCATACGCTTATTGTACTCCTGTTTGCGAGCACTGTCACAATAGTGTTTTTTAATTTCTAATTACTGTTTTGGGAAGAGATTTACCAACTCATCTGATTGGAAAAACAGGGTACCAAGGTAGCCAAAGCTATACGATTGTCCACCGGTGGTGACTTTTGAACCCGCTACCTGTGGATTGGCCTTTGGGGCAGAGGCAGCAAAGCCGAGGTTAAAAAGGGTAACGAGAATATCCGGTCGGTCTGCTACGTCGTAGCCAGCGGCCTGCCACTGCGCCGTGATTTGTTTGAGATAGATCGCCGTGTAGAGGTAGGAGTAGTAATGATCTTTTTCGTTGGTGAGGCGAGCAAATAAGGCCGCATCAGTATCGGCTTGCTCGTCTACGGTATACGCGAGCAGAGCAGTGGTCGACTCACCGGTATAAAATGGCGAACTCGTACTGACTGCATTTTGTTCTATTTGCCGAGCCGTTTCTTGTTTGATGCCGGTCACCCCAAGTGAGAATTGCGACATGCTCCCGAGGAGCTTCAGTGGTTCAAAATAGCGCTTGAAGACATCGCGGTTGTCGGTAAAAAAGCGGGTTTGTTCTGGCACAACGGTGGCCGCAATCATGCGGGCGTCTACGCCAGTTTCTTTGGCGACACGGTTGATGACGTCCGCATCTTTTTCGAGTCCACCTTTGACCACGTCCCAGTAGATAGTCTCGTTCCATTCGCAGGGTTCGGTTTGGGAGAGGGGAGGTCTGCAGCCGTTGGTGGTTTCTTCGATGGGGACTTCGGTACCATCGGTAGTGGTGACAAACGTCGGCACCCGGCCAAAAAAGGCATTACGTTCGATAATTGAGCCCGGCACATTAAGGAGATCGTGCTGCATCCCAAAAAAGACACTGACGGTGGCGAGGCCAATCAAGGCCAAGACACCAACAAGTGCGATGCCAATATAGGAGAAGATACGCTTCATGGCAGTAGTATACCGTTTGTTGGTGGTTTTATATAGGATGGGGAAATGGGGGTTGGAAAAGATTTTATTAACTAAAAAGAATTCCAACTACTATCAAGAGAATGATTCCAACTACTGCGATACCAGATAGCCAAGAAATTACAGGAAATATTCTCTCTCCAATTTTCTGAAAGCGTGATGACGGTGGTACAGATTCGCCGTTGATAAAACGAACCGCATAGAGTGATTTAATAGCAAAAAATAAAACAATTGCTGCTAAAAATATATTACTGCCACCTTGTGCATCAGTGATCTTATTATAGAAAGTTACAATCAAGCTCATGCCTGACAAAGTAATCACAACCCATGCCGTCCATTCCTTCTTTATGTAGCCAAACAGAGAACCTGCAAAAATAGAAATTACGCCATCAATCCATGACCCAGGCAAAATAGTAGTTAATAGTATTAAAATGATACCAAGAATAATGAATGTCCAAGCAATGGACATAATCACTTCATATCCCATTTCTTTTGAGATAATTTTCAATGACCATGCAGAGTTATTGGTATTTGATTTTGAAAATTGATACCAGCGAGGCTTGTGCTCTTGAACTTCATTCATCAAAAAATTATACCATGATATTTTTGTGCACCTACGGGGAATCGAACATTACATGTTCAGTACAGGTTGTCGCTATTTTTTATCGCTTCGCTCATAAAAGTAGCTGGCAACCTTTTCGATTCCCACGTAAACAGTCTCCCAGACTGTTTACTCGTAGGGTCACGCAACAAAAACGGCATCCACTAAAAGTGAATGCTCGTTTTTGTACACGTGACCCTACGGGGAATCGAACCCCGGTTACAGGAATGAGAATCCTGTGTCCTAG
>CAYSNO010000002.1:0-23328 GCA_964432455.1 uncultured Candidatus Saccharibacteria bacterium
CCGTACTTCTGCAAGATACGGATACCAATCTCGACGTGAGTACCAGCTACTTCGTGACTGACGGTCTTGCCGATATCGTGGAGGAGTGCTCCTGCGCGAGCGACTGCTACATCAGCGCCGACTTCTTCGGCGATAATCGCCGCCATATTGGCCATCTCGACAGAGTGCCACAGGACATTCTGGCCATAACTGGTACGGAAGTGGAGACGACCAAGGATGGCGACAAGGTCAGGATGAAGGTTTGGAACCCCAGCATCGTAACAGGCTTTCTCACCCATCTTGCGGACTGTCTGCGAGACTTCTTTGCGAGCAGTCTCGACACATTCTTCAATCTTGGCTGGTTGGATACGGCCGTCTTTCACGAGTGCTTCCATCGCCACACGGGCAATCTCGCGACGAATCGGATCAAAAGAGGAGAGGACCACGTAGCCCGGTGTCTCATCAACGAGGACATCCACCCCGGTGGCTCGTTCAAAGGCGCGGACATTACGACCTTCTTTACCAATGACCTTGCCCTTGATGTCATCAGATGGAATCTCGACATGAGCAGTCATGACACTCGTCGGCATATTGTTCCCGACCCGATGAATAGCGGCAAGGAGAAGATTTTGCGCCTTTGCCTCAAATTGTTCTTCATTAAACATCTCAATCTTGCGTAAGTGGGTGACGAGGTCGGTCGCCCGTTCTTTTTCTACCTTCTCTATAATACGGAAAAAGGCTTCTTCGCGTGTAACGCCAGCAATACTCTCAAGACGCTCATCGAGTTCGTCTTTGCGCTCATCAAGGCGGGTTTTGATAGCTTTGATCTCTTCGACTTTGGCTCGCAAAGCCTCTTTTTGGGAATCGATCTCAATCTGCCGACTATCCAAAAGCTCCTCGCGTTTTTGGAGGTGAGATTCTTTTTGGTCGAGCTTTTCTTCGGTAGCTTTTTCTTCAGCCTTTGCTTCGGCAAGTAGTGTCTCGGCTTTGTTTTCGGCTTTTTCGACTATCTTCAGGGCTTTTTCTTCAGCTTCGACGAGTTTTTCTTTGATGGAGAGCTCGATAGAAGCTTTTTTTCCTAGGGCGACGAGGTAACGGAGATAATATCCAGCTGCGGCGCCAACGACGATTCCAGCGGAAATCGCCAGAATCAGAGTTATTAATGGCATACTTCGGGGACTAAGTTCAGTAAAAGGGGTGGCGAGGCGGTCAAATCTGTCGGTGCGGTCGTGTTTTTACAGTACCAGAAAAAGCCCTTTTTGTACATATTTGGTCATTTGCTATACTTTAGAGGTCGTAACCGATGGAGGAGTCTATGTCTAAAGGTGTTGCGGTTCTTTATGCTGTTGTTTCGCTCAGTTTGGCAGGTTTTGCCTGGCGGGTCATGCTGTTGCCATTGACTTATGTACACCATCCGCGGGATGGGGTATCCAGTATCGTGGCGACAGTTATGCTCTTTCTGCTCGGCGCCTACTGCTGGGCAAAGTTCTGTGCCGCCCTTCAGACCCTACTGAAGGAAACTGAAGCGCCTGCGATGTGAGGAGTTTCTCACACAGTTGCTATGAAAAGGCCCGGCGGATATTCTCTGCCGGGCCTTTCCTTATCTCAAGCTTTAATTTTAGGCGTCACATCGCTCCGCCTCATCATCGATAAAATTTTTATTTAAAAACTTTATCTACAATGCCGTATTTCATGGCCTCCTCGGCATCCATGAAGTAGTCGCGGTCGACATCTTTTTCAATCTGCTGGAGCTTCTGACCAGTGGCCCGCGCGAGCATCTTGTTGAGGCGGTCACGGGTCTTCATGATGTGTTTCGCAGTAATATCGATATCAGAGGCCTGACCATAGGCACCACCAGACGGCTGGTGGATCATCACTTCAGCGTTCGGGAGAATCGCTCGCTTACCCTTGGCACCCTGGGAGAGGATGAGTGAACCCATCGACGCTGCCATACCCACACAGACCGTCGCTACGTCTGGCTTGATGTGGTGCATGGTGTCGATAATCGAGAGGCCAGCGGTCACACTACCTCCTGGTGAGTTGATGTAGAGGAAGATGTCTTTCTTTGGGTCTTCGGCCTCGAGGAAGAGGAGCTGGGCTACGACGAGGTTCGCCATGTGGTCTTCGATACCGCCGGTAATGAAGATGATACGTTCTTTAAGGAGGCGTGAGAAGATATCAAACGCTCGTTCGCCGCCTTGGGTCTTTTCGATCACCATCGGGACGAGATTACTTTGGATTGGATTCATTTCAGATTTCATAGAATATAAGGCTAGTTTGGCGCATTTGGACAATAACTGGCAGCGCTCTCACATCCTAGCAAAAGATTAGGAAAAAGAGAAATGAGCTACAGAGCCCGAAGGGCGACAATAGCGAATTTCCGCGAGTTGGGGCTATTCCTAATGCCCCAATCCGCGTCTCTCAGTCACCGCGTACACGCTTGAAATTAGTCAATGAAAATTTCCGTGAGCGTGGCCTATCCCTAATGGCCACGTCCACGTCTCTCAATTACCACAAACTTACATTTATTTACCTATAAAAGAAAAGCCCATGGGCGCGCAAGCGTCCATGGGCCAGGTCAGTGACGAACGCCGAGCACCTCCTCAGCCGTCGCCGTCCGGTTTGCAGATCGGTTTCGTGATCATTTCGTCCTCCATATACAACCACAGTAAGGTTGCTTTGTAATCCTATATATATATTTGTTTCTGGTCAATCCCTACTTTAAAGACGTCATTGCGAGGAAGGAGTGATAACGACGACGAAGCAATCCAATGACCCCTCATTTTTCTAGATTGCCACGTCAGTCGCTTTGGCTCCTGCCTCGCAATGACGGGTATAAACAAATAGAAAAGTCCATGAGTATTCTCAAGGACTTTTCTTGTCAATCAGTGGAATCGGCCACTTACGCGGCTTCGAGATGTTTCATCACGGCCTCATTCTGCATAATAGAGGCAACATACACAGCAATGCGGTGTGGGTCAGCATCCTTATACTGGGCAGCGAGCTGATCAACCTGACTCTTGAGCTGATCCTTGTCCGGAGTGATGTTTTCCTTCTTCGCAATTTCGTTCAGCACCAGCTGGAGCTTCGCGCGCTTTTCAGCGGCTGGGGTCCATTCGGTCTTGAGATCATCTTTGGTCTTCTTGATGTGGGCGAGGTAATCGTCCATGTTGAGGTTGGCTCGTTCTAGGTCTTCACTCATCTGGGCAAACATCTGATTGATTTCGCTTTCAAGGAGGACCGCTGGCAGTTCCATCTCAGTACCAGCAATGATGGTGTCGGTAATAAGCGCGCGGTGCTTCGCTTCGACCTCACGCTTCTTTTCAATTTCGAGGTGCTCACGAACCTTGGCTTTGAAGTCTGCGACACTGGTGAATTGGCCTGGTTGTCCAAGCCCCGCGACTACTTCATCAGTGAGTTCTGGAATCGGGAGCTTCTTGAGGTCTTCCTCACTTTCAATCGGGTCAACTGTTTCTGGAGTTGGGAGGTCACCGTCAGCCTTTGCGACTGCTTTCTGTTGGAGGCGTTCATAAGCTGCTTTTTGACGGAGGATGTCCTCAATCTGCTTGTCGACATCAGCGTCGGTTATGTCGGTTGATTCTTTCTTACTATTTGCTTCTTTAGCGATTGACTGGTAGTCCGGGAGGGTGATAGCCGGGAGGACAGCCACGGTAGCGGTAAAGCCAAGTGGGTTCTCGGGAGCAATCTTCGTGATATCAATCTTTGGGTAACCAATGACATCGAGCTCATGTGCTTCGACGATGTGTGGGTACATGTGGGCAATGACGCGTTCAGCCATTTCCATGAGAATGTTCATTTCTCCAATGCGCTGTACGAGCATGGCTTCAGGTACGTGACCAGGGCGGAAACCGTCGATAGCGACGTTTGCACCGAGCTTTTTAATAGATTCACTACGTTCAGCGAGGAGCTCTTCCCAAGGGATTTCGCCCGCAATTTTGACCTGACTACCGGCTTCGGTGGTCACGCTAAAAGCCTTTTTAAAATCAATATTATGATGGTGATGTGTGTGTGCCATAGTACGCGCTAGTGTACCCGTCTTAGGCCAAAAAGCAAGCTATAGAAAATTGAATATGGAATATGGAAAATAAAAATACCGCGCCGGGAAGGGCGCGGGTGATTTGGTTGCCAGGTGGTCGGGGAGCGTATCTGTTCACGACGTCCCGGCAGGAATGAGGGTGTACACCACCACGTGGTGCGTGGAAGTGTGGCGGGTGCCGGTGTTGGCGAGCGGACAGCCGCGCTCAGTGACCGGCGGCGAAAGCGACGTGACCCAGCATGGGTGTCTCCTCCTTTGAAACCGTCTCTCGTGACGGCATCATTGATTGTAGAATAAGAGCCGTTAAAACACAACTGCGGCAGCGGGGGCTGTCGCGGTTTGGTCTCCCAGATCTTACTGTGCGGGTGGCGTATCGGTCGCTTCGAGTGCTCCGCCAAGTTCATTTTCAACTGCAGTGAAGCCGTCATCAATATCATCAAAACGGGTACTTTCGATATCAGCCTGGATAGCATCGAGCTCGTCAGATGTACTCACCACATCGGTAGCACCCGTGCGGGCTTCGGCCGTGGTACTCTCAGGCTCATTGTTCATCTCGGCGGTCGGTCGCGTAGCCGGAGCAGCAATTGGTTGACTCATAAGGATGGTGTACCAGTAGTAGATACCACCAAGCAGGGCAAGGAGAATTGCAAAGAGCAAAATCAAAATTGGACCACTGACAAGTGATGTGCTTACGGGTTCAGCCGCTGCCGCTTTCATAGTAGCTGGCACTTTCATTTCTTCACCTTCGAAGTTTGGTTCATTAACTGGTTGATTGTTAGTTGTTGGATTCATATGTAATTATTCTACGTCATTAGTTCCTGTTGTGGTGCTACTGGCTGTGGGTGCCGGAGCGGAAGCAGTCTTGAGTAAGAGGAGGGTTTCAACCGTGGCGCGGTGGGCGGCTTTGATAGCATCACGAGCACTCATATATGTGGCTTTCACCTGCTGCCAGTAAGTGCGTGGGTTTTCACTTTTGACAAAATTATTCACGGCCGCATCGATATTAGTAAGACTTTGGCGGGCTTTGTCGAGCTCAGCTCTGGCTTCGGCAATTTTGGCACGAGCAGCCGTGACATCAAGACCATTTTCACCCATCTTGTTGGCTCGTGACTCGAGACGGTCGGTCACATTGGTAATACGGCGGACGTAGGCATCAAGACGGTTACTGACGTTCGCTGCGAGATTGATGAGGCGGGTTTGGGCAGCGGCAGTTAAGGCGCGAGGTTCAATCACTGGACGATTAGTTGGGGCAGGGGTTTCTACAACTGGAGTTGTACCAGAAGCACTCGTGGTCGCGGTGGAGGTACTTTGCGCCAAGGTTTGAATTGGTAGAAGACCAACCACTGTTAAAAAGCCGCAGATGAACAATACATATTTCATAGATAGGGTAAGTATAGCCCCGCGGCGTCATAGACGCCGCGGGGCTATACACATATTTAATTTATTAGAGTTAATCCAATGACTTCAGATTCGAGGTGAGAAAGCGTGGGGCGCTTTCGCAAGACCTTGCCAGCTACTTTATGAGTGTAGCGAAATAAAGTAGCGACAAGGTGTACTGCTCCGGTAGGGAGGCGAGAAGAAACAAAGTGATACGGCGCGGATAAAGCCATTAGGAATAGGCTTTACTCGCGAAAATTCACAATAGTCGGCTAATGCCTCGTTTGTTCATTTTACAAAGAAGATGGGGTTAGTGGGTTAACTTGTACGCTTAGAGCTTCAAAGCGGGAAGGATTTGCTTCTTGCGGGACATCACTCCTGGGAGGACTTCGGTGTCTCCAGTAGTAGCCACAGCAAACGAGGCAGTAATGACCTGCTTCGTGAGGTCGTTATAGGTGAGCACGGTAGCTTCCTCCTTAAGGATGTCGACAATGAAGAAAAGCACATCATCGATGTCACCTTCCTCGGCGACACAGGCTTTGATAGCGTCGATAATACCCTCCTGGCGGGCAAGGACGATGGCTGGGTTCGTGGTTTCAATGACTGAAACACGGAAGTTTTTGTCCCCAACTTCATATTTCTTACTATCAAGCTTCACGAGACCACTATCACTAAAGCCTGAGATATCAGACTTGGCAGCAAACATCTCATCAGCATGGGCGTGCATATCGACGCCGAGAATCGCTGCGAGCTTTTCCGCTACATCTTTATCATGTGGGGTAGTAGTTGGAGAGCGGAAGCCAAGCGTGTCTGAGAGGATAGCGGAGAGCATGAGACCAGCGATATCCTCAGGGATAGTATGACCTTCAGCAGTAATAAGGTCGTACATGACGGTGGCGGTACAGGCGAGCGGACGGATGGTGATATGAGTTGGAGCACTCGTCTCAAGTCCACTAACGAGCTTGTGATGATCAATGAGGCCAAGGAGGTTCATTTCATTAATGTTCCCTGGGAGTTCCTGCGGATTATTGGTGTCCACGACTATTACTTCAGTCCCTGCACTCAGAGTGGGGAGGAGTTCTGGGGTAGCAATACCAAAGCGGTTGAGTACAAAACTCGTTTCACTATTAAGGTCACCAAGCACAAACGGGGTAGCTGGGGTCGCGGTATGCGTGTTCAAATACCAGGCCCAAATCAAGGCTGAACAGGTTGCATCGGTGTCTGGTGAGAGATGTCCAAATACGTGTACCATAAAGTAAAAAATGGTTATTGATTAAGAATTGTAGTGTAGACCAGGGCAGCGTATGTTGCAAGAACTAAAAACTCCTCGGGCTCATGGGCCCGAGGAGTTTTTATATTTCATCTTTATTTAGTATCTCCTAGAATAGCGGCTTCTGATTCTTCTGGTGTATCAATTTCGTCTGCCTCGTCATCAGTGGTAACTACGTCGCGGTCACCAGTAGCGGTATCATCTTCGACACCAAGCGGTTCACTCGTCATACCGTCTTCGGCTTCAAGGTCGTCTACTTCAAGACCAGCTGGTTCGGTAGCAGGCGCTTCAACAACGGTTTCACCCTTGTCGTTGGCTTCAGCCAAGGCTTCACCACTCTGGGCCGATACAATATCGATCTTCCAGCCAGTGAGCTTTGCTGCCAAGCGGACGTTTTGTCCACCACGACCAATCGCGAGAGACTGCTGGTCACCGGCCACCTCAACTACTGCGTGACCACGGTCACCAGTTTCGGCATTTGGTTCAGCAATAATACTGACGTTCATAACACGAGCTGGTGAGAGCGCGTCTTCAATGAAGGTGGCAGGATCCGCAGACCACTCGATGATGTCGATTTTTTCACCACCTAGTTCACTCATCACGGTCGAAACGCGGGCTCCACGCTGACCAACCATAGAACCAACTGGGTCGATGTGACTATCAGTGGCGTAGACGGCAATCTTTGAACGAGCGCCGGCTTCGCGAGCAATTGATTTTACTTCGACGGTGCCACTCTGGAGTTCTGGTACTTCAATCGCAAAGAGACCAGAAAGGAAATCGCCATGAGCACGAGACATCTTGAGGAAAATACCTCGGGGAGTTTCTTCGACTGCGAGGAGGAGAGCACGAATTCGTTCACCTGGTTTGAAGCGTTCACCCGGGATCTGCTCATCGTATGGCATAACAGCAGTGATACGACCAAGGTCGATGTAGAGGTTACCGCGTTCAAAGCGCTGCACGTGTCCCATCACAATATCGCCAGCTTTCTGGCCGAATTCAGCCAAAGCTGATTCCTTTTCGGCTTCACGAATCTTCTGGACAATTACCTGCTTCGCTGTCTGGGCAGCAATCCGACCAAAGTCGTCCTTTGATTCAAGTGGGAAGACAAGCTCTTCACCGAGTTCGACATCGCGCTTAATCATCCGAGCAGTATCGATCATGATGTGCTTTTCTTCGTCGAAACGAACCTTTTTGGTGCCGTCGAGACTGATTTCTTCCTCGTTTTCCTCTTCGCCTTCGACAGGTTCGTCAGTGCGGAGCATGCTTTCGTCAACGGCGATTTTTACCTGGTTGAAGATGGTGTCGCCTGAGGCGAGATCAAACCGACAGGTCACAATCTGGCCACGCTTACCAAACTCCTTTTTGTAGGCGGTAGCAAGGGCTTGTTCAATAGCGTCAATCATTTTTTCACGTGGGATGCCGCGCTCTTCTTCGAGCTCACCGAGCACGCTGTGAATTACTTTTAGGTCAAACATATATATGTAGTTGTGGTGGGGTATTCCCCAGTTAACAATGAATTAATCTGTAACAGGTGACAAGAAGCGCGGGGTCAAGTTTCTAACTATAATTATCGCAATGCTCCAATTCTAGTAAGAACTTCCTCCCCGGCCTCGCGGTTTTTCTTTTTGGTAAAAAAGAAAAACATCGCTACGGCTCAAAAAGCTACAAAAGCACCAACTCTGGTGCTTTTCGTAAACGCTTTTTGCCAAAAGGCCCGCGCATAAGTCCCAACTACTATAGCGGAAGATAGCAGGGGTGTCAAAGCAATAAAGAAAGACGTGGACAGGCGGGGCGAGAGTGGGTGAGTGACGTGTATAATGAAGACACGAAAAGCTCTTTGTGCTCGTTTCGTGTGGTTTCTTATATATGCGTATTTTAGATGACCAGCTCAAACGCTTCATCCTCGATTCGAACCTTGTTTCGAAGGCTGATATGAGTGCGGCCGAAAAAGCCGCCCGGGCTGAAGATAAACCCCTCGCCCATACCCTCATTGCCGGTGGGTACCTGACCGAAGACGATATGCGTCGCGTAGAGTCGTATATCCTTGGGGTGCCGTTTGTGTCGCTCAAAGACCTCAAAATTGAGTTTGAAATCCTCTCCCTGATTCCTGAACCAGTGGCCCGTACCCACAATATTATTGCCTACAAAAAGACCGCCACTGCCCTTGAAGTAGCCATGCTTGATACGGCTGACCTTCCAGCGATTGACTTCATCAAAAAGAAGGTAGGGCTCAAGATCCTTCCACGTCTTACCGACACCGAATCGATGCGTGGAGCCCTGCGCCAGTACCAAAAGACCCTCAAAGACGAGTTTGGAGACCTCATCATGAAAGATGCGTCGTCACTCACGGTCGTCAGTGAAGTAGATGGAGAAGAAGTGTCTGAGGCTGACCTCAAAAAGATGGCCGAAGACCTCCCGGTCGTGCGTATCGTCGACACTTTGCTACGCCACGCTATTATTCAGGGTGCATCTGATATTCACATTGAGCCAATGGAGAACGAGGTCTTGGTTCGCTACCGTATCGACGGTATTTTAAACGACGCCATGAAGCTCCCGAAGATTGCTTCAGGGACTATTGTCGCGCGTATCAAGGTACTTTCGAACCTGAAGCTCGACCAAAAGCGTCTGCCGCAAGACGGTCGTTTTAAGATGGAGATGGATGGGCAGAAGGTGGCCTTTCGTGTATCAATGTTGCCGGTATTCTACGGTGAGAAGATCGTCATGCGTCTCTTACGTGAAAATCGCACCGGTTTTTCACTTGAAGGCATTGGTTTTCATGGTTCGACCCTTGAGCGTATTCACCGTGCCACTCGCGCTACCACCGGTATCATCCTCGTGACTGGTCCAACTGGTTCTGGTAAATCAACCACACTCTACACGGTTCTCGACCTTCTCAATACGCCTGAGGTAAATATTTCCACCATTGAAGACCCAATTGAATACCAAATGGCACGGGTGAATCAGACACAGGTAAAGCCAGAAATTGGCTTCACCTTTGCGGCGGGACTGCGCTCCCTGATGCGTCAGGATCCTGACGTGATTATGGTGGGGGAAATTCGTGACGAAGAAACCGTCTCGCTTGCCATCAACGCGGCATTGACCGGTCACCTCGTGCTCGCGACTGTTCACACTAATAGTGCGGCTGGTACTATCGCGCGTCTGATTGATATGGGTTCGGAGGCCTTCCTCCTCGTGTCGACGCTGCGGGTAGCGATTGGACAGCGTCTTGTGCGTAAGCTCTGTGACGACAAAGTCCCGTACATCCTCTCAAAAGCGGAACGAGAAGATATCGCTAAATATGCCGACCTTGATAGGGTGCTCGCAACCCTCAAAGAAGAGAAGGTGGTCGCTGATGGTGCTACCTGGAATGATATTTCGTTTTACCATCCAAATGAAAATGGTATTTCCCCAGACGGGTACCATGGTCGTATGGGTATTCATGAAGTGCTCGAGATGTCACCAACCATCAAAGACATGGTGATGAACCACAAAACGAGTGATGAGCTCGAAATACAGGCGCGTAAAGAAGGCATGCTTACGATGCTTGAAGATGGTATTTATAAAGCCGCCAAAGGCCTCACCAGCGTTGAAGAAGTGCTCCGCGTGATTAGTGAGTAACTATATCTATGGGTAAGTTTATTTACGAAGGAGAAGACAGTAGCGGCAAGAAAGTCCGTGAGACAGTTACTGCAACCGATCGGTACGCTGTGTACGATGTCGCTCGTACCAATGGTCACACGGTCTCAAGCGTAAATGAAGCCAAAGGCCTCTCAATTGGTCTTGGTGGTTTTGATATGGAGAAGATTAATGCGTGGCTCGGGAAGGTCAAGCAGGACGAGCTCGTGATGGTAACGCGTAACCTCGGATCGATGCTTGATGCAGGACTCACTGTCACACGAGCACTTTCAGTTATCGAACGACAAAGCAAAAACGCCAAATTAAAAGCCACAGTGCGCGATATTATTGACCGTATCAATAAAGGTGGACAGTTTTTTGAAGCGCTCCATAATCATCCAAAAGTTTTTGATGATCTTTATGTGGCTATGATTAAGGCTGGTGAAGAAGCAGGGAATCTCGCTGAATCGCTCCGAACGCTCGCAATCCAGATGGAACGTTCGACGACGCTCAAAAAGAAAATCAAAGGGGCAATGATTTACCCATCAATCGTTATTACCGTGATGGTTATTATTGGTATTCTCATGATGATTTTTGTGCTGCCATCAATCACCGGTATCTTTAAGCAGATGGGGACTGAGCTCCCAGCGACCACTCAATTCTTGATTTCTGCAAGTGACTTTATGGTAGCGAACACCGTTCTCGCTCTGGCCGGTATCGTTGGTTTCGTGACTGCGCTCATGTATATGGTTCGCTCAAAGCCGGGCAAAATTGCGACCTCATGGCTGGTGACCAGGCTTCCCGTGATTGGCACCATGGCTAAAGAAACCAACGCCGCTCGCACCGCTCGCACTCTCTCGTCACTCCTTAATTCTGGAGTTGATGTGATGCAAGCGCTTTCGATTACAGAAGAAGTGGTGCAAAATCATTTTTACAAAAAGATTATTCGTGAAGCGGCCACTCGTGTAGAGAAGGGTACTGCGCTTTCAGAAACCTTTATTGAACGCAGTGACCTTTACCCAATTCTCGTAGGAGAGATGATTCTAGTGGGTGAAGAGACCGGTTCGATTGCCAAGATGCTTGGTGAACTGGCCCAATTCTATGAGATTGAAGTCGAACGGAAAACCAAGGACCTTTCTACTATTATTGAGCCACTCTTGATGGTCGTCATTGGTACCGGTGTGGGATTCTTCGCGCTGGCTCTTATTGCGCCGATTTATTCGATTGGTGATAGCATCAAATAAACTCATGCGGACTACTCACGCGCGCGGCTTTTCACTCATTGAACTTTTGGTCGTGGCTGCAGTCATGGCACTTTTTATCGGCGGACTGTTTGTGACCATTCAAACCTCCCTCAAGCTCGTGGCCGAAAGTCGAGCGCGTATGTCGGCTTTGTCGGTTGCAAACGATCGTCTTGAGTATATTCGCTCACTTTCATATAACGCTGTTGGAACCGTGAGTGGATTGCCGGCGGGGAATATTCCGCAGGTGAGCACTTCAACCCTCAACGGCTTTCAATTTACCGAGCGTACGCTGATTGAATATATTGATGATCCAGCTGATGGTCTTGGCGCCAGTGATAGTAACTCAATCACTACTGACTACAAGCGAGCAAAAATTGAAATAAGCTGGACAACGCGCGAAGAGACAAGAACTGTTGTATTGGTTACTACGATAGTTCCAAGGTCTATTGAGACAAATATCGGTGGCGGTACGATTCGGGTTAATGTGACCGATGCCAACGTGGCGCCAATCGGTGGCGTGTCTGTACGGTTGTTGAATACCACCGGAACAACCACGGTTGATGTGACGAAGCTTACTGATAGTACCGGCTCAGTCTTGTTTGGTGGTGCACCAGCTGGTTCTGGCTACCAGGTGTTTGTGTCTCGTACTGGATATTCTTCAGAGCAAACCTATGTAGCGACCACGTCGATTCCAAACCCGGTATTGCAACCGATTTCACTTTTGGCAGCTGATATTTCAACAGTTAATGTGCAGATTGATGCCCTCAGTACCGTTGACCTCCGGCTACTCTCAGATCGAGTCGAGGCCTCAAGTACCCGTTCGTTTGCCTCAAGCACAGAATTGGCGTCCTCAACAAATGTTGCTGTCTCCAGTAACAATCTAGAACTCGCTTCAAGCGCGGGCGTATACCAAGCAAACGGAGTTGGTATGCTCACGGCCGTGGCTCCGTCGCCCTTGGCGCGCTATGAAACTATTACTATTCAAGAATTAATCCCGGCTCAGACATCGAGACTTATCCGTGTGTATGCAAGTACCACACCCGATTCCTTGATTCCTGACAGCGACTTACCAGGTAATAGTGCGGGCTTTGCCGGGAATAATATTGATATTAGTCAGCTTGATACAACCACCTACCCAAGTCTCACGATTGGGGTGGCACTGGAAACCACCAATACCGCAGTTACACCCCAGATAGATGCCGTTACTGTGTACTATGCCGAAAGTGAGACACCGCTTTCAACTACGTTTACCTGGCGGGGTACAAAGGTAATAGGTTCACAACTCGATTTTTCTCCGATTTATAAACACGAATTTTCTACGACGTCTGATGCTGGTGGTGAGCGACTCCTCCATAATGTCGAGTGGGATACGTACCAGGTTGCTATCGCTGGGTATGATATCAAAGAGGCTTGTATGGCCCATCCAATTGCGGTGGCTCCAAATACAACGAACGCCGTAACGCTTGTCACTACTCCAGATAGTGCTCACAATCTCCGAGTGGTGGTGACGGCTGGTGGTGCACCGCTTCGTAATGCCACGGTGACACTAACTCGGGGCAGTAGTGATATTGAAACCACGGGAGGTTGCGGCCAAGTATTTTTTGGAGGTCTCACCAGTGCAGTTGATTATGAACTGACGGTGTCAGCGTCTGGCTATACATCAGCGACGATTAACCCACTATCAATATCCGGGGATACCGTGGTCGAGGTTGCGCTATAATACGGTGAGTATGGAAATGCGTTTTGCCAAGGGAGGGTTTACACTCGTTGAAACCTTGATTGTCATTGCGCTCTTTACGATGCTCCTTTTGGCTATCATGAATGCGGTGACACAGATCTACAAATACAACAGTGTCACTTTGGAACAAGCCAACGAGATTGAGGTAGCCAGACGTGGCCTTTTGACCTGGGTGCGTGACGCACGCGAAATGACTGCTGGCGCAGATGGTGCTTTTGCCCTCGCTCGAGCAGAAAGCCATCGCATGGGTTTTTATAGTGATATCGACAAAGACTTTAGTGTTGAATACGTAGAGTATCGACTTTCCACCACGACACTCTACAAAGACACGTATGAAGCCACTGGAAATCCGCCCGTCTACAGTACCACTACACCAACCCGTACTGAGATACTGTCGCAGTATGTACAGAACCTTACCCAAGGACAAACTACCTTCAGGTATTATAATGATGCTGGTACTTTGATTGCGTCATCAAGTGCGATGATCTCAGATATCCGTTATCTGCGAATTAATCTCATTGTTAACATCGACCCCGCCCGTTCACCAGGCGAATTTATGTTGCAGGGGAGTGCAACACCACGTAACTTGAAAGAAAACCTGTAATTATGAAACAACGACAAGTACAACGAGGGTTTCTTATGGTCTATGTGCTTATTTTTGCGAGTGTCTTCATGGTGATACTAACCTCGTTTGTAGTGTTTATTGTGACGCAGAGTCGCCTTATCGAACAGCGCATGCAGTTTGAACAATCTGGCCAGATAGCTGAAGCTGGACTTGATTACTACCGTTGGTATTTGGCTCACTATCCAAACAGTACTTCAACCGCTATTACTGGCGTGTATAGCGACCCTGAGCTAGGTCCAATTGGTGAGTATCAACTGACACTCGCGAGTACGACTTTTTGTGGGACCATTATGTCGAGACAAATTACCTCACGCGGTTATACCTATGAAAATCCGACCTTGACTCGGACTCTGTCGGCGCGGTACTCACGACCAAATGTGGCCGAATATTCCTTCATTATTAATAGTAATGTATGGGCCGGTAGTGATCGTATCATCAACGGTCCGTATCACAGTAATGGTGGAGTGCGTATGGATGGTACCAATAACTCAAGTGTTACGAGTGGTCAAACAAACTGGTCGTGTACACCAAGCTTCGGTTGCAATCCAACAACTACTCGCAATGGTGTTTTTACCACTACCGGAAATGCGAACGCTGGTCTCTTTGACTATCCGTCAGCCCCGGTGAGTTTTGGTGGTATTACTGTTGATCTGGCAGAAATGGAAACAAAAGCGCGCAGTAATGGAATCTTTCTTGATAAATTGCCGGCAGGTAACTTTGGGTACCAAATTCGCTTCAACAGCAATAACACCGTGACCGTTAATCGTGTGACGAGTGTCCATACCTATTGGGGCTACACCACCGAAAACGGTTGGCAGTCTGAACAAAATGTTGTAAATGCCACCAGTTCAGTGGGAACATACGCAATCTCAAATAGTTGTCCTTTGATGGTGGCGCAGGATAAGGTGTGGTTGCAGGGCACTATTCCACAAAAAATTACCCTCGCGGCTAGTTTTGCAACTTCGACAACCATCAATCCATCAATTATCTTGGCCAATAATATTACCTACACATCACCCACCACCTCAGGTCTTCTCGCGATTGCCGAACAAGATGTACTGATTGGCGTAAATGTCCCCGACGATATGGTACTCAATGGTATCTTCATTGCCCAAAATGGTCGCTATGGACGAAACTTCTATTGTAATAACACCGCGTATTGTACAGCAGCGCAGTTGTTGCCAAATGCGGCTCCTAACCTACGGGCCTTTACCATTCGGAACTCCGAAACCCATAATGGTACCGTGGTTTCAAATGGTCGCGTAGGGACTCAATGGACCAATAGCGGCAACACCGTTTCGGGATTTCGAGACCGCTACACGTCATACGACCGAAACTTGGTAGAGAGTCCACCACCGTTTATTCCCGAGACATCGGATGTGTATGAATATTCCGACTGGCGCGACTCCAACTAGAGCCTGTTAAAAATCCCTCAGACTTTGTTGCGCTACATATCGGAAACACTCACCGTATGTCTATATACGTCTCGCATTTCCTCATTTGCGCGCCTCGTCTGACGGCTTTTTTCCTAGGTTCTAACGGACATATGCTACACTTATTGGGTTATGGCACAAAAACACCCATTAGTTATCGGCAACTGGAAGATGAACCCACAGAAGGAGAGTGAAGCAGTCACGCTTGCCAAGGCGGTGGCAAACAGTAGTAAAAAAAGTACTGGTGTCACCATCGTGATTGCACCCCCTACCTTGTTTGTCGGTGCGGTGGCGAAGGCAGTGAAAAAATCAGCACTCTACCTTGGTGTGCAGCAAGTACACCCCGGTCCAGTTGGTGCTTTTACCGGTATGGTCTCACCAGCTCAGTGTCGCGAGTATGGAGTATCGTACGCGATTGTCGGACACTCAGAGAGTCGTGCTCGCGGCGAAAGCGATAGTATGGTGAATGCGAACGTCGTGATGCTCTTAAAGCAGCGCATGCGACCAGTTATCTGTGTTGGTGAGCGGGTACGTGATGCCCAGGCGAATTTTTATGCTGAGATTGAAGCACAGATTGTAAAAGCCCTGGCGACTGTGCCGGTTGCCCGCTACAAAGAAATCGTCATTGCCTACGAACCAATCTGGGCGATTGGTACCGGTGCGACAGCAACACCTGCCGATGTCCTCGAGATGAAGCTCTTTATCCAAAAGATCCTCACCAAAATCGGTGGACGTAGTGGCGCGAGCGCTGTCACTATTCTTTATGGTGGGTCAGTTAATGGTGATACGGCACCTCAGTTATACAAAGAGAGTGCTGTCGGTGGGTTCCTCGTAGGGGGAGCGAGCCTCAAGCCGGTCGAGTTCCAAAAAATTATTTCCGCGTGTATTTAAATAAATATAGTTCATATGATGCGATCAATTACTGAGGCAGGGGATGTACAAGGACGGTATGTGATTGTTCGCTCATCATGCAACGTACCGCTCGTGGATGGTGTCGTCGGGAACATGTATCGACTCAAGCGGGCACTCCCAACTCTCACCTACCTGCATGAAGCGGGAGCTAAGGTCATTTTGATTGCGCACATTGGTCGCGATGAAACCGATACGCTTAAGCCAGTGTTTGAAGCATTTAATACGCTCATCCCGTGTACCTGGGGTGGGAGCCTTGGGAGTCCAGAACTTCTGACCGCGCGAGCATCCATGGCACCAGGTGAGATTTTGATTGTTGAGAATCTTCGTCAACATGAGGGTGAGTCTGCCAATGATGGTGCCTTCGCCGCCGAGCTAGCTTCACTTGGTGATATCTACGTGAACGATGCCTTTGATAACATCCACCGTGACCATGCCTCAATGGTAACTCTACCGACCCTTCTTCCAGCGTATGCCGGTATTACGCTGCTTGAAGAAGTGACCCATATCGAGCAGGTGATGCAGCCAGAACATCCATCACTTTTTATTATTGGCGGTGCGAAGTTTGAAACGAAGATGCCACTGGTTGAAAAGTACCTTGCTTCGTATGATCGAGTTTTTGTCTCCGGTGCGCTCGCGAACGACATCATGCTCGCCGATGGACTCGAAGTAGGATCCTCCCTTGTATCAGACGTCTCGCTTGTTGGTGCACCATTTCTTACTAATCCAAAATTGATTCGTCCGGTTGACCTCATTGTCGAAAGCGCTCGTGGAGTGCGAGTGGCACGAGTTGACGATGTTCAGGCGGATGAAAAAATTACTGATATGGGTCCGGCGACCGTGGCGCAGCTAGCACCAGAGATACAAGCGGCCAAGACCATCCTCTGGAATGGTCCACTTGGTCTCTACGAAAATGGTGTACCAGGGAGTACTCAAGCGGTTGCGAAGCTTATTGCTAACAGTGACGCTATGAGCGTCCTTGGTGGCGGCGATACTGTCGCAGCGGTGGAGGAACTTGGACTCAATGATAAGTTCGGTTTTGTCTCAATTGGTGGTGGCGCGATGTTGACCTTACTTGAGGAAGGGAATACTCAGTCACTCAAAGCCTTAGGCTACGAAGGATAAACAATAAAACACCCGGGCCTGATGGTCCCGGGTGTTTTATTGTTTTAAGAAAGATGTGGTCGCAGCGCAGCGGCGAGAGCGGCTAAGTCTGCATCACTTGCTTCCTGACGACTATCGAGGTTAAGCTCGGCAGTCTGGCAAGGATAGAGACGTACATGAACATGAGGAACTTCAAAACCTTCAATTACCACACAAGTGCGCACAGTACCAAGCGCCTTGTCTAAAGCATGCATACATTTTTTTACTATAGCCATCGTGTGTTGGTAAGTGGTTTCACCGAGATCTGCAATATACGCAATTTGTGCTTTGGGAATAACGAGTAGCTGTCCTGCCTGACTGGGGAACTTGTCAGGAATAACGATGCAAAACTCGTCTTCATAAATAATTTCAGCCGGGATTTCACGGTTGATAATGCGGGTGAAAATTGATGGTTCGGTCGACATATGCATTTTATGGTACCATACAGTTCTCTAGTATGACTCTTCCGTTTACGCTCCTTCATGATGGTACGCTTGATACGCTGCGTGAGTCACTCTTACGACATCGTGGCCTGCAGAGTGAAGCAGAACAAGCCGCCTTCTTACAGCCAGACTACACCACCCTCCATGCACCTGAGTTGTTGCATACTATGGACGTAGCGGTAGCACGGATTAAAGCAGCGATAGCAACTGAAGAACAGATTGTTATCTTTAGTGACTACGATTGTGACGGCATCCCGGGGGCGGTGGTTCTCCACGACTTTTTTGTGGCGATTGCTTATTCGCATTTTTCGAACGTCATCCCGCATCGTCACTTTGAGGGCTTTGGACTTAGTGTCAGTGCCGTTGAGACTATCGCCAAAACAGGTGCCAAATTAATTATCACGATTGATTGTGGTACGAACGATGATGCAGCTATCGCCCGTGCCGCAGAACTTGGGGTTGATGTGATTGTGACTGATCACCACGAACCAGGTGAAACACTCCCATCCGCACATGCGATTGTAAATCCGAAGCTCGGCGACTATCCTTTCCCACACCTCTGTGGGGCAGGGGTGGTATTTAAGTTAGTGCAGGCGCTCATTAATACCGGCGATTTTGCTATCTTGCCGGGCCAGGAAAAATGGTGGCTTGATATGGTGGGGGTGGCGACCATTGCGGACATGGTGCCACTCATTGGTGAGAACCGGATCTTTGCTCACTATGGACTGACGGTCCTCCGCAAGTCCCGCCGGCCAGGTCTCCAGCAATTACTCAAAGTGGCTCGTATCCCCCAGCAGTACCTGACCGAAGAAGATATTGGTTTCACTATTGGCCCACGGGTTAATGCCGCGTCGAGAATGGATGCACCTGAACATGCTTTCAATCTCCTTGTGACCAAAGACGAAGGAGAAGCTGGTGGGTATGTCGAGCGTCTTGAACACCTCAACAATGAACGTAAGGGAGCTGTCGCTACGATGACGCGTGAGGTGCATGGTCGCCTTAAGGAAATGACCGATATGCCAGCGGTCTTGGTAATGGGCAATCCTCTCTGGCGCCCGGCCCTGGTGGGACTAACCGCCAACAAACTGGCCGAAGAATACAAACGTCCCGTATTTTTGTGGGGACGCGACGGTAATGATGTGATTAAGGGGTCGTGTCGCTCGGGCGGTGGGGTGAGTGTTGTGCGCCTCATGGAAGCGGTGCCAGATATTTTTCATGAGTATGGTGGACACCATGCATCGGGCGGATTTGCCGTCCATGATGCACATATCCATTCCTTTGGTGACGCACTGAATGAAGCGTTTGTCCGACTCGGGAGTGAAGCGGTAGTCGAAACACCACTCCAGGTCGATGCGGTTTTGACTCTAGATGAAGTCATGGGGCCCGTACGGCAATTACTCAAAGAGCTTGCTCCCTTTGGTACCGGGAATCCAAAGCCAATTTTTGCGTTTACGGGTGTAGTGCCAGACACCGTTGCCCTCTTTGGCAAAACCAAAGAACATCTCAAGCTCACTTTCCCGACCAAACGCGGGTCACTTGAAGCTATCGCCTTTTTTGCTACTCCAGAGGATTTTTCTTTGTCACCAAAAGATGGCCAGGCTTGTACACTTGTTGCACATATTGAAGAATCATTTTTTATGGGTCGACGATCTACTCGCTTGCGAATTGTTGACATCATCTAATTTCTCGATATTGTAGTTCGTTAGAAAGGGGGTGATGAGTGTCCGAATATTTCAAAGATATGCGTCTTGCCATTTTTGCTGGAAGAGAAGTCCTTATTGGGACTTTCATGCGCGAGCTCTACTGCTACGGTCTCACCAGTGATGGGCTCTGGGCCCGGCTTGAGCCAATGTCCGGGGATAATTATCAAACTCGTTTGGCAAATGGCAAGGAAATCGAGTCTCGGCTCGTGTACCAAAAAGAATCATAAGGGGCGCCTGCCGGCAACGGGCGCCCTTTTGCTATCTATGCTACAGTACGTATATGAATAAAGTCATCTGTTACACCGATGGCGGCGCACGGGGGAATCCAGGCCCAGCTGCAATCGGTGTCTATATCACTGACGAGGCGGGCACGGTGCTCAAAGAAGTAGGGCAAGCCATTGGGAATAGCACCAACAACTACGCCGAGTATCATGCGGTGATGGTGGGACTTGAGACCCTCAAGCAAGTGCTCGGTGAAGACACCAAAGTGACGGACGTGGAGATTCGCCTTGATAGTGAACTGGTGAAAAAACAGCTTAATAATGAGTACCAAATCAACGAGCCCGGTCTTGTTCCACTCTTTATTGCGATTCACAATCTGCAGGTAGCGAGCTTTCCGCATATTTTTTTCACGCAGATCTCGAGTGAACTGAACAAAGAAGCGGATCGTCTGGTGAACGAAGCACTTGACGGTAAGCGGTAATTTACGGTAGGGTACTAGCATTGTGCTACATTGCGGTGGCGCAAGGAACAGGGAGATTGAGATGATTTCTTGGTATAAAGGACCGAAAGAAACCCACAAGAAAGGGGACAGCGACAGCGGTCAGACCTGATGGCTCGCAAGCGTGTGCAACTGCGCCGACGGCCAGAGTGTCGTCGAGAAATGTACAGCATGGCACTAAAGCGGGTTTGGAAAAACCTAGCTTGGTGGCGCGGCGTACAGGTCACGGCTCGAGTCCTCCGGTCCGGCATGGTAGTGATATCTCCAGTCGGGCAGAAACCCATGAAGGTTCATCCCAAAGAACTTCGCGTCACGAAGCTCTGACATTGCTGGGGCGCTGAGAGGCGCCCCAGTTGCCGGTCGGTTTGAAACCCGGTCGGTTTTCTTTTGTCCCATGGCAAGCTTGCAAATCTTGAAGATGAGGCGTAGTCTAAAAGTAGGCATGCGCTCAAGGGGAGCTCGACATGCCGTCACCCTGAAGTGAAATCTTAACAATGAGGCTGTGATGCCCCAGTCTGTTCCTTCCCATAACCCCACCGTCGATCTGTCGTCCTTCGGTGACGGCGGTGATGAGCTCCTCTGCAAGAAGACTTTTTGGATTCGGTGGAGATGATGCCCGAGAGCCAGTTATCTGGTAACGATGTCTGACATCGTTGGATTCCCAAGCAGTAATGCTTGGGTGGCTAGGTTGCTTCGAGACCTGTGAGGTCAGAGCGAAGTATAAACCCTAGTTTCCAGGCTTGGGCTGAACACACCGTCCGTGGTTTTGCACCACATACTCTGGCCTTGTGCCAACGCCTCGACTACCCATGTCGAGGCGTTCCCGCCTCTGCTACACTTATAGATATGAAGACGGTGCTGTTTTATACCGTTACACTCGGGTTCGTCCTCGGGGTCCTTGTCCGCTCGTTTGTCGATGTAAGCTACTTTGCTATCCTTCTGCTTCTTCTCATGGCGGGAGGGCTTTTTGTATTGTGGTGGCGGACGAAGAAATACCAGACGGCAAAAAAGCCACCACGCTGGTCACTCTCATTACTGCTCGTCGTGAGTACAGGCTTGATTACTGGAACTGTCGGAATAGTGCGGATGGATAGCGTACAGGATGCGATGACCAACAGAATTGCTGCTGTGCCAGTTGGAGAAACTACAATCACCGGTCGGGTGATCCGCGAACCAGACGTCCGCGAAGGAGTGACGATGCTTACCGTCGCGACCGCCGAGACACGCGTACTCCTTCGGGTTGATCGCTATAGTGACATTCGGTATGGCGACACAATCGAAGTGTCAGACAAGCTTGAACGACCAGAAACTTTTGTCACTGACCTTGGTCGCGAGTTTGATTACCCCGGCTACCTCGAAGCGCGTGGTATTACGCACACAATGTCTTTTGTAATACCAACCATCATTGAACGAGATGAATCATCATTGCTCGCACGACTCTACCAGGTGAAACAATATTTCCTCCTTCGTCTCTCGGAGGTGCTACCTGACCCGGCGTATGGACTCGGGGCTGGGCTACTCCTTGGTGTACAGGCAGCGCTTGGTGAAGAACTCGTTGATGATTTCAGGGCGGCAGGGATTGTGCATATCGTCGTACTCTCGGGGTACAACATTATGCTCGTAGTGGCGTTTGTACTGGCTGTTACCTCGTTCTTTCTGCCGTTTAAAATGAGGCTCGTAGTGGCAGGCGGTGCGATTATCGTCTTCGCACTTCTTGTTGGCTATTCACCGAGTGTTATGCGAGCGACGACGATGGCACTCTTGTTTCTCCTTACCGCACTACTTACCCGTCCCTACGATATCTTGCGTGTCTTGGTACTCGCAGGAACTCTCATGATTGCGAGTAACCCATACATTCTTCGTTTTGATATCGGCTTTCAACTATCGTTTATGGCGACGTTGGGATTGGTACTTATTGCACCGCAGTTTGAACAGCTCTTCACCAAAGTCACCACCTGGTTTGGCCTCAAGACCTTTCTCATCGCTACCATCGCTACCCAGATTGCGGTTCTTCCCCTCATCCTCTACCACATTGGTGAGTGGTCACTCGTAGCCATACCGGTGAATCTACTCGCGCTCCCGATGGTGCCCGTGGCGATGCTCACAACCTTCTTTGCCGGTCTAGTTGCCCTTGGCTCGACAATGCTCGCGTTACCTTTGGCCCTGTTGGCCCAGTTATCACTCATGTATATCATCGGGATTGCCACCTTTGCAGCGCAGTTGCCAATTGCTACCATGACGATACCGGCTTTTAGTGGTTATCTATTACCGGTGGCGTATCTCCTTTTGGGTGTGGCTTGGTATTGGTGGCACAAACTTCAAACGAAGCAGGGAAAAAGAGACAGTGCGCTGACCAAGGCAGAGGAGGAAGAACTGGCTCATTGGGAGATAGTAGAAGAGGAGGACTATCGAAAGACAATATTAATCGCAGACAAAACAAAACGAGCCGCCGAATCACCGGCTGCTCGTCATGAGGTACCAATATTTTTTCGTTAGATTACGCGACTGGCTACCACTTCCCAGTTGAGGTTACGGAAAAAGGCGTCGATGTATTCCCTCTTCTTGCTTGGAACATAATCGCGCATATATGAGTGTTCCCACATATCGAGTGCAAGGACGATATCGAGGTCAGCGAGCTGGCCGATGTGCTGCTCATCAACCCAGGTCACGATGAGCTGGTCAGTGTGTGCGTCGTGGTACAACATCGCCCAACCGACACCACGGGTCATGGCGATTTTTTCAAAGCGCGCTTTCCATGCCTCGACACTACCCCACTGGCGTTCGATAAGTTCTCGAAGCTTACCTTCAGGAAGCGCCTTTGCGCCACCCTCGAGCTGCGTGAAGTAGTATTCGTGGTTGCGCATCCCGCCAAATTCAAATCCAAGACGACGCTGCATCTCACTGATGGCGTAGCTGTTGTTTTCTGGGTCGTGGTTATACGCGGCGATTTTTTCCGCAATGAGATTTACATGCTTAACATAGCCATTGTAGAGGCCGATATGTTCTTCAATGGTCTCTGAACTGATTCCATCGAGTGTTCCGATTTCAAATGAAAGGGGGGTGTAATGCAT
>CAYSNO010000002.1:23428-25279 GCA_964432455.1 uncultured Candidatus Saccharibacteria bacterium
TATGGAACGTCGCATTGTAGCGCGCTGGGGGAGTGTTGGGGCGCTTTTGCTTCTCCTTGCTGCCCTGGTGATTGATGAAATGGGTGGGCAATCTGCCGGATTATTTGCGACCCGTTCCTCATACCTCGAAGTCACCTTTCTCGATGTGGGACAGGGAGACGCTATTTTGATTGAGACACCAGATGGAGCGCAGGCACTGATTGATGGTGGACCGGACGGCACCGTGTTGCGTGAACTCTCGCGTGAACTCCCATGGGGCGACCGTACGCTTGATCTTGTTATTGGTACTCATCCGGACAAAGACCATATTGGTGGACTGATTGATGTCTTAGCTCGGTATAAAGTCATGAGTATCCTCACTACCGAAAACACCGGCGAGACCACTGCCGCGAGTGCGTATCAAAAGGCACTGACGGCCGAAACCAATATCGTCCACTTTGCTCGGGCGGGGCAGGTGTACACCCTTGGAGCTTCCACCACTATCACCGTACTATCCCCAGCGCGTGATCCATCAATGCTCGAGAGTAATACCTCTTCAATTGTGGTGAAGGTGAGCTATGGCGAGAGTGACTTTATGCTCACGGGGGACGCACCTGTGGGTATCGAAGATTATCTCAGTGTCACCTATGGCGAACAATTACAGAGTGAAGTCCTTAAACTCGGACACCATGGTTCGAAGACTTCAACTGGTGAGTTGTTCCTCGAAGCGGTGAAGCCACAATACGCGGTAGTCTCTTCAGGGAAGGATAATCGCTACGGCCACCCCAACGATGAGGTGGTGGATAGGGTAACTGCCCGAAATATTCCGATCAGTAATACTGCCACCGAGGGAGCTATACATTTTTTGAGTGACGGTGCTCGGATTTGGCAGAAGCAATAATGTTGAATAGATTCAACTCGGAGCCACAAGCTTTATTCAATAAATCAGGCAGATACTAGTGAGAAAAGTATGGGATACTTTTCGCAAGACCCATCTAGCATTTTTGTGAGTAAGCGAACAAAGAGGCAGATGAGTGGACAGTTTCTGTAAGAAAGGACAAGAAAAATGACCCAAGTGGGACGAGTTGTCCAGCGAGGGTCATTTTTCGTAGTCCAACAAAGTAGCTGGCGATTTTTGGATAAAGCGATTAGATAAGTTTTGCTTCTTTGAGTGTCTTGAAAGCGCCATTCTTGGCGATAGTGCGGAGGCCCTTGGTTGAAACAGTAATCGTTACTGTCTTTTCAATCTCCGGTACAAAAATTCGACGCTTTTGGAGGTTTGGCGCACGCTTAGTCTTCCCTGATGGGTTAAACTGCGTTGCACGGGTACGGTTACTGTACTTCCCGCCAATCTGTGTCTTTTTTCCGGTAATGTCGCAAACTTTTGCCATATCGATGTTTTTTAGTCCCGCTATCCTACCACGGATGGTCAATATTGCAAGCATAATGAGTAATTATGGCAGTTAAGGCATTCGTGTATAATAGGAGCGTTATGGAACCACTGACTATTGCCCTGATTATCGGCCTTATTGTTTCAATTGTCCTCCATGAGGTGGGACATGCCTATGCTGCCAATTGGCTTGGAGACCCAACCGCGCGCCTTGAGGGTCGTCTGTCGGTCAATCCACTCGTCCATATCGATCCGATTATGTCGGTGTTGGTACCCGGACTCCTTATTTTGTCTGGTTCCCCCCTTTTATTTGGTGCCGCCAAGCCTGTACCGTACAATCCGTATAATTTTCGCAACCAAAAGTGGGGGGAGGCAATTGTGGCCGCTGCTGGTCCAGCGGTAAACATCCTTTTGGCGCTTATTTTTGCCGTAGTTGTGCAGGTCGGGGCAGGGACAAGTCTCAGCGAGACCTTCCTCTTCCT
>CAYSNO010000002.1:25379-42744 GCA_964432455.1 uncultured Candidatus Saccharibacteria bacterium
TCATTTCAGCTTGCAAAACAAGGATAGCTGTAGTATTCTACGCGGGCTTTATGGCAACAATCAATCAATTAACCAAGAAGAAGCGCCGTGATCCGGTATCACGTACGAAAACTGGTGCGTTGACAATGGGTTTTAACTCAATCATCAACAAGCCAAATACGTACAACTCACCATTTAAGCGTGGTGTGTGTACCAAGGTAACGACCAAGACGCCGCGTAAGCCGAACTCTGCGATTCGCAAGATCGCTCGTGTTCGTCTCAGTAACGGTATGGAAATTACTGCGTACATCCCAGGTATCAAGCACAACTTGCAGGAACACTCAGTGGTCCTCGTGCGTGGTGGACGTGTGAAGGACATCGGTGTGAACTACACAATCGTTCGTGGTAAGTACGACGCTACTGGCGTTGCGAACCGAACGATGGGACGGTCACGCTACGGTGCGAAGAAGCCTAAGGCCAAATAGCAATTTTCAAAATAAGCGATAAGCTTTGTTGAACTGCGGCAAATTGAAGTTCAAAGTATTACACATACATTTCACTTCAATTTCCTGGTTCGCCTCGCTTCTCATCTTATTTTGAAAATCGCTGTAGGTTTAAGGCAAAAACCAAGACATAACGTATCTTGGAGAAGCAAATTACAAATAGTCTATATTCGCTACAGATAACGGTTGAGATGCAAGGGCAACCTTCGGCATCAGAATATGCGAAGAATGAAAGGAGGCGATTGCCATACTCTCATTCTTAATTACAAATTAAGAAACTAACATGCGACGACCAATCAAGAAGCGCCCAGTCGTGAAGCCAGACGTCCAGTTTGCTTCAACCGACGTAGAGCGCCTCATCAACTACATCATGTTGCGTGGCCAGAAAGAAACGGCTCGCAAGATTGTGTACGCAGCATTTGAGGAAATTAAGAACCGCAAAGACGGTGGAGACCCACTTGAGGTCTACCAGACTGCACTCCGCAATGCGGGGCCACTCATGGAAGTCCGTTCACGTCGCGTCGGTGGTGCGAACTACCAGGTCCCTCGTGAAGTGCGTCCAGAGCGACGTCTCGCGCTCGCGCTCCGATGGATCATCGGTGCTGCTCGTGGAGCTAAGGGTATCCCAATGCACAAGGCTCTTGCCAACGAACTAGTCTTGGCTGCCAAGGAAGAAGGTGTGGCAGTGAAGAAGCGAGATGATGTGCACAAGATGGCTGAGGCGAACCGGGCATTTGCACACTTCGCCTGGTAATTCCAAAAACCAAAATTTGAGCGACTCACTTTGTCGCACCACGAAAAAAGACCCTTGCTGGACACATGTCCCACTTGGGTCTTTTTTCTTGTGTAGTAAATTATCGACAAAAATAACTTTTCATATTACTGTACGCAAACCCTAAGAGATCTAGCGAAAGGAGTATTTCGATGGGTACCGTTGATCTATGTGGTTATCATCAGAATCTTGATGATAAAACCAAATACCGTCCGTTGACTAACAAGTTGCTCGCCAATCGAATTCTGAATCAACACAATGAGCGAATGAAGCATTCTCGAATGCAAATGCTCAAAGCGATGCTCAGAGCCCTTGTTGACTTGCAGGGAATTGACGCGGTCGTCTCCCTGTATGTTGACTGGGGTCCGAATGGCGAACACCTCAAAGGTGAAGGGCGGTTGTGGGGTAAGCTGAGTCTGACTGAGACGGGTGTCGAAATTTTGCGTTTCAGCCATGATACTCGATACGACAATCATCCGTTTCAGACCCTGTACCAATGGCTAGAGGATGAGTGGCCGGCTGACATGAGTTGGGAGCACCCAGATTATTCTCGCGAGTGCGAGAAGTGGTACAATACAGACAAGTGGAAAAGCTTTTTTCGACAACGGCTTGAGAGGAAAGTAAGTCGCATGCTTTCGGAGGCTGAACATCTTCGTGAGCTATCGAACGAGCTGTGCAGCCAAGTTGCTCACGTCCAGGCCTTGCTGTAGCACGGCTTCATGAAATCCAAGCGTCCTGTAATGGGGCGCTTTCTACTTTCAAAAATTATCTTATCTAAATCAGAAACGCCACCTCGAAGATCGGCCGAAGCAGCGTCTCTTTTGTAGTGGCGTGGGTTGTTCACTTACGTTCGGGCGGATCCCTTCTAGCCTTCAGGCGTTTGAAACTCCAATGATTCGAGCCAGAGGTAGTAGGGTAGGCCGAAATCTTCTCGTATCACCGTGGGTAGACTGTCCCAGAATGCTCGCTCCTCGTCGGACTCTTTAGGCCACATTTGCGCTACTTCCTCAGCAAAAATCTCGGCCCCTTCGCACTTGTTGGCATCGACGATTGGTCGCGTGCGTAGATAGGTGACTAAGTCACTGACAAAGCGGAGAAAAGCGTCGTCCTCGATCCCTTCTTTGTAGAGAAAATGGGTTTCGATAAAGGCGAGGTCAGTCATACCCATATCATCCGCACACAATCTCAATGCGAGTCTACCGTCTGGTAATTCAACTTCACTAAAAAAATCCCATATTTCTCCTGCTGTCTGCGTTTTGATATCGAGGAACTTTTTGGGGTAGTCACCAGGCGGTTTGGCAGACATGCCGAGCAGATGTTGTAGAACCGGTTCCATCGTTCCGAAGAACGGAACAACGTAAAATGATACCTCTCCCAAATACGTGTTGGGAGTCAATCGCTGTTTGTCAGACATGACGTTCTCCCTTTTCGTTGAGGCTAAAGACGCTTCGCGTGAGCATCCACCACTCTTATACAGTTTATTTATGAGATGTGCAAACAAACAAGAACGCCACCTCGGAAGAAGGGCCGAGGCGGCGTTTCTTTCGTGGTGGCGAGGGTATGCGCTAGTCGGTTGGGACTGGGGCAAGATTCCCGAATTTCTCCTGCCAGCGCTTTGGATTCACGGGTGTCGCACTGCGCAAAGCAAACTGCCGTGAACCCTTCCGCGATACTCGATCGATAATGCCTTGAAATGCCCCATAGAGCGTACCGTCGTCATTGGTGGCATAGATGATGGCAGTTTGCCCCTCATGTTCACTGGTGTAACTGAAGGCATCACTCCTTCTGCTCGATTGGGTGCAGACACCGACAATTGCACGCGGCAATTTGATGATGTGTGGATGCGCTTGTTGACGATTGTTTGCCTGCTCACGCGGACCCACTTTTCTTTTGTTGTGTCCCAATGTTGCCTCCTGGGTGTTGAACGAACTGACGGCAGTATAGTACAAAATACTCGGTTCTTTCAACTTTAAGACATCGTTTGTGTATGAGTATCTCTTTTGTTGGGAAGGGTGCGCTATACTACGTACATGGAAAAGACTCCGAAGCGTGGTAAAGAATCGGGTGGAGAAGGCAAGGGCGAGCGACCATTGTCGCTCGTTGAAGCGCAACGGCAAGAAGCCTTTGATCTCGTGATGGAGGCGCTGTTGCCGCGTTTGCCACAAGAACTGAAGCGGAGTTTTGTCACACACGAAAAAGAGTATGCGCTCACAAGCGCCGAAGATTGTATGGTCGCCTTTGCCCAGCAGCACCGTGAAGCAGTCGAGGCACTGCATCAAGATATTGTGGCCCAAAATCACTACCGAGCGGAACAAGCCGTCGTCAAACTCCTTGAACTCTTTAGTGCTTACGAACGGATGGTGGCACTTTATGCTGAATTGCGAAGCTATTATCCACGGGCAGCTGGCGAAGTAGAGGCGGCCCTGCCACCGCTATCGGCGGTTGCGAAGCACGGTGAAAAAGCCTGGCAAAACCTCAGTGAATAAATATGAGTATCGACTTTGACAAAGAAATCCACGCGCATATTACGGTCTTAAAGAAACTCCAAAAGCCAACGGGGGTTTTTACGGCTGCAGCTCATACGGTGGGGACCGGCTACGATAAGGCGTGGCTCCGAGACAACTACTTTATGACGCTTGGCTTTCTCGAAACTGGGGACATTGAAACAGTGGTGAAGACTGCGAAAGCGCTCCTCTCAGTCTTTGCAAAGCATAAAGACAAAATCAACTGGGCGATTGCGAATAAGCCTCACGAGACTTGGCAGTACATCCACGCCCGTTTCCACCCGGAGACCTTTGAAGAATATTGGGAAGAGTGGGGGAATAGCCAGAATGATGCGGTCGCGGAAGTACTCTATCTTATTTGTGATCTTGAGCTGCGAGGCCACGCAGTTGCAACTACCGCTGAAGAAAAAGAAGTAACACAGATGATTGTGGACTACCTCGTGCGGGTAGAGTATTGGCACGATGCCGACAACGGTATCTGGGAAGAGAACATGGAGGTGCATGCTTCATCGGTTGGAGCGGGTGTCGCAGCACTGAAGCTCGCGAGTCAAGTGGAGTGGCTTAAGGTACCACTTGTCGCAATTCATTACGGTGAAGAAGCGCTACGCCAACTCTTGCCTCGGGAATCACGGACGAAGTTTGCTGACCTCGCCCTTCTCTCACTTATCTACCCGTTTGCGGTGACGACCAAAGCTGAGACCGATACGATTATCAAAAATGTGGTGTACCACCTCACTCGTGACCGTGGCGTCATCCGCTACAAGCTTGATCGTTACTACAACGCGAACGAAGACGGATATAGTGAAGAAGCGGAGTGGTGTTTTGGTCTCTCATGGCTCGCTATCATCTACGCCATGCGCGGTGAAAAAGAGCGCGCCTGGTACTACCTGCGCCAAGCCCGCAATACGGTGACGAGCAATGGAGAGATTCCCGAGCTCTACTTCTCGCACAGTCCAGTACCAAACGATAATACGCCGCTTGGCTGGTCTGAAAGTATGTATATCGTTGCCCTCCAAAAGGTAAAAGAAATGGAAAGTAAGTAGCAAAAATCGACCACATCTTGGTCGATTTTTGCTATACTATGGTATATGAAACACTTGTTAGCGTTGTTTATTGCTTCTGTGGTTTTAGTAGTATTCTTTGGCGGTCTTATGGTTGGTCGGGTCACTGCTCCACAGCCAACCGAACTTACCCCAACCCCGCTCCCGGAAGAAACCATGTGTACCCAAGACGCCATGCAGTGTCCTGATGGTTCGTATGTCGGACGAACGGGACCAAACTGCGAGTTTGTTTGTCCCCCAGTCGCCGCCAATGAACGAGTACGCTTGAATGCTCCATTGCCAGGTACAGTGGTGACGAGCCCCCTCACCATTACTGGAGAGGCGGCTGGTTGGTACTTTGAGGGTTCCTTCCCAGTCACGCTCGTCAATTGGGACGGACTGATTATTGCGGAAGGAGTGGCCACGGCACAGGGAGATTGGATGACGAGTGAGTTTGTACCGTTTGTGGCTACGCTCACATTTACCTCTCCGTATAAACCTGGCGACCCAGACTTTATGAAACGTGGCTCCCTTATTCTAAAAAAAGATAATCCTTCTGGTCTTCCAGAAAACGACGAAGCAAAAGAAATTCCCGTTTCCTTTGCACCATAAGGCTCTTTTTCTTCCTTGTGTCTGGTTGTATACTTGATGTAAGCAGTTAAGAGTAGATATACGATATATGGCTAAAGGCGAATTCACACATAAAAAAGAAGCAAAAAAACCAAAGAAAGATAAAAAGGACAAAAACAGTCTCATCTAAACACCAATCCGAGACACAAAAAACCGCCACTGGCGGTTTTTTTGGTGATATAATTCTCGGATATGAAACGAAACATCATCATTGGAGCAGTGCTTATTATCCTCGTTATTGTGGTTGGTATTAGTTTAGCCACTAAAGTAACGAAAGATGCCTTGGTAGCAGACAACGCCGGTATTAATCAAGTTCCGGTAACCGAAAATAATGAGGTCAAAGAAGAATCAACTGATGGTGCCATGAGCGGTAAGGGTAGTCTCTTGGGTCTCCTCGCGCTTGGACGAAGTCAGGAGTGTACGTTTGTAGTCCGGACCGATGGTATGGTGCAAGAAGGTACTGCGTTTTATGACGGTGGTAATGCGCGCGTGGATACCCTCATCAAGGGTGCTGCGGCCGAAGATATTGCGTCGTACATGATCATGGATAAAAAGAGTAACACCATGTACATGTGGGGAAGTGCCCAGGGTGACCAGGGTATCAAGATGACACTTCCGTCAGAAGAGAGTCCAACTCCTGCACCAATGAATAATCCACAAACTGGTTCAGGTGCGCCAGCGGTAACACCAGACATGGATGTCGATTACAACTGTAAGCCGTGGCGAGCTGATGGTTCTGTGTTTGTGCCACCCTCAAACATCGAGTTTATGGACATGAGCGAGATGCAAAAGATGATGGAGGGCATGGGTGGCATGATACCGTCAATGTAGTTATACACAAGAGACACGCTGACAAGAAATAAAACAGACGTATACTAAAAAGTAACGGAGGCCGCTAGGGATAAAACCCTAGCGGCCATTCTGTTGTGGCAAATTATTATACCAGTCAACGTAATGTTTACACACATATGAAGCAAGTCGCATTAAAAACTAATTTACTTTTACTCACAAGCGTGGCTTTTTTCGCTGCGTTTTTTGTTGCTTTACCAGCAGAGGCAGCGGTTTTGAATTCAGCTTCAGCCGCCACCTCACCAGCGAAGGTCTACTGCGTAAGTGGTGGCCAAAATTTTGCAGTGGGAACCGAGCGCACTTCAATCACAAACGCCAGTGGTACCCAGAGTGTCATTAGTGACGGACGATTTGTCTGTCGAGTGAAAGATGGTCGCGGTGTTTGGGAACGTGAGGGTTCACTTCCTCGACCAGGTGTTACACCTGTAGCATCGACTTCACCAGTAAAGGTGTTCTGTATAAGCGGAAGTGAAAAATTCCCAGTCGGTACAGAGCGCACGAGTATCACAAACGCCAGTGGCACCCAGAGTGTCATTAGTGACGGACGATTTGTCTGTCGAGTGAAAGATGGTCGTGGAGTTTGGGAACGTGAAGGTTCTTTGCCTAGCAAACCAACCAATCCAATTTGTATAAAAGGTAAGATGAATGGAATCAGTACTGGAGCAAGTGGCTCTCGCCCGATGACTCAAGAGTGTCTTGGTGGTAACGGTAGTTCCACTAGTATCGGTGGTGGTACCGGTACATCAAAGCCTGGTGTGTCACCAATTCATTGTCGTTGGTTTAACAAAACCTACCAGGAAGGCATGAGTCGACCATCTGCCAGTTATGGAACGAGCTTTCGTAGTCGCATCACACCAATCACGTGTCAAAATGGAGAATGGCGACCAGTCAAGGAAGTTCGTCAAGGAAACCACAGCACCAGTACTACGGCCAGTACGACCAAAAATCGTAGCGGTTTTGGATCAGTCAAAGGTGCTTCAACTGATATATATCAGCAAATGGCGGCCGTCATTATGGTTATTCAGGAAGAGGTTAATGCACTAGAAGCAGCGAAATAAAAAGTGATGAAATACAAAAAGCCGGCACCTAAGCCGGTTTTTTGTATGTGTATTCTACAGTCCTCGGCTAATTATATTTTAGACAGTTCGTAAAAAATAGTGTATGGTACAAACCTATGTCACGCGCTGATGGTCTTATTGTTTTTAGTGAGGTGTCGTTTGAACACGACCCAACTCGCCCCATCCTTAAGGAAGCGAGTTTTGTGGTGCGTCGCGGCGCCAAGATGACCCTGATGGGTCAAAACGGTGCAGGAAAAAGTACTATTTTTGGGCTTATTTCGGGATCTCTATCGCCAGATTCTGGTGATATCAATATTCAGCCACGTACGACCATTGCGATTTCACGGCAGATTATTCCGCGCAACGAACTTACGCTCACAGTCCGAGCCTTTTTTGAGAGTTGTTTTAAGGAGAAGGTCTATGATATCGATCCACGGATTGACGCGGTGCTTGAAGTGGTGAATCTTACGCCGACCGAAAAGATGCGTGAGAGTTTTAAGGATCGTATCATCGGAAGCTTCTCCGGCGGCCAGCAAGCGCGTCTCCTCCTCGCGCAGGCATTGATTCAAGACCCGGATGTACTGTTGCTTGACGAGCCAACGAATAACCTCGATGTCGCAGGTATTGAACACCTCACTGTGTTTCTCAAGGAGTACAAGAAGACGGTGCTTGTGATTTCACACGATGCTGAGTTCCTTAACTCGTTTACCGATGGGGTGCTATACCTCAACACGCAAAACCGTCAGGTTGAACAATATAATGGTAACTACCACACGGTACTCAAGGACATCGCCGCCCGCGTTGAAAAAGAACAGCGCCAAAACGCCCAGCTCGCCAAACAAATCCAAGCTGATAAAGACAAGATAAACTACTTTGCAAGTAAAGGAGGCAAGATGCGTCTTGTCGCCAAGCGTATGCGCGACGATGTCGAAGAAGCTGAAGAAAACAAAGTTGACGTCCGCAAAGAAGACCGCACTATCCGTCCGTTTACTATTGAAACACAAGGCGAAGTACCACTGGAAGTGTTGCGTATTACCTCCTACAAAGTCATCAAAAACCACCAACCCAAAGAAGTGGAATGTGATTTGATTTTGAAGCGTGGGACGCACCTCCAAATTATTGGACCAAATGGTATTGGCAAGACTACACTTCTCGAATCGTTTGCCTCAGGACACGCCAAGGGTGAGCACGTTGCTCCTGGTGTAAAGATTGGCTACTACCGCCAAGACTTCTCCAACCTCGATTTTGATAAGACGGTGTTTGAAACCCTGATGGATTCGATGCCGAAGAAAATTGAAGAGGATATGCGTTCAATTGCCGCCGGTTTCCTCTTGTACAGTGATGTGATGAAGAATAAAGTCGGCAATCTCTCTGAAGGGCAGAAGGGCCTTGTCGCCTTTGCGAAACTTACTATGGAGCGTCCGGGACTCCTTATTCTCGACGAACCGACGAACCACATCAACTTCCGCCATATTCCAGTGATTGCCGAAGCACTCCATAACTACAAAGGGGCGATGATTCTCGTTTCCCACGTTCCGGATTTTGTGGAGCAGATTCGTATTGATGAGATTCTTGACCTTGCAAAATCCTTGTAAAATGAACAAACGAGGCGTTAGCCGACTATTGTGAATTTTCGCGAGTAAAGCCTATTCCTAATGGCTTTATCCGCGCAGTATCACTTTGTTTACCCTCGCCACCGGCATTTTGCTTCTGGTATACTACCCGAGTAATTCTAAAGATAGTGTATGAAAAAGTATCTTTTCATTGGATTGGGATTGTTAGTAATAGCGGTATTGGCGGGTGGTGCCTACTGGTACTTCTTTTATAAACCCGAAAAACCACCACGGTACACGCGTGATCCAAATGCCTGGACTATTCCACCAGTTGCGAACAGTATGAAGGGGAAGACTTTTGTGGTACCAGATCAGCCAGATACGAAGGTGACGCTTGATCTGATCTATCCATCAGCGACTCGGGATTATCCAATGAATCGTTTTGCAATGGCTACTGGTACTGGTGAGGGACAGCTCTATGCAATGGATGACTTTGCGACTGATTTAGTAAATGGCCGTCGGGCTGTTCCGATTGTGGTGTCTACCCCGGGGACAGGATCATTCGTCTACTTAGCTTTGATTGACGAAAATGATACGACCTTTAATCATATTTCTTCGGTGTTTTTGGGTGATCGTATTCGGGTAACTAAGCTGACACGCGAAGGGAATAATGTCACCATCACGTACTATATTCACGACCGCAACCAGGCGATGACTGAAGTACCTGGGGTGCAGACCACGGCGATTATTGATATTACCAATGGCAATTTTATTCAAGAAGGACGCAAGCCGTGGCTAGAAGCAGCGCTAGCGGCCAAAGAATTTAAGGGGAACTATCTCTGGCGTGATACCACAAAGACCGATGGTACGGTTACCAAGCCAACCACCCCTGATGTCTTTACGATGCTCTTTGATGGCCCGCGAGTATCCCTTGGCACCGACTGTAATACTGGTAGTAGTGAATATGTACCACCAACTGGAACCTCGTCCGCTATGACTTTTGGTGCGGTAGCGGCTACCAAGAAGTTCTGTGAATCAAAAGAAGAAGGCCCTTACTTTGAGATGGTGAGCCAGATTAAGTCATACCAAGAAGCTGACAATGGCAACCTCACGTTTACCTTGGAGGATGGCAGTACCATGGTCTTTGTCCGCGAGGGTACTGTCCTTGAATATGCTGATGATGCAGCCGCCGCAGAGGAGAATAACCAATAATGTAACGTTTTGCCCACCCCTTCCCATCTAATGGGTGAGTCGGCTCACCTTTATGACTGACCACGAGTGGCAAACACAGTGTGACGAAGCCAAAGCGGGTAGCCAATTGGCCTACCAAGTGCTCTTTGATGAACTTGAACCACGGTTGTATGCGTACGTACGGGTCCGGGTCTTTGATGCTGAGCAGGCGGCTGATGTGGTGCAGGAGACGCTCATCGCCTTTTTTAAGGCCCTGCCAACTTTTACGTATTCGACCACGGCACAGCTCTACCAGTACATCTTCACCATTGTGCGGCGCCAGTTGGCACAGACGTATGAAAAAACGAAGCGGCAACCAGAGTCACTCGATGAAACAGTGATGAGTGAGAACGCCAACACTCCAGCAGAAATCGGTATGATTCGGCAGGATGTGGCAGCTGCACTCGCTGCCCTTGATGAGACGGCGCGCGAGATTGTAGTCCTGTATCACTGGTCGCGATTCAACTTTAAAGAAATCGGTATTTTACTCAATATGGAAGAGGGGGCGGTACGGACAAGACATCATCGAGCGAAGGAATTTTTAGGAACATTACTCACGTAACACGAGCATCATGAAAGATACATTTGATGAAAAAATGACTGCTAGCAAACCGGCCCAAAGTGCCTCGGCTCGTGAAGCGATGTTTGTCCGGATAATGGAGCAAGTATCGGGTAGTGTGCCAGCCACAACCAGTATCGTGTCCCCCTATACCGCTTGGCTACACAAACCATCAAAGGCCTTAGTGGCTGGCGTGCTCGGTGTATTTCTTGTTGTCGGTACAGGTAGCACGGTCGCTGCGGCTGAAAGTGCGAAGCCCGGTGATGTCCTCTTCCCGGTTGATCAAGCTACCGAAGCGATGCGTCTTCTCTTGGCCAGTCAAGACCGAAAAACGGAACTGATGTCGGCGTTTTTAGATGAGCGACAGCAAGAGCTCGTGGCGATTGTCGCTGAAGAAATCGAGAAGACTAAAAAGGAAATCACAGATATCACCAATGGTGTACAGGTAAACGAACAAGGTGAAGCACGGATTACTCGTGCGGTGGATGTATTTTTGCGACAGGCTGAAGAACTGCCAAAGTCAGACACCGAAGGCCGCCGACGAGCGGTAATCACGCTCATTGATGAAGTGCGGGTGCAAGGCCGAGTGGGTGACGACGTGCGTCTACGTATTGATAATGATCGTTTTGAAATTCGTACCGACGATATGCGGATTCGAGGTCGCGAAGACGATGAGCTTGAAGTGCGGTCTGAAGAAGAGGGCGAGGAAGACGATCAAGACCGCAGTGGTCATGGTAGTAGTGATGACCGCGACTTTGATACCAGTGACAATCGTCGGGTCGAAAGTGAGGATTCCCATAGCGACAATCAAGAGGAAGATGATAGTCATGATACGAATGATCGTGCTGAGGATAGACATAACCGCGGTGGCGATACTGATAATCGTTTGGAAGAACACTCCGGTAAAGACGATAGCAAAGACGAAGACAAAGATGAGGACAAAACAGACGATCATTCGGGTAAGTCAGATAACGACTAGACCGAATTGGTAGCCCTCAATAAAGAGGCGTATACTGATAGGTATGACATCTACCACCGATATCCTCGAGGTATTAACCGCCCGCTTTCCGCACCAACCAACCTTTTTACAAGCGGTGGCTGAGGTATGTACGACCTTGGCACCCTATCTTAAAGCCAGTGGTGCAACCGAGGCCGACTACGCCCGACTCCTACGTCTGGCTACACCCGATCGGATTATCACCTTTAAGGTGTTGTGGACCAATGATCGGGGTGAAATTGAACACAATATTGGTTACCGAGTACAATTTAATACTGCTCTTGGTCCCTATAAGGGTGGTCTGCGTTTTGACCCGACCGTCAACGAAGACATACTCAAGTTCTTGGGATTTGAGCAAATTTTCAAAAACGCCTTAACGGGTCTGCCACTCGGGGGCGGCAAGGGCGGGAGTGATTTTAATCCCAAGGGGCGGAGTGAAAGCGAAATTCGCAGTTTTTGTCGGGCGTTTATGGTTCCGCTCCATCACCACATTGGTATTGAAGTGGATGTACCAGCGGGGGATATGGGTGTTGGGGGTCGCGAGATTGGCTACATGATGGGTATGTATAAGGAACTCACCCATCGCAGTGAGGGGGCTATGACTGGCAAAGACCCACTCATTGGCGGAAGCTTCGGTCGCACAGCTGCGACCGGACACGGGGCGGTGTATTTTGCCCGCGCTATGTTGCGCGAAAGCGGGAAGACTCTGGCCGGATTACGCTCTGTGGTCTCTGGGTCTGGTAACGTAGCTGAACATACAGCTCGGAAATTGGTCTCTGAGGGTGCGGTGGTACTGACACTGTCTGACCGTACCGGTTATCTCTACAAAGAAGCCGGACTAACTACGGGTGATATTGATACAATCATTGCTCACAAAGATACCGGTGCTAATCTTGATACCCTGGCGATTGCTGGTGCAACGTTTACGGTGGGCAAACCCTGGCAAACAGTCGCGGCCGATCTCTATTTCCCTTGTGCCACCCAAAACGAAATTGATGTGGCTGATGCCAAAGCTATAGCAAAGCACGCCGTCTTGGTTGTCGAAGGGGCTAATATGCCGCTAACTAATGAAGCGGTCGCGGTATTGCATGATGCACATATCGCCCATGCTCCGGGTAAGGCGAGCAACGCCGGCGGGGTGGCGGTCTCTGGACTCGAGATGGCGCAAAATGCTGCTCATTATCCCTGGTCAGCGGACGAGGTCGAAGCGAAGCTCGTCGCTATCATGGAAAATATCCATGAACTCTGTAAGGCAGAGGGTAAAACGGACGGGGGGATTGATTACGTCAAGGGAGCCAATATCGCTGGGGCGAAGCGGGTGCTCGCAGCGATGAAGGTATTAGGTTCCTGACCCGCAGGTCTCAATTAGAGCTGGTTACGACCGATCTATTTCCTATTGCCGAAAGATGCCAAATACCGTATAGTACTCGCGCGACGCCACTTGTGGCATTTTCTTTTCTTGTACGCGCCCCAATCGTGTTTTTGTAAAAGACGCACATTAATAAACCTGATATATATTATATGGCTCGAGAATTCCCAATTAGCAGAATGCGTAACTTTGGTATTGTAGCGCACGTGGACGCTGGTAAGACCACGACCTCAGAGCGTGTGCTTTTCTACACTGGTATGTCACACAAGATCGGTGAGGTACATGATGGTGCGACCGTGACCGACTGGATGGAGCAGGAGCGTGAACGCGGTATCACTATTACCGCTGCCGCAATTTCTTGTAATTGGTCAAAGACAGATGTGCTTGATCGTAAGGACAAGTCACAGATGTACAACTTCAACATCATTGACACTCCCGGTCACATTGACTTTACTGCTGAAGTAAAGCGTTCAATGCGTGTACTTGATGGTGCCGTGGTGGTATTTGACTCTGTTGCTGGAGTAGAACCACAGTCAGAAACCAACTGGGGCTATGCTGATGAAGCGAAGGTTCCACGTATCTGTTATATCAACAAGATGGACCGCATGGGTGCATCATTTGAAAAGTCATACCAGAGTATCCTCGATCGCCTTTCAAAGAAGGCAGTCCGATTGCAGCTTCCTTGGGGCGCGGAAGAAAATCTTAAAGGTGTGATAGATCTCATTCGAATGAAGGCGTATACCTTCGAAGGAGAAATGGGTACAAAAATCACTGAACACGAAATTCCGAGTGAGCTTACAGATGATGCCGAAATGTACCGAGCAGAACTTATTGAGCGAGTAGTAGAACACGACGATGCTTTGATGGAGGCTTATCTGGGTGGCGAATTGCCAACCAATGAGCAGCTCAAGGCAACTCTTCGAAAAGCGGTAATTGGGAACGAAATCTTCCCGGTGTTTACTGGCTCATCACTCAAAAATATTGGTGTACAGCTCGTACTTGACGGTGTGGTTGACTATCTTCCGGCACCAACTGACCTCGAAGCGGTGAAGGGAACAAATCCAAAAGATGATAGTGAAATTACCCGCAGTGCTTCAGACGAAGAACCATTTTGTGCACTCGCGTTTAAACTTCAGACTGACCCATTTGTAGGACAGCTTACCTTCTTCCGCGTGTACTCCGGTGTCGTGAAGGCTGGTAGTTATATCTACAACGCGACCACTGGCCAAAAGGAACGTCTTGGTCGTATCGTGCGTCTCCAGGCTGATAAGCGTACGGAAATTGAAGAAGTATACGCTGGTGAAATCGCAGCTGGTGTAGGACTCAAGGATGTGAAGACATCACACACCCTCTGTGATGAGCAGAATCCAATCATTCTTGAACAAATTGTGTTCCCAGCACCGGTGGTCGCAATGAGTGTCGAACCAAAGACCAAAAATGACCAGGAGAAGATGGGTACTGCACTCAAGAAGCTCTCTGACGAGGATCCAACCTTCGTTGTTTCTACCGACGAAGAAACCATGCAGACGATTATTCAGGGTATGGGTGAGCTTCACCTCGAAATTCTCGTTGACCGTATGAAGCGTGAATTTGGTGTAGAAGCCAACGTTGGTGCTCCTCAGGTAGCCTATCGAGAAACGATTCAACACGAAGCTGAAGCAGACTACAAGTACGCAAAGCAATCTGGTGGTCGTGGACAGTACGGACACGTCAAGATTAAGATTCGCCCAATGCAACCACTTGAAGAAGGGAAGGAAGTGGCCAAGAATGTCACTCGTGAAGATCACTTTGAGTTCGTGAACAGTATCAAGGGAGGGGCGATCCCAGGTGAATTTATCCCAGCCGTTATGAAGGGTTGTCGTGAAGCGATGGCACGTGGTTTTGTGGCCGGTTACAAGATGGAAGACGTGACGGTTGAACTCTACGATGGATCATTCCACGATGTAGACTCAAGTGAAATCGCCTTTAAACTCGCTGCCATTTACGCCTTTAAGGAAGCCGCCGCGAAGGCTGGTGCCGTTCTCCTTGAACCGGTGATGAAGGTGGAGGTACGTACACCAGAGCAGTTCATGGGTGACGTTAACGGAAATATCTCGAGTAAGCGTGGTCAGGTAGAAGGAATGAGTGACCTTGGCGACAAGAAGGTGATTACCGCCCAAGTACCACTCTCTGAAATGTTTGGTTATACCAACACTCTCCGTTCGATGACACAAGGTCGCGCCAGCATGACGATGACCTTCGATCACTACGATGTCGTACCACCAAACGTGGCTAATGACATTAAGAAGTCGAGAGGCGTCAAAGATATAGTGGAGGAAGCATAATAAAAAGAGCACCCGACGAGGGTGCTCTTTTTATATATGTCTTCCCACTATATTTTTGACGAGCCGGAGCGAGAGGATCTTGACCCTAAAAGATATAGTGGGGGTATTGACCCGTTTGAAACTGCCCCCCAAAGCATTCCCCCATTTGTGTACAAGCGCCTCCTTTGCGTCCTTCCGTACCCTATACTACTAGTATATGAAACTGTACCAGTTGTTTTTACTCGCTATGCTATTTGTTGGAGCGGCCTTTGCTCACGCTCAGACACTTCCAGCCCCGATTGATCTCGATGGCTTTGCCTGGAGTAGTAATATCGGATGGATTTCACTCAACTGTCGTAATGATAGTAACTGTGCCTCAAGTGACTACAAAGTAACCATTAACGCCGACCGGACTATCACTGGCTGGGGTTGGAGTAGTAATATTGGCTGGGTCAAGTTCGGTGGTCTTGCTAGTTTTCCAACCGGTGGCGGAACGGCAGCAGAAAATGCTCGCTTGACCGGTACATATCCAAACCTCACTTGGAGTGGTTGGGCCAGGGCATGTGCGGGAACACTCGGCGGTACCTGCAGTACTATGAGTAACAATCCTGAAGCTGGTGCTTGGGATGGTTGGATTTCACTGCGTGGCACCAATCATGCTATCACCTCTAATATGGCCACTGGGATGAACGCAGATTCATACGCTTGGGGAAGTGAGGTGGTCGGCTGGATTGACATGTTTTCACAGGTTACTTTCGCCACCACAAGCGCCACTATCTGGGGTAATAACTGTACGGTAGCACAGGGTGCAAGTACCTGTGCCACCCAGCTTAATTGGGATATTGATAACAGTGCAGCCTCACCAAATATGTATCGGGTAACAGCTCCTGCCAGTCAATTGAGTACGAACCGCACACAAACAAACTTTGGTGTAACCATTGGTCTCGGTAATACCACCTTCCATGCTCGCAGTGGTACTACCATGCTCGATGCGGTTACCCTCAGTGCCACCTGTGCAGCTGGTCTGACACCTAGTGGCGGTATTTGTATACTCGGCACTGGTACTACCAGTCCAACAATGGACCTCAATGCCATTCCACCAATAGTACGGCGTGGTAACACCGCTACCATAACCTGGAGTCTGTCATCACTCACTGGGAATACTTGTGTCATTAACGGTCCCGGCATTACCAATCTAGCGGTGGGTGCGGTCAGCGGCTCTGTACAGACTGGTCCAATTATGAATACTGCTACTGTACGTATGACCTGTACGGGCGCGTATGGCACTGTCGAAGAACGATTGAGTATTGAGGTTATACCAGTAGCTGTGGAAGTATAAACTACAAAATAGTATGAATCCTGAACAACCAATTTCCATCAACCCTCGCGAAGCGAAGTATTTGCGCACCATTATTACCGTTGGGCTTGTGCTCATGTTGGTTGGTATTTTGTCTGCTTATATTTATTACGGCATGAGACTAGCAGCAAAATCAACTTCTACCCCAGAAATGCCCGTGGCTGAGGCCCCAATGAACGCAGATCAGGCCGAAATTTTGAAGGCACTTGAGGCTGCGCCAGTAGCAACAACAGAAGATACCGAAGCGGTAGTGAAAGCCCTCGAAGCTGCCCCGAGTGCTTCAGAATCAGACCGAACAGCCATTTTGGAAGCGCTTCGTTAACTAAACCAGCCTTAGGCAATAAGGCTCTGCTTGCATAATTTTTGTTGTCTGTTACTATTCTCCCTACCGCCACAGCCTTTGGTTGTCGTCGGAGCGAACATATTGCTCTTTCACACCCTTCCACAATGGGTTATAGTCGTAGCGCGACTTTGTTCTCGCGCCGTTACGGTTCTAACTCATGGAAGCACCGCTTTTTGTATATAAAAAGCAGCTGTGTGCGGATTATTATTGAGAATAACTAATCACAAAGTTTATGGCAGGTTCATTTGACCGCACAAAGCCGCACGTAAACGTAGGAACCATTGGTCACGTTGACCACGGAAAGACTACGCTTACTGCT
>CAYSNO010000003.1:0-37197 GCA_964432455.1 uncultured Candidatus Saccharibacteria bacterium
GCGGATCAGTCGCTACGCGACCAAGTAATTCGAGCAAGCGCTATGATAAGACCACTAGATAAATGAAAGACTATCTCAAATGAGATAGTCTTTCATTTATTCTGGCATAATCGCGAAAAAATTTTCTACGAATTTATCTTTTGCAATTTTTTGTTCGCTGGTATATCTACCATTTCTCGGTGTCACTGAAATATATTGATCTAGAGCAAACGCGGCACGTTTTGCTTTATATGTTTGTAAATACGGCAATACTTGAATTAGCAAATCTATCGCTTGCCGACTATAAATTGCATACGTATAAGCTTGAGCATGATTAAGTTTGTATACTTTTTTATTTGTAATGCGACCAGCTCCAATTACACGAGGTAGGTACTTTATAAGACTCAATTCAGTACCACTTACTGTGACAGCTAAGTGTCTGGTACCACCCTTCTGTTTTACTGAAAGAGTCACAGTGCCTTCACCATCGATAATACCCGCTATATATGCAGCCTCTGTTGGTTTTAACTTATTTACTTTGGCATAAGTGCTTTCCATCACTTCTATTGTACCACGTCCAAAATGAAGGCCCGACTTCTGTTGAAATCAAAGTCAACTTTTTAATGACTCGATTCTCCGTTCAAACACCCGCGATTCTGGGTTCAATTCTGCCCTCCATTTACACCCACATACTAATGTTGTACTGTACCCTCAGACATTGAACAATTAGCGCTGGAGGGCGCACATGACAATCGTTCACAAACGCGGACAACTCTCGAAGCGCAATGACCCGAAGCGGGTCAGGCGTTCATTCAAGCGGCACGCACTACTCGTGCTCCAGCCGTTTGGAGCCACCTGCATCGTGTCCCTGATTTGGACACTCATGCACATGAGTGGTATCCATCTCGCGGGCGAAGACACTGAGCTGGTGTCGGTGGCGATCGTCAACACACTCGCCATCGTCTTCAGCCTCATCTACGCTGTGGTGCTCTCGGCCGTCTGGGACAACTACAAGAAAGTTACCCTCTGCATCCTGCAAGAAGACAAGGAGAAGTTCCTCCTCTATCGTGACGAACGGATGCCGATTGTGATGCATCTTCTGCTGGGCGCTGCGGCCGGCGCACTTATCGGAGCTGTCGCCCTCTTGGAGTGGCATTCCAACTGGAGTGGGCTGTTCGGAGTATTCTCTGTCACATTCGTCATCTCCTTCTTTTGGATTGGCGCAACTGAACTGCAAGATCCGAAAAAGAGCCCCTGGATGGCAGAGCGTATCCCGGCGGCATGGTTCGAAGAAGATGTCGACGAACGCTTCTACGACGACACAGCGCCGAAACCCTAGACAGTCCCACGAGAAGAGTCCCGCGACTCACACTCGTGGGACTCTTCATTTTATAGCTATCGCACCACCTCGTACCGCATCAGGACCCCACCCGTAGCAAGCGTCCGCGCTTCAAGAAGATTGAGCTCCTGGGTTGGCAAATCATCTTCAAACAGCTGTCGGCCATTGCCGAGAATCACTGGTGCAATACACAAGCGGTACTCATCAAACAATCCCGCTTTCATGAGTGAATTAGAAAGCTTGCCGCTGCCAAACACAAAGAGGTTCCCCTCACCTTCCTCTTTGAGCTTCGCGATATCAGCCACGGCGTCTTTGAGGATTTCGGTATTGTCCCAATCGGCATTCTCATGTGATGTCGAGCAGACGTACTTTTTCATACTGTTGACTCGCTCGGCCACCGGACCAGTTTCATTTTTCCAATAGGCAGCCATACCATCGTAGGTCACACTACCGTAGATAACTGCTTCGGCTGTATCAAGCTGCTCGATACTGAACTGTTCGAGCTCATCCCCATAGACCGACCCATGAAACTCCAAGTCCCATGGCTCCTCCCCTTGAAAATAGCCATCGATGGTAATCACATTCCACATGATAAGTTTTTTCATATAAACAAATGCTACCACACCAGAGGTAGAAATAATGGCCTATCTTTACAAAACCGTCTTTTTGTGATATTATCCTAAACAGATTTGGGCTAGACTAAACCAGCCCAATTGCACTATTCACCCTTTAACAAGGACCTGCAGATGACCAAACCGATACGCCTTCTCATCGCCGAAGACGACCCTCAGAGGCTCGAACTGTTCTGTCGTTTGGCAGAACAACTGGGTTACGACTACCGTGCCGTCAACAACGGCGTGGCTGGTTGGAAGCTCATCAGGGATGCCAAGGATGGTGAGGAGTTCAATCTGATCATCTCGGACAACGACATGCCCGTGATGGAAGGGATCGAGCTTCTGAGACTGGTCCGCGGCAACCCAAAGACCAAGTCGACGCCTTTCGTGCTCTACAGCAGCAACGACACCTGGTCGCTCAAACTCGAGGTGAGTGAGCTTGGTGCAGACTTCGAGGACAAGGCGCAGATTTCTCCCCTTAATCTCTTGAAGAAGTACCTCCCGCTGTCCTAGGACGGCGTCCCCCCCACTAACACCCACGCCAGTCGTGGCGGAGAAAACCTCCCGCCACGAACTTCGGCGGGGTGTTTTCTTGTATTTTCTGTCCTGCTGTTGCATAGTAGCAGCGAACTAGTACGAAGCACCTGGAGGAATCATGACCAGAATACTTCAGACAATTGGTCCGCAAGGTGCTGGGAAATCCACATTTTGCGAATCACTGATGGCAGAAAAGATCGGTGGCGTCGCCTACGCCAGCAGAGACCGATTCCTTGTCGGGAGATACGGCAGCGAGGCATGGAATCCATACTCTGGTGCCATGCAAGAAGGGATGAAATATTTTTGGCAACACGTCGCCCATCTCGCAAGTGAACATCGTGTCGTCTTGCTCGAATGCTTCTGTGACGACCAGCGACACTTTAGTGACCTGCAGTGTGGCATATCGCTGGCAACGAACTGGTCGTCCACGAGACTTACTTATGAAGCGCTTTGGTTTGATACACCAAATCACATCTGCGCCGAATGGTACGTGTCGCGTGAGCAGAAAGTGCCACAAACCGAACGAGAGAGAAATCTTTCGATTTCCTTTGCTCGCAGTGCCAGTCGAGGATTTCGTCGTAGTGCCAGCAGAATACTCTGGAATTTTGAGACTATCTGGCACATCGACCCGAGACAACTACCGCTCTTTTCCTACTCCGAGATACTCGGACTACGGGCCTAGCAGTAGGACACCAGCGCCTCCCCCCACCACACACCACACACAACGGCACCCTGCGACCGATAAGGCCGCGGGGGTTTCTTTTTATGTGATATGTATTTAATCCTGCTTTGCGAGAGCGATGAGCTTATCCCGGTGAATCCAGAGAAGATACAGGTTGATGAGAAGCATCACATTCCCCATCGAGGCGCCGGCGGTGAGGAGGCCGCCGTCGAGCCAGAAGTGGAACCCAACGACGTTGAGACTAATCGGCAGTGCGAGGAGTGCACCCACTACCTCACGCCGAGTCCAAAGGGCGAAGATAGCGAGGAGGTGTACGACCACCATCATATAGAGGATGTAGGCCGCAGTGTTGAGAATCTCAATAAAGGCGAAGGCTTCGTCGGTATTGTAGAGGTCGCGGGTGGCTGGTGGGAAGATGCCAGTGGCGCCAAGGACCGGCATGAGGAGAATAAGACTAAAGAGGACCTTGGCGATGATGTGTAGATACTTTTTCATAACAATTAGTTATAGCTATACCTTAAATTATACAACAGCTTGAGATTCGGTTATTTGGCAAGGAGTTCTTCGAGTTGGTTGAGACCTTGGTTGAAGCCTTCCTTCATACCCATCTCGACGAGCGTCTTGAGGCCTTCGGCGGTCGTGGTTGTGAGGACGACGCGCACGAGAGTTTCTCCCCCTTCCTCAGTAAAGGTAATCTCCCAGTCTGAACCAGGCAGCTCATCATTGATTGTCCAGTCTTGGTGGGCAAAAGCGTCTTTGGTCTTAAAAGAATCTTCGGGATGAATCTCACGATAGAGATTGATACAGTAGTGGGCGTCACCCTCTGGTCCCTGCATCACATAGTGCCAGTATCCTCCATCACGAAATTCGAAGTCCTTGGTCACGGCCTTGTATGGTGCCGGGCCCCACCAGAGATCAAGGAGCTCAGCAGTGGTGTAGTACGTCCAGACTTTATGTTTGTCGGCCTTAAAGCGGCGCTCGGCGATGAGCTGGTTCGTCTCTTCGTTAATAGTATAAATAGTTTTCATAACAAATGGTTATTTTAGTAAATCATCAAGGGCATCAAAGCGACTCTCCCAGAGGGCTTGATACTCCGAAAGCGTACGAGCAGCGACCGCAATCGCTTTCGGGTTTGCACTAATAATCTGGTGTCTTCCCTCCCGCTTTTTGCTGATTAATCGCGCAGCCTCAAGTACACTAATGTGCTTCGCGACCGCAGCAAAGGTCAGGTGCTGATACGATTCGGCGAGCTCCCCCACAGACTGCGCCTGGCGCAAGACCCGACGAAGAATATCGCGCCGGGTGGTGTCCGCGAGAGAAGCAAAAACTGAATCGATGTTAATGGTATATTCAACCATATGGTTGAATATTAGCAGATGTGTGGTTTTGGTGTCAAATTATTTTCCTCTTGCTATACTAATAACCATGAAAACATATACCGGAGGCTGCCACTGCCAAAAAGTGCGCTACGAAGTAGATATGGAGGAACTCACCGAAGCGATGGCCTGTAACTGCTCTATCTGTAGCAAGCGCGGCTGGCTTCTTAGTTTCGTACCAGCATCATCATTTCGTCTCCTCTCAGGCGCGGACGAGGTAACCACTTACCACTTTAATAACAAGAAGATTGATCATATCTTTTGTAAGACGTGTGGGACAGCATCATATGGCTCTGGGAGCGATGGTGAAGGCAATGTCATGATGGCGATTAATGTCCGCTGTCTTGATGATGTTAATCTCGAGGCACTCAAGATTAATCACGTCGACGGCAAGAGTTTCTAACCCGTATGGAGATGAGTGACAAAGTCAAAGTGTGGCTCACCTGCCCCGAATCACATGCGGAGACAGTTCGCCTGGCGATTGGGGATGCGGGACTCGGACAGATTGGCAACTACACGCACTGCAGCTTTGTCTCAAAGGGCACCGGGTACTTTAAGCCTACAGGGGAAGCCAGCCCCCACATCGGTCAAATCGGTCAACTCGAGGCAGTGCCAGAGGTGGTGATTGAATTTGTGTGTACTCAAGAGCAGCTCCCGCTCCTTGGGGCAATCTTGAAGGAACATCATCCGTACGAAGAAGTGGCGGTGGACGTCTTCCCTCTCCTCACATTCTAAGGCTATTTACAGAACTGACTTTCTGCAGTACATTTCACCACCAGTGTAACGCCTGCATCAAGGAGGATGACATGGGGCACATAGAAAGGACGGGGCCGAAGCCGATATCAAAGTACCAGCGTAAGCTCGAGGCCCGCAATGCCGAAATCACCGATACGAGCGAACAAGATGAATCACCTGAAACTACCACCTGGGAGGTGACAGGGAGGATTTCGAAGATACCAACGAAGGGTTACTTCTTCGTGCAGTCGGAGGAGGCTGAACGGGTCTTCGTCGCCACCGAACTCCTTGGAGGCCACCTGACACCGCACGAACAAGACTGGCTGCGGTGCCGCGTGTTCCGCAACGAGCACGGACTTCGCGCTGAAGCAATCCTCGAGTACCGGACCGGTGCTTGAGACCACATCAAGAGATGTCCTGCCCCAAAGGCAGGACGCTTTGTTTTACAGGAAAGCAGTATGTCGCTATACTTATAGCTATATGCCAGAAGGAGCTCAAAAACAAGAAAATAATATAGAAATTGTAAGCCAGAAAGAAATCCTGCGGGCGATTCAGAGGAAATTTCTCCCTTATCAAACTATCGGTAATCCAGACTCCCTTGACTACCGACCTGAAATTGGCAATACCCTAAAGGCATTTAATGCAATCGTTGCCTACTATAATGCGCACCGAAATGAAGAAGATGAAAGTAAGCAGCTTCCCGACAATTGGCATATCCTAGGCTTGTCTGAGACGCCAAAATTTTTACTCGTCAAAGAAGTCGATGGTGAATTCAAGTTTGCCACTCCAAAATTTGGTGCGCCAACACCAGAAGTATTGCTGGCGACACTGAGAAATTATCACGAACTTTTTCATTTAAAAACAAAACAAGAAGCGATTAGCCGCGGTCTGATAAAAGCGGAAGTAACGCCGATTGATTTTGAAAAACGCAGCCAGGACATGGGCAGACTCTGGCGAGAACGGGCCGGCATTATCGCCCCTCAGTCAGTAGAACCAGCACCAAAAGCAGCTCCGGCTGTCCTCCAAATTACTGACAGTGACGCCCCTGTCACCCCAAGGGTGATACCCCGACGACCGACAAGATAATAGGTTGCTATTTGTTATTGGTCGAATCCTCCTTCACTCGATACTTCACCATTTTGGTGATGAGGGTCTTCGGAAGCGGTTTGTCGTACGGAAAGCGGACGCAACCTTTTGATGTGCTATACGGTGCAAGCTCGGTAGCAAAGGCGACTATAGCAGATGGGGTTGGGTAAAAACCAAGATGGCCTTTCATGGCAGCAAAGTAGACGAGGTCCTTGTTCCCTATCAGAGCTGGCATACCGTACTTGATCGCTTCACTGGCCTTCGGTGCGGCGGCACGGACGATATCGTACATGGTACGGAGATGTGGCTGTACGTCTTTGGCCTGCGCTTTCATATACGCGGCGACTGATGGATAGGTTTTCATACCAATAATTATAAAATAGAAATACAAAAGCAGCATCTCCCGACACTGCTCTATGTACATTTGAAAAACTTAGCCTTTCTTAAATTGCCCCAGATACGAGTGAGAAATGGGACGGGACCCATTTCGCAAGACCTTGCCAGCTACTTTATGAGTGAAACGAAATAAAGTGGCGACAAGGTGTACAGCTCCTGTAGGGAGGAAAAGAAAAATGACGCAAGTGGGACGAGATTGTCCAGCGAGCGTCATTTTTCGTAGCCCAACAAAGTAGATGGGGTGATTTTAGGAAGGCTAGCCCCTAATGAGCTGCACCAACCATATAAGTGCCACTGCTCCCACCACCGACACCCCGAGACTATAGAGATTAAGTCCGGTCACTCCCGCTCCCCCAAAGAAGCCAAAGAGCCATCCACCAATTGACGCTCCAACGATTCCAACAATAATGTTGAGAATGATCCCTTGTGATGCATCGGTCTTCATAATCATCGATGCAATCCAACCTGCTAGTCCACCTAGTACGAGCCACGCAATGTATCCCATAACGGTTGTGATTTTAAAAATAATCCTCATTTAAATTGTATACCTGTCCTAGCCCCCGCACAATGCCCAGTTACCGACGTCGTCAGCCGCAGCAGTACGGGCAGCTTCGTTAAAAATACCGGCATACGTGTTGTTTGGTTTGATGGTGAGGGGTCGTGCCAAGCCTGCCGCTATGATAGCCTTGTTTACAAATACTTCATCTGTTCCCTCGCCCACATAGACGTAGCGTAAGAGGCGATCATATTGGTCACGATCTTCGGCGTCGGCGACGAGTCGCACGGTCTGGTTCTCCACGAGGGTGCGATTGAATTCGGTGGCTTCGTGACTCCCACACTCGGGGGCTCCTTCGCGGCGGGGTTCGGGGGTATCGATGCCAATATACCTGACCGTTTCTTTGTGACCACCGATATTCACGATGATAGTATCGCCGTCAATGACTGACACTACCTCAGCTACTGTATCAGCCGGAGCAGCGACCGGAGTACTCGGTGTCGAGAGCCACGGCATGAACAAACCAAGGAGGGCCATGATGAGATTGAATATGAGACTAATATCCATAAGCGTACGTACTATTATGTCATAATAGTGGTATGAAACGTCACCGCGGTAACATCATCCCCGCCACACTCGCAGCAAGCGCTATCCTCGGCATGATTGCGAGTGTGAGCCTCTTGTGGTTCAAAGACACACAGCAAGCTGCCGTCGGTAACTTTAGTCTCACCCCGAGTGCAGCCGTAGTCAATACCGACAACACCGTCACGTTCGACCTCGTTGTCACCGCAGATACAAACGTAAATGCCTTTGGCGGGACCCTCATCTTTGATGAGTCAATTCTCGCTGTCGAAAAAATCGACTACAATACCTCCATCGCTGACCTCTGGGCCAAGGCGCCCTGGTACGAAAAGGGTTCCGGGACCATCTCTTTTGGTGGTGGTACCACAAAGCCCGGTGGTTTTACAGGGCAAGGGACACTCCTCACGATTACCTTCATGGCCCGTACACCCGGCAAAGCCGCCGTATCAGTACAAGACATCCAAATCCTCGAGCATGATGGGTACGGTACCCCACTGACCACCGATACCGAAATCGATAGCATCTTAACGATTGTTCCTCATACACCGAGTCACGAAGAAAAATCCATTGTGATTGTCCGTCCGGAGAATATCTCAAGCGACTTAAATGCCGACGGGGCTGTTTCGCTTACCGATGCAAGTATCATGCTCGGGTACCTCGCATCAGGCGACCTCCGTGGAGATCTCAATGGTGATGGCCGCGTATCGCTTGGCGACATGAGCACGCTCATGAGTAACTTCTAGCTGACCGGGAATGATTCGGTGACCGCAAGGAGCTCGGCAGATTCGTTCGTCCGAATAACTACTCCTAATACAGCTGAATCCTGACTCGAGATAATGCCATCGCGACCGATGGTCATTTCGTTGCGATCTTCGTCAAGATCAATACCAATAGATTCTAGACCACCAAGTAAAAGTGCCCGAAGCTGTGGGCTGCGTTCGGCGGCAGTGGCGGTCAGTACCACCGCATCAAGGCCGCCCAAGGCAACGAGGTACGAACCGAGAGTCTTTTGGAAACGATAGACACACTGCTGGAAGGCAGCGACAACCGCCTCGTCCCCTAGTTCCAGCCGCGCCAGGAGGTGGCGGAAATCAGACTCACCAGTAAGGCCGACAAAGCCGCCACGAGTTTGGAGGTACGTGTGCATATCTAGCGGCTTCATGTGGTGAATGCGCATGAGTTCGAGCACGACTGCTGGTTCGATGTCACCAGTACGAGCCCCCATCATGAGTCCACTACCTGGCGCAAAGCCCATCGTCGTATCGATACTGATACCGTTTTTAAGTGCACACATACTCATACCGCTCCCGATATGGCAGACCACTACCCGCGTGGCAGTGGGCGGGAGCAGTGTTGGTAGCTGCTTGGCCAGCGATGCGTACGATAGTCCGTGGTAACCAAAGCGGTAGAGGTCATGGGTACGAATATCTTCTTGCTCAATCGCAAAAGTTCGTGCGTAGGCAGGGACCGTGCTATGGAAAGCGCTGTCTGAAACACCAACTACAACCGCGCTCGGGAGGAGGCGTAGTATCTCATCAAGTTCAGAGAGTGTATGGGGGATATGAAGGGGCGCGAGTACGAGCGCCGTTTCGAGGCGATCGCGGTACGCGTGGTCAATCTGGCGATGGGTCGTAAAGTAGGTGCCAGGGGCCACAATTCGTAGACCAACTCGGGTGATAGCTTCGGCGCTGGGTAAAATCTTTTCGCTAACTGCCGACGTAAGCACATACGATAGCGCCGAGGCATACTGGGTGCCCGTGATACCCGCACACAGTTGGCCCTGGCCATTATGCTCTCGGCAGACTTCGTACTGTTGTTCATTACGCTCAAAGCGGTAGGTAGCGACTGTCCGCCCAGCATCAATAAGCACGTATTTTTTTGAGGAAGAACCCGGATTAATAATTAACGTGAATGCCATGTCCAGTTGGTAATCTCGAGCGGGTCATCGCCATGTTCAATAATGTAGGCACGGTGGGATTCGAGCTTTTCTTGGTAGATGTCATGAAGACGCTTCGCTTCTTGGGCAGTAATAACCCGTGCATCTTCGGCAATAGCAAAGGCCTCCATTGCGAGATGGTAGCGATCGACGTGGTTGCGAACCATCATGTCAAAGGCAGTGGTAGTCGAGCCACTTTCTTCGTAACCATGGACGGTAAAACGAGTAGCGTCTCCCCCGTAGTCAAAGAGTACCTGTTTGATAGTTTGTGGGTAGCCGTGGAAGTTAATGCGGACAGGTTTGTCTTCAGTAAAGTAATCTTCAAATTCATGCCGTAAGACGAGATGTTTTGAGTTACCAAGTCCTCCACCTGAGAGCGCGTTGATGTTTACATAGCGCATGCGGAAGGCCGGGATTTCGCGCCGGACAATACTGATGGCTGCCAAGGTCTCCTGGGTCGGGTAGTCACCGGCCGACGCGTAGACCATGTGTGGGTCACTGTCTGAGGCAAAGTCCCAAATAGCAATACCCATATCGATATCACGCTTCGCTTCGGTGGCGGTACGCCAGATCGGGAGTGGTCGCTTTTCACAAACCATCACATTGATCTCGCGCTCACTATCCATCATGCGGGCGAAGGCAGCGAGGGCGAGGTTGGCGTCCGCTGGGAAATAGACATTAGTGAAATCACTCTGGCGCTGCAGCACCCCATCGATGAAGCCGGGGTTCTGGTGCGAAAAGCCGTTGTGTTCTTGGCGCCAACCGGTCGAGGTGAGGATGTAATTTAAAGACGCAATGGTACCTCGCCACGGTACTTGGCGAGCAATCTTGAGGAACTTTGCATACTGGTCGGTCATACTCGCGACAATCTGCGCAAAGGCTTCGTATGAGACAAGGAGTCCGTGACGACCCGTGAGTACGTAGCCTTGGAGGAGTCCTTGGAGGCTGTGCTCAGAGAGCATCTCGAGGACTCGCCCATCGCGGGAGATGTCTTTGTCCCAGGGCTTTAGTGGCCAGAGGAAGGAACGAGTGGTTGTTTCAAACACCGCGTGGATTTTGTTTGAGTAGGTTTCGTCCGGTGACATGAGACGAAGGTTCCGCCGGTCGGCATTAAGCGTCATGGTGTCACGGAGATACGCACCGATTTTTTCCATACTACTTTCCATCCCGCAAATCGGATCGTCGAGGTTACAAGTGTTCCCTGAACTATAAGCACTGGTATCTGGCAAAACGAGCTTCTGGTAGTGCGGCTGGCCACCGCGAGCGTAAGACGAATTGCCCATGCGGCGTTCTGGCTTTGGGACTAGAGATTCAATACCGGCCGTGAAGCCCTGGCCACTAAAGAGCTCATCGAAATGATAGGACTGGAGCCAGGACTCAAGCGCGTCGCGATGAGTGCTGTTGGTTTTTGCAAATTCAGCAATCACCTGGTGTGAGGTGTGGTTGTCTTCGATACGCTTGCCGTCGAGTTCGGGAATGCTGTGCCAACCTTTAGGGGTACGGAGGATAATCATCGGCCAGCGTGGTGGTTCTTTGAGATTTCCTTCACGCGCAATGTACTGAGTAAATTGAATGGCCGACACGGCAGTATCAAGTACCTCCATCATGCGGGTATGAACATCAGCTTCAGTGTACGCGTCGACGATGTGTGGCTCGTAGCCGTAACCGGTGAAGAGCGCGGTCAACTCTTCATCACTCATCCGGCCCGCAAAAGTCGGACCGGAGATCTTGTAGCCATTGAGATGGAGGATTGGCAGCACCGCACCATTGGTCGCTGGATCAACCAGTTTATTCAGGTGCCAGGCGGTGGCAGTAGGACCGGTTTCAAATTCGCCGTCACCAATGAGGCAGGCGGCGATAAGGGACGGATTGTCAAGCACCGCACCATAGGCGGTGGCAAGGGCGTAGCCAAGTTCCCCACCCTCGAGAATCACGCCAGGGGCTTCGGGATTGCTGTGACTGGGGAAGCCATACGGCCAACTAAACTGACCAGCGAGATACGAGAGTCCGGCTTCCGTGCGGGGGATTTTTTCGTAATACTGGCTGAGGGTACCTTCGAGAAAAAGATTGGCTTGAATGGCGGGAAAGCCATGACCCGGACCAAGCACAAACAGCATATCGAGGTCGCGAGCCACAATCGCCCGATTGAGGTGTGCGTAGGTGAAGTTGATACCAGGGCAGGTACCCCAGTGGCCCAAGAGTCGAGTCTTGATATGTTCCGGTGCCAGCGGTTCCTCGAGGAGGAAGTTGGCTTGTAAGTAGATTTGAATGGCCGAGAGATAATCTGCGGCGCGGATATATTCCAAAAGAGCTTCGCGCATACATAGGTAGTATAGCAGTGCTCATGACACCCGCTCTGTCACTGCTGTTCACAAAGGCGCGAGTGGAGTGAATTGCGTATCGTGTGCTATACTCTCCGCGCTATGAAAAAAACAGATCACCTCGTGGTGAAGCGCGGCACACACGGACTCGGCCTTTTTACCACTGCCCCAATTGCGAAGGGTGCACTTATTATTGAATACACCGGGGAAAAAATCACGGCGGATGAGGCAAACGAACGGGGCGGCCAATACCTGTTTGAAATCAACGACAGTTACACGGTTGATGGACGTGGTCGTGAGAATACTGCCCGGTATATCAATCACTCCTGCCGACCGAACTGCTATCCCGAAATTGATGCCGACGAAGAACACATCTTCATTTACGCTAAGCGCGCGATTAAGCCAGACGAGGAACTTACCTACGACTACGGCAAAGAGTTTTGGAACGAATACATCAAACCAAAACAGTGTCGCTGCGATAAATGTACCGAAGCGCGAGCAAAAGCCTAAACCAAAAACTACTCACTGTGCTGACGGTGAGTAGTTTTTAGGTAGCGGGGGTAGCTGTGGGCGCTGGTAAGGAATTGGTAGGGGTACCACCATCTCCTTGAGTAGCGTCGGGGGCAGCTTCACTAGTACCTTCGGCAGCATCTGCCGTGGCCTCCGAACTGGTAGCTGTTGAGGTGGCTGGTGTTTCAGGGGTAGGTGGAGGCGTCGGGGCATCAGCCGGAGTGAATCCACCATTTGGTCGAACATCACTACTTTGAACCGGGACAGTTATGGTGCTCTCGCCTTCACGCACCTCGCCGCGATTAACGCGTTCGTTGCGTTCATTGACGACCGCGACCACATCAATCTGACCATTGTCACTCATCCCAATTGCGACGCCGGTACCACAGAGAATAAGGACTATACCAAGTGTCCAAACGAGTGAGCGTCGGCCGCGCGAGACAGCCTTCCGCTGTTCACGGATTGGTGTAGGGGCACGGCGAGCCGGTTCGGTGCGCTCTACCTCAACCGGAGCAGCTTCGACCGCCGGCTCAACACGCTTCCGTGGTGCCCTCGGTGCCCGTGGGGCCGGCGCTTCACCGTCAACAACAGGCGCCACCCGCTTGCGCGGCGCACGTTTTTTGGGAGCTAGGGTTTCTTCTTCAGTTGTCGTTGTTCGCGCACGCGGCATGTCAAGATATTCTAGCATTTGTTACACTAGATACATATGGCTACAACCCTTCTTATCAACATCTTTCTTTTTGCGCTGATTATCTTCACGATGTCGACACTTATCTTCTTATATTCGGCATACAAAGAGGATATGAGTGTGATGGATATAGCGTATGGGCCACTATTTGCGATTGGTGCTTGGTCGGCAATGGTGATTACCGAGGGGTACTACCCGCTTACCCTCCTTGTTGCCACCCTCATCACCCTCTGGGCAGCGCGACTTGGTATCCGTATCTGGCGCAAGAATCACGGCAAGCCCGAAGACGCTCGCTATGCTGCCTGGCGCCAAACCTGGATGCGCCAAGGTCGGCAGTACTTCCTCATGCGCAGTTACCTGCAGGTCAACTTATTTCAAGGACTCATTATCTGTATCATCGCTTTGCCGTTTATTGTTACCCTCTCGGCCGGGGACGCACATGGTACCTGGCAGACGGCGGTTGGCGCCCTCCTCATGCTCTTTGGACTCGGGTACGAGACCACCGCTGATTGGCAGCTTGACCGTTTCTTAGCTCGCAAGCGCGCTGGTACCGAACCGGCAAGCATCATGACCGCCGGACTCTTCCATTATAGTCGCCGACCAAATTACTTCGGCGAGGTCTTGATCTGGGTTGGGCTCGCCACCATGGCCTACCCACTCCCCTATGGTGAGTGGGCGGTACTGAGTCCCCTCCTCATCTGGTACATTGTGACCCGTGTCACCGGACCAATGCTCGAAAAAATCTTCCTCGAAAAATACCCCCTAGACTATCGTGCCTATATGGCCCGTACCAACTACTTCATCCCTGGGCAACCAAAAAAAACGGTGTAGCTATAAACAAGTGAACGCGCTCCGGGGGGAGCGCGTTTTTCACTTCAGTTTGTATGGCTTCAGATCGGCAGTGGCAAAGTGGCCGATAACCTGACCAAAAGCATCGACCACGACGTTGAGTCCATGTGCGTGATCAACCACACGACCCATCTGCCCTTGCGGACAAATCACCGTAGTGCTCGTTTTCACCACTTTTGGCTGCACTACCGGCACCGGCATATGCTCTTTGTCGCGCCGCCATCTTTTGCGGACTTGATCGACCCTTGTCCAGTTTATGCTTCGCAAGAACCCCTCCCTTTTCCTGTCCCAGAATAGACTACAAAAACATTGGTGATTATGCAATCCTTACCTACATAACGCACCTTAATTGATGTGCCGGTTTATAAAGTGAGGTTATCGCATTTCACTTCCCCGCCTTACACCGCTCGCTGCAGTAGATGACCTGCTCCCACTGGCCGCGCAGCTTCCAACTCTTCCGGTTGGTAAATGGTTTGCCGCAGCGGACACAGAGTTTTGATTCCTTCATATATGGTGTATACAAACGTACTGTAGCATAACGCACCTATCCCCAATTGACAGCCCCGACCATCGCGGTTACTATCGTCCGTTCCGCTCTACAGGTATAGAGCGGAAACATGAAGCAATGATGAGGACTAGCATGTCAATAACAACGACAACACAGCCCACCATGGCCGGACCGGCCAAAACGAGGGCGCCTTGGATGGCAGTCGGAATCGCAGCGGCGATCCGCCAGTTTCACTCGATCGCTGAGTGGCGGAGACAGCGCCGGCAACGGGCGTGGGATGCGCTGACTCGCGATCAGCAGATCGTGCAATTCGCGAAAGAGCAACGGCTCCACTGCAATGGACGGTGCCCCAGCTGCGAACACACCATCAGGGACGTGTTTGGCGACTAGCACCAACGCGGTGCTCATCCGAACACGACGCGGCCGAGGGTTTCCCCTTCGGCCGTTTTATTATTTGATTAAAACCCATTTTTTCCTTTCCAACAAAATAGCTTTACGAATACCCCCAAAAGGAGTACGGTTATAGGTAGCAACACCAATCGGATAAGGAGACCGCCGATGTCTACTCGACTGACTCACACTCCGTTCCTGGCTACGCTCTTTCTGGTCTTTGGCACCAATCCAGTCCCTGCCGATGGGCTATCTGGCCAAGTGTTCATTTTCGCTGACATGAGTGGCAGCATGTTCGGTAGTCTGCCAGATCCGGTCACCTTCCAAACGCAGGGGATATTGACCGGTATAGCGGGGTACCAAGCGCAGTGCAATGAGATTCGAGTCACCTATGTTCCTTGGGGTAACGACATCGGAACTATCATCGATGACGATCTCAGGAACAGTGCAGGGCTTGTCCGCGCTATCGAACACTCTTCCCATATCGGGCTTGGTGACACGAAACTCTTCGCGGCCTGGTCAAGTGCAGCCCATCGCTTTGACCCAACTGTGCCGACAGCAGTGGTCATACTCACCAACGGCAGTGGCAGACGGTATGTCACTGCACCGGTACCAACTGCCACCATCTACAAAGTGGCAGTGCTGAGCGAGCGAGCGTTCTACTACCTCGATAACGAGTTTCTCCCCGGCATAGGCAAAACCGTCTCAGCCAACGACGTCGAGACAATCACCAAGGTTATCGAAGCTGCCTTGCGGTCAGTCGACACACTCTGTCTCGGATGAGGCCTCACGCCCGCCGTCTCCTCTCTAGGACCGGCGGGCGCTTTGTGTATCGAGATATAATTTTGAGCAATAAAAAAAACGCGTGACGACGGGGTGGTGGCGAGCATGAGCTCCATCCACTTCCCCGTCCGTGCACGACGTCTTAGGCGGCCTTCGGCAATGTCAATTCGACTTGCCGAAAGTCATCGGTATGAAATGACAACTTCCGCGCCGACTCTGGCGGCTTGCTGATGGCTTTCAGCAGCGCTGGCGGCAATTCTTTGGTCATGATACTTCCTCCCGTTGATGGACGGGCATAATGCCACAAGATTGAGTTAAGCACAAGTCCGCCCTAAAACCCGATTGACAGCCTATTTTATAGGTATAGAGTAATAAGATGCCCAGCTGCCACAGGGACAGTAGAGTGGGCAGCTGCTGCGGACGACCAATGGTGCCGCACAGAAGAACCGCCCGGCCATCTGGCCGAGCAAATTGAAACCGCCAACACAATGAGGTAAACAAATGGCGGACGACGCAACACAACAAAAAGACGAACCCCGACTTTCCACCCCAGTAGCCGACCCTCGCGATGCGGCTGTCGGTTACCGAATGGGATGCTCGACCTGGGGTGGAGTGCTTGCACCGGGGGCAGAATTCCCCCAACGCAGGCCGGGCTCCGATCCCCGGTATGATCTCTGAGGCACGAGCAAGTGCCGAACTTCAGGCGCGCCCCCGTGGCGCGCTTTCCTTTTATATAAAATGCCAGACCAATGTTCTGCACCAGTCTGACCAGCAATTGAACACGTTGCAAATACACACTTCTATGGTATATTTGCGCTACGAATTGGTAGTCACTCCACTCCTACCCTGAAGTTTGTTTATCTAGTAAGCCCACACAATTTGCAAAACCAATCAAAGGACGCGTACACCCCAAAAGTAAAGACTCGTATTAATCAGGCTATCAAAGCCAAAGAGTTACGCGTGGTTGGTCCAGAAGGTGAAAACTTTGGTATTCTTTCGCTCGCCGATGCGCTCGCGAAAGCGGATGAGCTCAACCTCGACCTCATCGAGATCAGTCCAAATGCGAAGCCTCCAGTGGCCAAAATCATCGATTACGGTAAGTATCGCTACGACACCGGTCAAAAAGAAAGTGAGATGCGTGCCAAGTCACATGTCACCGAGACAAAAAGTGTCCAGGTGAAAATCGGCACCGGAGAAAACGACCAGCTCCTTAAGGCGAGTCGGGTCGCGGAGTGGCTTGAAGAAGGCCACCGCGTGAAGGTCGACCTCTTCCTCTGGGGCCGCTACAAGTTCATGGAACCAGCTTTCCTCAAGGAGCGTCTTGATCGCTTCCTCAAAATCATCCCGACCGAATACAAAATTGCGGACGAGATGAAAAAGAGTCCGAAGGGCTATACCACCACCCTCGAGCGCATGCCGGGTACCAAGGTCCAAAAGCTCAAGGATGCAGCAAAGCCAGTCATCGAAGAGAAAAAAGCCCCTGCCGCCCCCCAAAAGAATAAGAAAAAGGATCTCGATTCACTCCTCGAAAGTGGCCTTATCTAGCCTTTCTATGACCGAAAGTACCAAGAACTTCGGCGCTATAGCAATTTCAACCCTGATATTTATATTGGGTATTGCTTCAATATACAGCTTTATTATGGTGGTTGATTCCTTTTTTGCATTGGATTGGCTGGTTCTTTCCCTCGTTTTGACCGGTATTTTTGCTATTTCGCTCCATTTTGGACAGAAATCAGAACGCATCAAAGCCGCCCTTGAATATCCCTTTACGTTTTTTGGGTAGAGACACCAAAAACGCTTGATTATTTAAGGAAAATACGGTATATTTCTGCCACCTTGCCAGATCCCCTTTTGGCAACCCGATCAATACTGTTGAGGTTTGTGATTATCAAAACGCTTCAAATTTCCGTTTTGTAAGCACAGGCCCAACCAACTTTACTTACCCATCTAACTGCACTGGTATGAAAACCAACAAATCTTTCACCAAGCGCGTCAAAGTCACCAAAAATGGAAAGGTGGTGGCTCGCAAAATTGGTCAAAACCACTTCAACGCTCGCCAGACTGGTCAGCAGCGCCTTCGCCGCAAGCGAACTCAGCTCTTGAACTTCAGTAAGCGTTTGAGTCGCCGCTTCCTTCCAGGGATGGGTGCCAAGCCATTAGCAGAAACTAACGGCACTGCCGCTAAATAATACCTTCATATGTCACGTGTAAAGGGAGGCCTTATGGCCCAAAAGCGTCGCCGCAACATCCTCGCTGAAGTAAAGGGTTACCGCCTCCAGCGTTCAAAGAAGAAGCGCGTCGCTAAAGAAGCAATCTACCACGCACAGCTCCACGCTTTTGCACACCGCAAAGACAAGAAGAACGACTTCCGTCGTCTCTGGACTGTTCGCATCAACGCTGCACTACAAGCACTTGGTTTCAAGTACAGTTTGTTCATCCATACTTTGGATACCAAGGGGATCAAGCTCGACCGTAAGGTCCTCGCGACCCTCGCTAAAGATCGCCCAGAAGCGTTCAAGCGAGTAGTCGAAGTAGCTACCAAATAGCTCCTACTCCATAACAAAAGACCGTCGCCAATAGGCGCCGGTCTTTTGTCTGTGTAGCTTAACGATACCAAGGTAGACGAGATACATCCCACCGAGAATGAGTGGCCAGAGGGTCAGCTGCATCCCGAGGACACGAGCCTTGCCTGGGGTCGCTGGCGAGTAGAGACCATACGCATGGAGGCAACGACCAAGGATAACTGAGAGCGAGAACGCACCGAGAGCAAGAGCAGGTGCCCCGGAAGTTTCAAGCAGGAATAGTATAAACATCAGAAACGGCACATACTCAGCAAAGTTGCCGTGGGTACGAATACGGCGAAGCATAGTGTCGTTGCCACCATCGCCGAGGTTGGTCTTGGTGTCACGACGTGCATTGATCGTCCGCAAACTGTGGACGAAGAAGATAAGGGCGAGAACACCAGTTGTCACTAATGTAAACGGTATTTCCATAAAATTTTAATTAGAAGAGAATCTCGATTTCTTCGTTGGCATTTGGGGCTTTCGCATTTACTCCAAGGTAGTCGCGCAGGCGCTGGGTAAGGAAGAGGGATGATCGTTCCTCCCCCATCACCACGTAGATGCCTTTGATATCTTCGGCCTTTTCTGCCCCTTGAGCCACGAGATTAATAAGCTGGTCGCGATCAGCGTGGCCGGAGAAGCCAGCGATACGAGCAATACTCGCCCGCACCTTCACTGACTTGCCATCGATAGTCACCTTCTTCGCACCATCTTGGAGAATACGACCAAGGCTCCCGGCGGCCTGGTAGCCGACGAGGAGTACGGTGGTCTTCGTGTCATCAAGGTAGTTTTGCTCGTGGCGCTGGATGCGACCACCGTGACTCATGCCTGATCCCGCAATGATAATCTTCGCACCTTTTTCTTCATCAATCTCATGTGATTCTTTGACTGTCCGCGTAAACGAAAGGCCCGAGAAATCAAAGATATCATCTCCTCCCTTGATTTGGGCCTGGATCTCAGGCGAGAGATACTCACGGTAGCGACGATAGATATCCGTCACACTGATAGCGAGCGGTGAATCAAGGAAGACTGGCAGTGGTTTCATCGCACCACTTTCGACGAGGTTATTAATCTCAAGGAGCATCCCTTGGGTACGTTCAAGGGAGAAGGCCGGGATGATGAGTGTGCCACCCTTCTGTCTCGTTTCTTCAATATAGTGCTGCAACAGTGCGGTACGCTCTTTGACTTGCTCGTGGAGTCGATCACCATAGACACTCTCCATGACGAGGTAATCATAGCCGGTCGGAGGGACTGGCGGGGCCAACAGTGGCTGCGGTACATTACCGATATCCCCAGTAAAGACAATCTTTTGACCACCACGTTCAAGATGCACCATACCCGAGCCAAGGATGTGGCCTGCGTCCGTATAATGGGCAGTGACATCGTCTGGAAGACTAAAGCGTTCGTCGTACCCAACGGTCTTCCAGAGAGACAGGGCATGGTCGATATCACCTACTTCGTAGAGGACCTCGTAGCCGTAGCGTTCGTGCTCGTACTCCATGACCTTAAGGGCGTCGCGTAACATGATGTTTGCGAGGTCTTTGGTCGGATGAGTCGAGTAAATAGTACCAGCAAAACCGTCTTTCACGAGCTTCGGGATACGACCAATATGGTCGGCATGCGCGTGGGTCACGAGAAGGACGTCTACGTCAGCGGGGTTGTAGACAAACGGCACCGCATTTTGCTCCGCGGCAAAACGATCGCCCTGCACAAGCCCACAGTCGACAAGGAATGCCGCATTACCCGTATCAAGCATAAAGTTCGCCCCTGTGACACTCCCTACTCCACCATAAAATCCTAACGTGCTTTTCATGTAAATATTCTTATTAACGATGCTCATCCTTCGGGCGTGTCAGTCGCATAAACTCGGTCATTGTGCGCACGAGCATGTAACCGGTCACAATACCGGTAATACCACAAACGAGGTCACCCAAGGTATCTGGCCAAAAATCGGGCTTCAGTCCCCCATAGCGTAAGATACCAAAGACTTCCCAGCCAATGAGCGCGGCACTAAAGCCTATGGCTGAAACGTATGGCGGCAGTCGCTTCAAAGCGGGTGACATCTGACGGAGACTCGCGAACATAAACATGAGTACGATACCGCCGAGGATATGCATCGGCATATCAAGCCATTCGTAGTGCCAGTAGAGCGATAGGGCTTCAGCGAGGGTGTGTAAAACGGCAAAGGTGACGCCGAAGATAATCGTAACTGCGTAGATCATTATCAACTATAGTAGCATAACGCAACGAGAGTAATAAAATTCAACAACAAAAAAGGCCTTCTCGTGGAAGGTCTTTTTTGTGGGAACGACAGACGCATGCTCCTAGACTAAGTCCAGGTGGGCACCCTTTCCGATTCGTGTCTGAAATTTCTTGCGAATTCTCATTACTCCTCGCGACTACAGGCAGCCCTGCGTGTTAATTAACCGGAACATACGTGATGTCGTTCCTAGTACAGTATACCAAAAAGTTGTCGACCCCCAAAGGGGTCGGCAACTTTTTTTATGTGAGCAACAAATTCGTTCTTAAAAACTATTCGTTCTTACCATCCATATCGATGTCGTACATGATGCGTTCCTGTGCAGTGATGTACTTCATGATATCACTTTCAGTAAACCAAAGTGCGATTTCACGTTCAGCTTCTTCAGGTGATTCTGAACAGTGAATGAGGTTGCGAACGGCACGATTTTCGTATGATGAGTGACTATATGAGTCCACAGTGAAGTCACCACGAATTGTTCCTACGTCTGATGTCTTTGGTTCAGTGGTGCCCACGAGCTTTGTCACCACAGCAACAGCTTCATTACCTTCCCACACCATCGCAACGACTGGAGCAGCTTCCATGTAGTGCACAATGGTACGAATGATATCCTTACCATATTCAAGTGCCTCCTTTTCCACTGGGCGACCCTGACTTTGCAAGTCTTCAATAATACGTGTCCCTTTCTTGAGGAACCAGGCATCATCTTTGTTGTAGTGTGCGAGCAAACGAGCTTCGTCAGCCATAAACATCTTCATGGCGGTGCACTTGAGGCCTGTGCGTTCAAAGCGCTTGATAACCTCGCCAATGAGTGAGCGCTGGACAGTGTCGGGCTTTAAAATAACAAAGGTGCGTTCTTGGTGTGGGTGCTTCATGGTAAAAATAAGTTACAAAATAACGCCAGAACTATACCATTGTACGGCATAAAAGAAAAGACCTCCGAGGCGCGAGCAGACGCGCCTCGGAGGCAAGCAGCAGCCCTTGCGGGCTGGCGTGTGCGATCGCAGGGCAGCGACCGCGGGCAGTGTCTATCACCGAAGTGACGGACGCTACCACTAGTATACCACAATTTATAAAAGAAAAAAGGCCGAGCTCCAGGGGGATGAAGCTCGGCCAGGTCCAACAGGGAGGATGCCGCGCCATAACCCCGACACGACGAGGGGAATCACTACATTCAGTGTATGCCTCACCACACAAGCTGTCAAAATAAATCTGGGATAAGCGTACATCCCCCAATCGATTAGGGTATTGTCAACGGACAGCTCCTAAAATGAGACACAAGAAAAGGCCGCCGAAAGTAAGGTGGTGACCTTTCCCTCGGCGGCCCGGTTTGGTGCCGCCAGCGCTTACGCGCGACGTCGAGCGGATGCATCTGCATAGCTCGTCCTCCTTCTTTGTTCAAGTTGCCTTCCCCGCGCCGGTTCATTCCGCCGCGGGGTCTCTCATCAGTAGTCGTAGTCGCCGTAGTCCGGCAGCTCGCTGTTAGCGCGAATCTCGTCCTCAAGCGCCTGTTGGGAACCTTCGTAGTCGTCCCAGTAGTCAGCTTCGGACGATTCATCGTCAGTGACAGCCTGGTTCAGAGACGATTCAGAACCAAAGTCCCTACGATGATCGACCTCACGGATCAGCTCCGCGAAGACGAGCCTCGTCTTCGGAGCCATGGTAGTGGGACGAACCCAATACCACCCACCCTCCACCAGCCATTCAAACCGACGCGGGATATTCACCACAATCTTGATGTGATCGAGGTGATCGCCCTTGTGGTAGAGACGATACTGCCCATGCCACTGCAGTCGACCTTTCCACTGATCGCAGAAGAGACGGAGCGGCAACTGCGAGACTCGCATCTGCGCCGGCAGCTCGGTATAGAGGACCGGCTGACGCGGCGATTCAACCGGACGAATCGTCTCGGGGTGAACCAACTTCGTCCAGCGGTCACTGTCGACAATCTTCTTCTGCCGCGGACCCTTCGGGCGACGCGGCGATTCGGCCTCCTTTGACGCCTTATTCAGGTGTGCGACGAGGTCGGTGAAAGATTTCAGTCCATTGTTGTCCGTTCCCATGATGGGATCTCCTTCTGCGTTGCGCTCCTTGGCGCCAGGTTGATGCAGAGCCAGTGCGCGGGATTGCGCGATGGCGATGAATAGATGAGCTGCGAGCTCATCATCCACCAGAGATCTTGGTTTCAAAAAAAAATGAGCTTCAGCTTGTCAGGACATCAGCCCTAACGTATTCGACCGCTTGAGTCCATGTGACTCACTCCTTTCATGTTAAGGAACGAAAAAACGCCATCGTGGCGTCCTTTGTTTCCTGCAAAAAATAGTAGCACGAATATTCTACTTGGTCAATATCTCCGCACCGTGCTCAGTAATGGCAACCGTGTGTTCGAAGTGGGCGCTCCAGGTACCATCGGTGGTATAGACACTGTAGCCGTCGCCTTCATCGTCAAAATAGACATCAGCTTTTCCTAAGTTCACAATCGGTTCAATCGCGTAGACATGGCCAACTTCAATGAGCGGTCCTTGACCGGCTTTGCCAACGTTTGGAATGAGTGGCTCCTCGTGGACAGCATACCCTACCCCGTGGCCACAGAGGACCTCCACTGGACTCATACCACGACTGCGGACGAACTCCTCAATGGCGTGGCTAATGTCGCCGATATGATTGCCGGGCTTCGCTTCCTTAATCGCATGTGCGAGCGCCTCACGGGTGCAGGCAATGAGCGACGAGGCTTCTTTACTGATTTCACCCACACCGACAGTAATGCCGGAGTCAACAATCATTCCTTCGAGTCCAATCGACATATCAAGATTCACCACATCACCTTCTTTGAGAACGATGTCCGCTGACGGAATGCCGTGCTGGACACAGTCGTTGACCGAAATACAAACGGCGGCTGGGTACGGTGTCGGGGCAAACGATGGGTGGTAGCCAAGAAGGACAGGCTCGACCCCATATTCTTCGACCATTTCCATGGCGAGATCATCGAGATCAAGCGTTGAGACACCGGGCTTGGACGCCTCACCGAGGCGCTTGAGGATAGTCGCCAAAATCCGCCCCGCTTCGCGCAGCACGTCGATTTCTTCTCTAGACTTCTTCTTAATACCCGACATAATATGGCTACTATAGAGGAAAAGGTAGCCAATAGCAACTTAGTCTAATTGGAGTCCGGTGAGGATAGCGGCGTGCACTTCATCAATTGAGAGGGTGCCGTCGACGTCGTGAACCTGGGTATTTGGTCGAGTGCGGTAGTACTCGATAACCGGCAAGGTCTCTTCACGGTACCAACGGAGGCGCTCTTCGATCGAGTCACTCGTATCATCCAATCTAGCACGGCTTTCCATACGGGCACGCACCACTGCCTCAGGTGTGGCGAGATTTACCACATCAATACTTGTACGATCAAAGAATTTAAAGGCGTCATCGAGGTCCGGAATCTGGCCAACAGTTCGCGGGAAGCCGTCAATCAGGAGATGGCTCTTGTCATCAAGTTGGTCAAGCATAGCGCGGCCCCAGAGCACGGTTGTAATGAAGTCTGGCTGCAAAATACCGCTATTGAGGGTGGCAGCAATCTTATCTTCGGCAAAGGTTTCTTGGGTGGCAGCGAGTGCACGGAAACGACGACCGGTCTGAATGTCTACCACGCGACGGCGGTCACGGGCTTCAAGCACCCCCTTTAACTTCTCAATCTGCGTCCCCTTACCACTACCCTGCGGCCCAATAAAAATGACTGTTTTGATATCCATACTGGTACAGTGTAGCGACTAATTAGATATTGGCAAGAAATTACCCCTTGAGCACATTAAAAATGTGCTCCCGGACTACCTCTGGTGATTGTGTACCGTCTATATCAATCAGCGTACCTTGTGAGCGAAAAAACTCAATCGATTTGGCGGTGTAGGTACGATACTCTTCGAGTCGCTTATCAACCGACTTTGGTGAGTCGACGATATCGCGAGCACGCTTTTCACTCCGTTCATGTACTTGTTCATCACTAATATCGAGGTTGAAGACTATGTAGGGACGATTTACCCATTCGTGAATCTCATGAAATAACTCTGCTTCGTCTGGCTTTTTAGCGACAGCTTCAAATATCACTCGGTCTTTTTCATATTGTGAGACCAAAGCATGGGTCATCCAGTATGAAGCAATCCATTCTGGGATAAGGCGACCACTCTCGTACATCTCTTTCATTTTTTGACCAAACACGGTTGGTTGTGCAGCGGTCTCACGCACTTTATTACCGTTTGAGTATAGCGTGCCACCAAAGTTTTCTAAAATGTAGTGGGCCTGCGTACCCTTGCCTGAACAGATTTTACCCATTAAGACGATGCTCTGATATTTGGTCTCGTATTGCATGACAGTACGGTACCAATTTTATCCCATTTGCGCAATTGTGGTAAAATTGAACAATGAGTGAAAAATTCCGACCGCACGACTACTCAGGAGAAACTCCCTCCCAACATCAACCTACAGCAGCAATGGAGGGTCGACCGCGTCAAGAAACCACACCAGCACAACTCATGGTGCGAAGGTATCTTGAATCAATTAATGAAGAAACTCTCCAATCAATCATCACTGAATACATTGGTGTAACCGGTAGAAATACTAATCACCTGAGCGGTTTTGTGCCTTTTAATGATATTCGTTTGCTGGACGACAAAAACAACCCAGGGTATGGGCGATACATGAACGGTGAGAGTTATATCGAATTGAACAGTTTTTGGCTGGCAGACAATCCTGTACAAACTCTGTACACACTTATCCATGAAGAACTTCATGCCTGTAGTAATACTATACTAGCTACTGTACATCCAGAAAGAACAAATTACACTCTGCACTCTGGTGTAGTCACTAGCTATATGAGTGTAGACCACTCCAATAACAGAACTATAGACAGTAAAATGGAGGAGGGCACTGAAGCAAACGAAGGTATAACTGAATTATTGACTCGAGAATGCCTGCGTGAATATTTAAAAAGAACTGGTGATTCAGCCATGTATGGGACAGTTGAAATAGAGAAGGCTTTGTATGAGAGTCGTCACGAAGATAGTTATGGAGCATACCAAAAATCTATTGATTTTTTTGCTATGCTCATTTCAGCAGTTACAGATGTAAGTATCGATACTGTTCGAAAAGGGATTTATCGCTCATATTTTAGAAATTCTGACATATTCTCACCAGAAATTTCAGCCTTTATTGATGATATTATCCCTGGTTCAATTCAAAAAGTACAACGATTATTACGTAATGAATTTGTGCCTCAAGATTTTGTCGAATTACAGACAGCAATTGAGAACTCTATAAAATTAAACGAGACGGAAAAAGACACATTAATCACGAACCTCAAAGGTCTGTTCGCAGAAAAATCTATCCAAAAAGCTGACATGATTGAGCGTGGTATACTGCCCCAATGAAACGGCAACACATCATCACAATTTCGGGCAAACCAGGCAGCGGGAAGTCTTCAACGGCTGATATAGTAGCTGAACTCCTTGGGTATACTCGGCACTCGTCTGGTGATATGGTACGCCAAATTCTCGCCGATAAGGGGATGTCGCTCGCTGAATACAACGAACGAGCCAAGAGCGACCACGCCCTAGATGACGCGGTCGACGATCGCCTCCGCGCACTGCGGACCAAAAAGGATATTGTGGTTGACTCACGCCTCGGCTTCTATTGGATACCCGAATCATTTAAAGTCTACCTCGATCTCGATATTGAAGTGGCGACCGTCCGTATCTACAAAGATGCGGTCAATAACGCGAACCGCAGTCAGACTGGTGAAGGTATTAGTTCGTTGTCTGAGGTGACAAAACAAGTGCGTTTCCGGATGGAAGAAGAACGGAGTCGCTTCCGTGAACTCTACCACGTCGATCCGTACGACCTCGCCCACTTTGACCTCATCATCGACACCTCCCGCCACTCACCACAAACGGTAGCGCTCGTGGTCTTTGACACCTACCGCCGATGGCTCGATGCCCAGGTTTGGAAACAGGAACGAAGTGCGATTCCAGCCGGTTACTCCTTCAAAAACCAGTATTAAAGGAATGTTAATTTTCCGCCATACTTTGTCAGATTTCAAAAATTAGTCTTCAATGTACACCAACGTACACCTCAGCCAAATTTTCTCATCTTTCTCGTCTGGCAAAAAAATTTCCAATTCCTTGCTAAGTCTGGAGGGGTCTCATATTCCAAAACACAAAAGACCCAGTACGGGGTCTTTTGTGTTGTTCGTAACCTTTGATGACAACAGCCGCCAAGTTGAAAACGTTAGAATTGCTGCAGATACTAGGCGGACAAAGAAAAAGAGCCAAGCTGTACTGGTTTGTACTGCGAGGCTCTTTTTCTGAAGTCCAACAACGTAGATACGGTGATTCTAGCGTTTTCTTTTAGTATTCGCGGAGGGATACCTGAGCGTCAAGACGACGGATAAGATCAAGCACTACATTCACCACAATCAGAATCGCGGTTCCACCAATGGCGAGCGCTGCGATACCGGTTGCTACCTGCAGGGCAATCGGCAGTACGGCTACAACCGCAAGGAAGAGCGCACCAACGAGAGTAAGTCGGGTAATCAAGTTACCAAGGTACTCGGCAGTGTGATCTCCTGGGCGGATACCCGGGATAAATGAACCATTGCGCTGCAAGTTCTTTGCAATCGCTTCAGGGTCAAAGGTCACCGCGGTGTAGAAGAAGGTAAAGAGGAATACGAACACGAAGTAGACCGCTCCATAGAGGATATAATCGTTCATGAAGCTCGCAATCGCTGCGTTTGCAGTCGCTACCCATGGTAAGTTAAACGCACCGAGGATATTCAAGACCATCTGTGGGAAGAGGAGGATTGAGAGCGCGAAGATGATTGGAATCACACCAGCCTGGTTAAGGCGCAGTGGCAAGTATGAGTTGTTACCACGAGTGGTCAACATCATGTTGCCGCGGCTCTGCTTGGCATTGGTGATTGGCACCACCCGCTCGGCTTCAGTCATCACAACTACAGCGTAGATAATACCGATAGCGAGGAAAACAAACCCAATATAGAGCGGTAGCTGGGCAGCGTTGTAGTTGTAGATTAACTGACTGATAGTGGTTGGAAGTCCAGCCATAATACCAGCAAAGATAATCATCGACACACCGTTACCAATACCATACTCAGTCACCAGTTCACCAAGCCACATGAGCAAGGTAGCACCAGCTACTACGAGGATGACGTTTAATGCGAAGTCAAAGAAGGTCAAGTGACTAATTACTCCCTGACTTTCAAGCAAGGTGAGGAAACCAAAAGCCTGAAGAATCGCCAGGGGAAGAGACAGCATACGCGTATACTGCGTAAACTTGGCCCGACCGGCTTCGCCTTCTTCGGTGTAGAGACTCTTCATCTTTGGTGACATCACCGTCATGAGCTGCAAGATGATAGAAGCCGTAATAAACGGACCAACACCAAGCATCACAATCGAAAGATTTGAAAGTCCACCACCTGAGAAGATGTTGAGGAGACCAAGGAACTGGTTGTTCGCAAAGAATTGCTGCAACACTGCCTGATCAACTCCTGGAATTGGGACTGCCGCCAAAAGACGGAAGATAGCGAGTGCCCCAAGGACAAAGAGCACACGGTTACGAATGGTCTTGTCGGTAAAGACTACTTTTAATTTGTGTAGAAATGTTTGCATATAGCACTATTCTACCGATTAAAGTACCTTTCCGCCAGCTTTTTCGATTTTTGCCTTGGCAGTGGCTGACACTTCACAACCTTCGATAGTGAGCGCCTTCGTGAGTTCGCCAGTAGCGAGGATCTTCACGGTCGGAGCCTTCTTGCGAATAGTTTCAACTACGAGAGCTGCCACGAGCGTCTTTGGAGTAACGGTATCCCCCGCCTTAAAGGCAAGTTCAAGCGCACCAACATTAACTGGCATTGGGCGTACGCGTTCAGCGTTTACGGTAGCGGCTCGGTTCACACCGTGACCGCGGAGCTTTGGATACTTCTTGATGAAGTCACGCATTTCTGGACGCATACTGTTACCAGCGCGTGCAGTCTGTCCCTTCCCACCGCGACCTGAGGTCTTACCACGCTTACCACCGCGACCAATACGCTTCTGGGCCTTCTTTTGGGTAGCTGGCTTTAATTCATGAAGCTGCATATTACTTGATGTTTTTTAGGAGCTTGAGCGCCTCGACTGCAGCGCGTGCATTGTTAAGTTTGTTCTTACTACGTGAGAAAATCTTGGCAGTAACATCCTTTACTCCAGCCATTTCGAGAACGGTACGGACTGAAGAACCAGCCACGAGTCCTCGGCCTGGAGCCGGCATAATCATTACTTCACTTGAGGCATACTTGGTATGCACATCGTGTGGAAGGTGACTATCCTTGTTCATTGGTACGACAATCATGTGCTTCTTGGCATCACGGACTGCCTTATCAATAGCGAGCTGGGTGTCACCGGCCTTACCAATACCAACACCTACCTTACCCTTCTTGTCACCGACGACCATCGCTACAGAGAAACTGAAACGACGACCACCAGCCATAACACGAGTAACGCGGCGGATACTGATAATCTTCTGATCAAACTCTGGACGAGTTCGCTCTGGACGAGCTGACCCACTGCGACGTGGACGACGATTGTTGTCACGGTTACCTCCTCGGTCATTTCCACCACGGCGAGGACGGCGACCATCAGCTGGTACGGCGTCACTAGCGGGTGCATCGGTCGCTGGCACTTCTGGTGCCGCGATGTCTGGGGTGTTTTCCACCGCAGTTGTAGCTTCCTGCTCTGACATAATTAATTCATTAGTTGAGATAAATCCTTAGAAGGTGAGACCATTGGCACGAGCACTATCAGCGAGCGCAGCAATGAGTCCCTGGTACTTGAAGCCACCGCGGTCAAAAACCACAGCGGTTACACCTTTGGCGACTGCTGCCTTGGCGATAGTAGCGCCTACAGCAACCGCTCCTTCGGTCATCGTGCCTTTGGTCTGACGTGAATCAGCCGCGGCCAAGGTAACACCCTTCTGGTCATCGATAAGCTGGGCGTACACAAAGCGATTACTCTTATAAATCGCGAGACGTGGACGTTCCGTAGTACCGGTAACTTTAGCGCGGATACGATTGTGTCGGACCGCACGCTTCGCATGTTTGTATTGAGTTTTTTCCATACGTGTGGGCTTACACAGCCTTCTTACCTTGCTTGCGGATAATAAATTCACCTCGGTAGCGAATACCCTTACCCTTGTATGGTTCTGGCTTTCGTACCTTACGCACGTTTGCGGCAAACTGACCAAGAAGGTCTTTGTCGTGACTTACGAGCGTAATTGCACTCTTCTCCACGGTGGCAGTGATGCCAGCTGGAATAGCGAGGAGTACTGGGTGTGAGTACCCCATACTAAGCGAAAGATCAGTACCCTTCACTTCAGCACGGTACCCCACTCCTTCAATATCAAGAATCTTGGTGAAACCAGTAGTTACGCCAACAATCATGTTCCGGAGGTGTGCTGCATAGGTACCCCACAATGCTTTCGCAAGAACGGTAGTACCTGGTGCAAGCGTGATCGTGTCGCCATCAATGGTGATAGTGACATCATCGCGCATCGGTCGAACAAGTGTTCCCTTTGGTCCCTTCACGGTCAAGTGACCGTCTGCGAGTGTTACCTCGACGCCAGCTGGGATAGCCACTGGCAATTTTCCTAAACGACTCATATTACCAAATGAGGAAAAGCTGCTCACCACCGACATTCTTCGCCTTGGCCTCAACGTTTGTGAGGATACCAGCTGGAGTCGAGAGGATGAGATGCCCCTTTCCGAACTTTACTTGATGGATAGATTCGACCTTGGTGTAGAGACGACGACCTGGCTTACTGACGCGCTTAACGCCATTAATACGGTGTGCCCCATCTTCGTACTTGAGCGTTACTTCAAGTGTCTTCTGTGCAACTTTTCCTTTGGCTGTTGCTGCTTCAACGTATCCTGCCTCAACGAGCTTGTCTGCCACGGCATGACGGAGCTTTGAGTACGGCACTGAGACGGTCTTGTGACCAACTACGCCCGCATTCTTGAGACGGATGATGAAATCGCCAATTGTATCTCCTACCATGATGATTTCTTTATACCTGGTATATGTCCTTCGTGAGCCAATTCACGGAAGCAGATACGACAAATGTCGAAATCTCGCATATATCCGTGCTTGCGGCCACAGAGCTTGCAGCGTCGTACGACGCGTGAAGCATACTTCGGAGTACGCTGTGAGCGTACTATGACTGATGTTCGAGCCACTTTTTATTGTGTTATCTGTACGAGGCCGTATCACCGAGAAAATGGTGACGTGCCTCCTAATAAATGTGCCAAAAAGGTCATAACGAGTACCGGAAACCGGTTCTCTACCCCTCTCACACACCGCCAAGCCTAGAAATACAGTGAGTTCATAGACTTCGCAGCTGGTCGCAATAGTATCAGAAAAATAAGAAATAGCAAGGTTTTAGCAAAAACAAAGCCCCCCAAATGGGGGCTTTGTTTTTGCTCTGTTTTTGAGTATTACTCAGCTTTTTGCAAAGGTAGTCACCATTTTCTAAGTATAATTTTCACTACGTTTAATTCTACTTAGAAATGCCGACCCGGCCTCGACCGTTTTTGCTCTTGGTTAGAGCAAAAACATGTCTCCGGCTCTTACCGCTTCCGGACGAGATACTAATCTCGTCCTAAAAAGAAACTAGTTCGTTTCTTTTTGAAGCGGCAAGCCGATGTGTCGCAAAAATGCTTCTGCTTCTTCTTTGGTCTTTGCGGTAGTCACAATAGTGACCGCAAATGAGAAGGAATCCTTGAGTTCATCATCAGCACATTCTGGGAAGATAGTACTGTCTTTGATACCAATGGTGATATTCCCCATCTCATCAATTGCAGTAGCCTTAAGACCACGGAAGTCGCGAGTCTGCGGAATAGCAATATGGATGAGCTTGTCAATGAAGTGAATCATGCGAGCGCCACGGATAGTTACCTGGTGCCCAATGATTTCTCCTTCACGGAGCTTAAAGGCGGCAATCGACTGCTTGGCAGGACGTGGTGATGGCTTTTGCCCAGTGATGAGCGAGAGGCGATCCACAATCATCGCTTCGCGGTGTTTGTCCTGCACACGGCCAGTTCCCACTGACACCACGATCTTTTCGAGCTTTGGTGTCTGCATCACATTCGTGTACCCGAAGGTACCCTTCATGGCTTCAAATGTTGAGGCGAGCTTCTGTTTGGTAGTTTCCATATGCATTAGATTTTCTTACCGCTTGGTCGGGCGACACGCACTTTCTTCTTCTTGTCGCCTTCGCCCTCGAAGATGTAGCCGATGCGCACAGTCTTGTCTCCCTCCATGAGGGCAACATTTGATGCGTCAATTGGCATACTCTTCTCGATAATCTGTCCCTGTGAACGCACCTGCTTACTCTTCTGGTGCTTGGTGGCAACGTTCACCCCTTCGATAACCACCTGGTTCATGTCCTTCAAGGTCATGAGGATGGTACCGGTCTTGCCTTTATCTTTTCCGGCAATCACCTTTACGGTGTCTCCTTTCTTGAGTTTCATATGATGAAATAGTTAGGCGACTACACGACCTCCGGGGCCAATGAGACGATTTTCTGATAACCAGCTTCGGCCAATTCGCGTGGGATTGGACCAAAAACGCGGTTCGCTTTTGGTTCTTTCTTCACCTTGTCGACAAGCACGACGGCGTTGTCGTCAAAGCTCACGTATGAGCCATCCTTGCGACGGTAGGGCTTGACCTGGCGCACCACTACTCCGTACACAACATCCTTCTTCTTTACTGCTTTGCGTGGTTCGGCAGTCTGTACTGAAAGTACGACCATTTCACCGAGCTCAGCGTAACGCTTCTTCGAGCCACCAAGAATCTTGAACACACGTCCGACCTTGGCACCCGAGTTGTCCGTAATCCGAACAATTGTCTGTGGCTGAATCATAGTGAATTCATTACTTGGTTAAAAGGGTGAAGTGCTTGCGCTTTGACATTGGGCGAGTTTCGCGGATTTCTACAATCGCACCTTCTTTCGCCGTATTGCCTGCATCATGTACCAAGAACTTCTTGGTACGACGCATGAACTTCTTGTACTTTGGATGCATCACGTACCGCTCGACAGCGACCGTAATAGTATCCTTCATCTTCGTAGAAACGACAGTCCCTTTGAGGACACGACCGTTCTGTGTAGTTGAATCTGTTGTCATATCCTATTACTTGGTGTCGGCCTGACGTGCACGAGTGTTGAGTTCGGTGAGGGTACGTGCAATCGTGAGCTTTGCCTTTCTAATAACTGATGCCTTGCGGGTAAAGCGGTCTTTGAAGCGTTCACTCTGGAGTTCACCGCGAGAGGTGGTCACGAGCTCTTCGAGCTCACTCACACTCTTCTTTGCAATATCTTCGTATTTCATATGCAATGCTGGTTACTTAGCGATAGTGTCTGCCTTTGAGACTACCTTGGCTTTTAATGGGAGCTTGTTGACTGATTTGCGAAGTGCCTTACGAGCGAGTTCTTCACTCGTTGCGCCCTTCACTTCGAAGATGATGCGACCTGGTTCTACCTCAAAGACGTAGTGGTCGAGATCACCCTTACCTTTACCCATCGGTACTTCGGCAGCCTTCTTCGTAATTGGACGGTCTGGGAAAATACGGATGTATACCTGACCAGTCTTACCAAGCGTACGAGAAATTACTCGACGAGCGGCTTCAATCTGGTTTGAACGAACACGAGAAGCAGTGGTAGCCTGGAGACCAAATTCACCAAAGGCGACTGTGGTCCCGCGGGTAGCCGGACGATTGCGCTTCTCTTCACTCTTGCGGCCAGTTTGCCACTTGCGGTGTGCTACTTTTTTTGGAAACAACATACCTGTTTAGCGGTTACGTGGCGCTCGGGGAGCGCTTTCTCTGGTCTCGCCGCGAGCTGGAGTTGCCTCCTGACCTGCCTTGCGATCACCAAAGATATCACCCTTATAAATCCAGACCTTAATACCAATAGCACCGTATGGCAAGCGCGCAGTAACGCGAGCGAAGTCAATATCGGCACGGAGTGTCTGGAGTGGAATTCGACCCTTCTTCAATTCTTCAATACGAGCCATATCAGCACCACCGAGGCGACCTGAAAGCTTGATACGAACTCCCTGTACATCACGACTGGCCATCACTTTTTCGATGGTCTGCTTCATGACGCGACGGAAGGTCATACGCTTTTCAAGGCCTTCGGCAATCATCTGACCGACAATGTTCGCACTACTTTCTGGCGTACGAATTTCTTCAATGTCGAGCTTGATTTCTGGCTTACTGATAAGACCCGCCTTACGGAAGAGCATATCAATCTCTTGCTTGAGCTTGACCGCACCTTCACCACTACGACCGATCACGAGACCTGGACGAGCGGTTTTGATAATGATACGAACCATCTTCTGGTTGCGCTCAATTTCAACCGTATCAACGGACATACCCTTAAGACGCTTTTCGAGGAACTTACGAATCGCGGCGTCGACGCGAATGTACTCACGGTACTGCTTTGGATCGGTAGTGAACCAACGACTCTTCCAGTCGCGGATGATACCGACACGCTGTACGTATGGATGTGCTACGTGTGTCATAGATTATTTGGTACCGAGCTCAATAGTAATGTGACTGGCTCGCTTGTTGATGCGAGAAGCCGAACCACGAGCACGTGGCATAAAGCGCTTTAGAGTTGGTGCCTTATCAACAGACACAAACTTCACGATAAGATGATCAGGATTGGCGCCCGCCTGCTTGGCGTTTGCGACAGCTGAAGCGAGGAGCTTACCGAACTGTACGGCGGCACGCTTTTCAACGAATTGGAGTGCGTGTTGCGCGACACCAACCTTCTTACCACGAATCACATCAGCCACGAGGCGAACCTTGCGAGGTGATTGGCGATAGTTTTTGAGAGTTGCTTTCATACAGTTTATTTCTTCTTAGTAGCAGGTCCTGCTGATTTAGCGGCCTTGGCTGCTGCGATTTCGGCTTCCTTCTTCTTCTGTTCAAGTTCCTTCTGCATCTTACCTCCGTGACGATGGAACTTCTTCGTTGGTGAGAATTCACCAAGACGATGACCCACCATTTCTTCTGCAACAAGTACTTCGACGTGATCTTTACCATTGTGAACACCGAAAGTGAATCCGACCATTTCTGGAGAGATTGTCGAGCGGCGAGCCCAGGTTTTGATCACAGCACTCTCTCCGGGCTTTTTTCCGGCGATCTTTTTGAGGAGCTTTTCGTCTATGTATGGTCCTTTATAGAGTGATCGTGACATATGTTTATATATTTGGTAACCCGCGTGCAGCAGATTTTATCGTATATAACAAGCAGATTTGTTAGCAGTGCGCGACGCGAACAAAAAATTTCTTGAGTCGTACTAATTTGTACGGTGAAAGTAATTTTTGTGAGCAACAAAGCAATGCTCCAAATATGGTTGTTATACGAGAAAATCCGCACAGTGGCGGTTCATTGAGAATCCCTCGTAAAGACAGGTAACGGCCGGCCTTAACAGGGATTCCCAACATCTTTCATCCCTTTGTTTTTGACACTTCCTTGGTAACAGAACGTGCTGTTACCCGAGGTTGGAACGTGGCCAATACTACGTGAAATAAAGGGAAAAGTCAACATTTTCCGTTATTTGCTATACTTACCTCCATGATCACCCCGTCGCACCTCATTTATAGCTGGGCGCTTGCCAAACGAACCGAAAAAACAACGCTCGATGGGCCGGCAAAACACCGTACAGCCGCCTTTGTGGTCGGGGCACTGCTACCAGATATTCCAGTCTATGTCTTCTTTTTGGTCTGCGGGGTACTGCTCGGCTACGGGCACGAACGACTCTGGGACGATATGTACTTTAATTCTGGCTGGTCCGTCGCGTTTACCCTCAGTCATTCTCTGCTATTTTGGCCAGGTATCTACCTGGTGGCCAAGTACAAGCGGTGGCTTGTAGCACAATGGGTGGCTATTTCAGCCGTTTTTCACATCGTAGTGGATTTTTGTGTTCATACGGCTGATGCCTACGCTCACTTTTGGCCGCTGACGGATTGGCGGTTTATCAGTCCTATCTCCTACTGGGACCGAGCGTCTTATGGACAGTATGTGGGGTGTTTTGATGCTTTACTCATTCTTTGCCTCCTGATTTGGCTCACCACCCGCTACCGTGAGAGTAAGCTGCGTTTTTTAGTTTACGTACTTCTTGCTTTTGCTACCTTGCGTTTTGGATTCGAGTTTTATAACCTCCTCACCTATGCCTAGACCCCGCGGTAGCGAACACACCACCCTGACCGAGACGGCCGAACTGCTCGTTCGTGAACTCAAAAAACAATCAGGTATCAAAATGATTGCCCCTGGTGTCATCGATGCCAAGCGCTCTGGTAAGCGCCACATCACGGCGGTCTACACCTCGGCTGGTATTCACTTTATTGTCTCCGGTACCGGAGTACAAAAAATCTCGGTACACCTCGCTGATGCTGCAGCTGGACCAAAGCTGGTGGCCACCCTTAAAAACGCCAAAGCCCTCAAGCAATTTGCTTGGGGCGAGCGATACCGCGAATAAATAGTGGCTAGAGCGTTTCTCGTGGTGGTTTTTCTGGTTGAAATTCTTCAGTGTGTGTTTTCCAGTCAATCTCCGTATCATCTGCAGGATGAATTGAGTCCTGTGATGCGATATGTCTAGGCGCATCTCCAGCATAGGGACTCTTGAAAATTTCATTTTTTGTACCACTAGCACTGCCATCCTTAACTGAGGCAATGATAGCCTCTTCTTTGGCCTTTTGGTAAGCCTCGAACTCTGCACTCGCAATTATCACATCACAAAGTTGATTAATATCCTGATCGGAAAAGTGCCTCGCGTTTGCAACTTTTATAAAAGCTTTAACTTCCTCCAAGGCAGCGACAGCATCAGAATTTACTGGATTCATTGCTTGTGCCAAACTTTCAAAGAGTTTAGTGCGCAGCACTGGCTGACGCTCAAGCAAACCTTTTAGATTATCGACTCGACTTGGTAGATCTGCTTTCATATACTCTTTAATTGCTGTCTCAGCAATATCTTGCCCCACCTTTTCAGCCAACTCTAGTCGGATAACACCAAATTCGGAATTATCTGACTCAGAAAATGCTAATCCATCTTTATGTTTAACTTTGATGTTGTGCAGAGCGTCTTGTTGATACGACTCTAATTTTTTTATTACATCAATTCCCTGTTCACTCTGCTCAACTTGCGCAGCTGGTGTTCTACTAAAGAGTTTTTTACTGAATTCGAATGCCATAATGCCACTAGTATACCAGATACCCCAGAGACAACACAAAACCGCCCATATGTTGGGCGGTTTTGTGTTGCAATTTCTGCAACTGAGCAACAATCTTATGACTGTCCGCGCATCAAGCGACCTGGCTTGCGGCGAGTGACAATAAACTTGTTACTGAACTTCTTTGGTGAGCGAGTCTTTTGACCCTTGCCCACTGGACGACCTTGCTTCGTGCGCGCACGACGGTGACCACGTGGACTGCGTCCTTCACCACCTCCGTGTGGGTGGTCCACCGCGTTCTT
>CAYSNO010000004.1:0-19475 GCA_964432455.1 uncultured Candidatus Saccharibacteria bacterium
TTTTACTGAAATCTTAGCCTTTGGGAGGTTTGATGGGAAGTATCGTGGGGCGAATAGCCTTAAAAGATTTAGGTTTGCCATCTCCAGATCCATCTTTCTTATTAGCATTATTCATATGCTATAGACAATACTCCTAAACATGGTACTTTTCAAGTACTATGGATTTAGTTCAAGGTCTGAACAAACATTTTGATATTGTCGTAGCTAGCAAAACTGAGCAGGATTTTTATATGAATGTATATCGCTATTTTGACTATATCTTCACACACCCTGAACTAGAGCAGATATACCAAAATGCACGACGAAACTATCACAAACAATTCGGTGAAATATGGGGCGATTATATAGATCAACGGAAGGCGTACTTAGATGCCGGTAGAGTAGGGGAACCTCCAGCGATAACTAATCAGCCATCTGAAGTAACACGGCTCGAAAAGTTTGATCTGTATGCTAATGCAGTAGGTCTTGAAGTTCGTGTATATGAACCAATCAAACATTTTCATGAGTGTGACACGCCCGATACCTGCAGTGACTTTTGTGGTGCTTTACTGGTGCGAGGCCTTGATTATGTTCTGCAACAATTAAAGTCCGATTACCGAACTCTTCGTGATAAAAAGAAAGATGTTATCTCTACTTATGAAGGTTGGTATAAAAATCACCGTGATAGCTACCAGCAAGAATTAAACCAATTTCACATGATGTTTTTGGTCGAAGTAGAGAAGCTCGATTTAGTAACAGTTCCTAAAACTAAAGAACTTTCTCCATTCCTGAATTTACATACTGGAGATTTTGTCTATTTCGGTACCGAGGGAAATTTCCCAACCTCAGGACAAGAGTTTAAAGTCCTCAAAACTCTGCTTTCTGTCAAAGACTACAAAGCTACGCATGATGAGTTGATTCGGTCATTTTTACCGAGTGTTGAAAAAGCTACAAAGACACAAAAATCAAAGCTACATACAATCATTCGAAATATCAAATACAAGCTTGGCGTTCTCCCTGAAACAAAAAAGAGTAAACCAGATCCATTTCAATCAGTCCGTGGAGAAGGATATCGCCTTGTATTATAAAAGTAATATACCTGATCCAGATTAATTCCAACTTCATTCCATACCATTGAATTCCATATAGCCGTATTGTCTCCCGTGTAGGAGGCAATTTGTTTTTAACTCCTTGGTTGTCCCGCTCGTCAGCAAACCGCTAGGTGCGGGCGAGCGGGGACCAAGAGTGAGACTTGCTTTCTCACTCACTTAATAACTTATGGGATACAACAAAATTATTAGTTACGGTAATAACCTTGAAGTCTATGAATACGAAAAAGACGTCGTCCGATTGGTGGGTCGAAGTCGAACCACAAGCAAAGATGATTTTATCGATGAGGATATTCAACTTAGCGGAGAAGATTCACTACCCGCCAAAGAGATTCCAAAAGAAGCCTTGGGGAAGCGATCCGATAACGCGAGACGCGCTAGTCTGGCTTTTAGAAGAATTGTCGCATCTAACCTTGGAGGATCTTCACGTCCTTTACTGGTTACACTTACCTACCGAGACAATTTCACCGATCTTGCTGGAGCGTATAAACATCTCACGGCTTTTATCCAATCTCTCCGTCGTGCATTCGGCAAGAACTTCAAATACATCTTGGTCCCCGAGTTTCAAAAACGTGGAGCAGTACATTTTCACGCTCTCTTCTGGGGGTTACCCGAGGAAGTTTTTCTACGTGAACGAGAAACTCGTACCCTTGCACAGCTCTGGGGGCACGGTTTTGTTTATCTAAAGGAAACCGATGGAAACGAGAAATTGTCCTTCTATCTCTCGAAGTACATGGCGAAAGCCTTTATCGACCCTCGTCTCAAAAACCAGAAATGCTATGTAGCATCCCGCAACATAGAGCGACCACTTGTTCAAGCTGGACCGTTCTCCATCCCGATAGTTCTTGAAGAATACGGTGTCACTGAAGAACCCATTCTCGACCGTACCTATCAGACCAAATGGCTCGGTGAAGGGCGGTATCGTCTCTTTAAACTTAACCATGATCAGCCTTAACCGCATCCGTGAACTAGAACCAAAACTAGCAAACGCTTCTGATGAAGAGGTGGCTGTTATACGGGAATATCTTTACGGATTAGGGCAATTATTCTATGAAACATGGGAGCAAGATACTGGTTCCAAAATCCCCGTGGGTTCTGTGGAAATAGACGTAAGTGAATAGAGGTGTATTATTTACTGTATGGAAAGACTCATTGCAAAAATATTAAGAATCACAGTTGTTGATCCAATTCTTGTTTTCACGACCCTATTTCCGTTGATTATTGTTTTGGAAACATTCAATAAGACTGGTATTTATGCAAATGTTTTGAGTTTTCTTTCAGAAACCATATTTAGAACCGATGTTCTTGGATTAACAATGGCGCAAGGCATTATCATTTTTTATATATTTTTTGGCGGGATTGCCGTTGTCTTAAGAACAATTTTTAAAAATCTCAATTTTTCTACTACAAATTTATTGATTGCTTCCACTGGGGTTTATGCATTTATAACAATAATGTTTACTTTAGATTCAGGCTATAACAAATCTTCAATGTTGTTTTCTCTAACATTTTACTTATTTAATTTGTTTTCAATATTCGCATTAGGTGTAATCAAAAAGGCAGAAAAATTACCATGGATAAAAAATCAGGAATAATTTATTGCCGTGTATCGTCACTTGAACAGGTAGATGGTACCAGTCTCGAATCTCAAGAACGGATGTGTCGGGAATATGCCAAACGAGAGGGTATAAATGTTCTCGAAGTATTTGTCGATCGTGGTGAATCTGCCAAAACTGCTGATCGTACCGAATTCATCAAAGCCATTTCATTCTGCTCACAAAAGAAAAACAAAGTACAAGTTTTCATAGTCTATAAGCTCGATCGTTTTGCTCGTAAGCAGGAAGATCATATTGGTGTGCGAGCCACACTCAAAAAGTATGGTACTGAACTCCGCTCGGTTACCGAACCAATCGACGATACTCCGATGGGTAAGATGATGGAGGGTATACTCTCTACCTTTGCTGAATTTGATAATAACGTCCGTACCGAACGAAGTACCAATGGTATGCGAGAACGCCTCAAACAAGGTATTTGGGTATGGCAGGCTCCGATTGGGTACAAACGTCTAGAAAAGGGAGGTAACCTCGTTCCTGATCCAGTTTTTGCCCGTTACGTGCATATGGCATTTGAAGAGTACGCTAAAGGTACTCATACCTACCAGTCCGTATCTGCTCTTTTGAATAAGCGTGGTTTCCGTACTGAAAAGGGTACTCCAGCAAATCCCCAATTACTTGAGAAGATGCTCAAGAATCCACTCTACTACGGACAGATACAAGTTTGGGACTTTGATCATAAGGGAGCCTTTGAACCAATCATTTCCGAACAGCTATTTAATCAGTGTCAGAAGTCTGGGCGTAAGCATAAGCCATTTAGTATGGTTGCGAAGAATCCCGAGTTTCCACTGCGTAAGCTCGTTATCTGTTCGCACTGTAAGCAACCAATTACGGGAAGTCGGTCACGTGGTCGGGCTGGCAAAACGTACCCGTATTATCACCACCATCGCCAAGACTGTATCAATGCTCGGTCAGTAGCGAAGCGTGAACTCGAAGAAAAGTTTGTCTCGTATCTCAAGGAAATCAGTCCGAGTTTTGAATACGAACAGGCGTTCAAGGAAGTGGTGCTTGATATTTGGAAGAGTAATACCGGTAAGGCGCTCGACCGGAATAAAGAGGTTCGGCAGGAAATCGAAAAGCTCGAACAAAAGAAATCACGAATCTACCAGTTGCTCGAAGAGGGTACATACTCGAGTGAAGAGTTCGTGCGCCAACGAAATGCGATTTCCTCCTTAATTGAAGAAAAAGAATCGTCACTCAGCGCTGTCGAAGGTGGGCAGGTTGATATGGAAGGAGCTCTCGAATACTGCTTTGCTAAAATCCGTCACGCTGATCAAACATGGCTCGAATACGAAAACGACCACGAAAAACGCCTCCGTTTCCAAAATTATATTTTTATTGAAAATCTAGAATTCACTGGAGAGAAATTTGGAACCGCAAAATTATCTCCTGTTTTCAGCATATATCAACACTACTTGGCTGATTCTTCTTCTTTGGTGACCCTACGGGGAATCGAACCCCGGTTACAGGAATGAGAATCCTGTGTCCTAGCCGCTAGACGATAGGGCCATTTTTGAAATGGCAGTTTTCTCAATGTTGGTTACAGGAATGAGAATCCTGTCCCTATCGTCTCGTAAACATCGACGATTCGCTCATGTCTTCGCGACCGGATGAAAAGCCATCCGCTTTTCATTCCATAGCCGCTAGACGATAGGGCCATATAAAATGGTGGCGTTATCATAGCAAAAAACGGTAAAAATGCTAGCGCTAAATATTTTGACAGTGGTATACTTTCGGTCGCTTGGAAGCGTGGCTGAGTGGTTGAAGGCACTTGACTCGAAATCAAGCATGGGGGCAACTCCATCGAGGGTTCAAATCCCTCCGCTTCCGCATAAGGTGATTTTCTTTGTTATAATCACCTCACTATGGATAAAATGAAAAGCACTATATTGGAAGAGATAGCCGCTGAGCGAAAGGAATTACGAGCACAGATAGTCCTGACCGCACTGACAGCGGTTGGACTGATCGGAGCTGTCATCGCGAGTCTCATGGGCGAGTCACTGTGGGTCGTCTACGGACTCTATGCGCTCGCGTATCTCGCGGGAGGTGCACCGGCAGCGAAGGAAGCGATACAGTCGCTGCTACAGAAGGATCTTAACATCGACCTCCTCATGGTCCTCGCAGCCCTTGCAGCCGCGGGAGTGGGTGAGGTGCGTGATGGTGCGATTCTCCTCTTCCTCTTTAGTCTCGCGGGGACGCTCGAACACTATGCGATGGGTAACACAAAGCGGTCGGTCGCGGCGCTGATGGACATGCGGCCTGATGAGGCAAATCGTCTCAAGGCCGATGGACAGACCACCGAGCGTGTAGCGGTAGAACTGCTTGCGATTAGTGACCGAGTAATTGTCCGACCGGGTGAACGTATCCCGATTGACGGCGCGGTAGAAAAGGGGGTGGGAGCAGTCAATCAGGCGCCAATCACCGGTGAGTCCGTCCCCGTTGATAAGGCGCCCGGGGACAAGGTCTTTGCGGGGTCGGTGAATCAAAATGCTGTTCTGACTATTCTCGTCACGGCACCAGCCGCTCGCTCGACACTGTCTCGCATGATCCAGCTGGTGATGGAAGCCGAAGATAAGAAATCACCGAGTGAACGCTTTAGTGACTGGTTTGGGCAGCGGTATACCTTTGTGGTGTTGTTCGGAAGTATCGCGGCCTTGGGTATTTTTTTGCTTATTGGTATGGAGACGGCTGACGCGCTCTATAAGGCGGCGACACTCCTCGTGGTGGCAAGTCCATGTGCAATTGTGATTAGTGTGCCGGCGGCAGTGCTCTCGGCGATTGCTGCAGCGGCGCGGCATGGCGTGCTCTTTAAAGGTGGCGCTGCGCTTGAGGATTTTGGTAATGTGTCCACCATTGCCTTTGATAAGACGGGAACACTCACTGAAGGAAAGATGGCAGTGTCTCATGTGACGGTCCTTGATGGTGAGGAAACGGAATTCTTCTCGATTGTAGCAACCCTTGAAGCGGAATCAGATCATCCGCTCGCTCGCAGTATTACCGAGTATCTCGCGGAGCGCGGGGTGCGCCGACTCGAGGCATATGATGCGTCGGCGATTCCTGGACAGGGGGTGGTTGCTACCATGGGTGGCGTCCGCTACTGGGCGGGTAATCGTACTCTCCTCACGAGTGAGCAAGCGAGTATCACCAGTGAAGTAGAAACACTCCTTGAATCGCTTGAGGTTCGTGGTGAGACACCGGTGATTGTAGGGCAGGGACAGACTATCCTCGGAGTCGTCGCGCTCTCAGATGTGGTACGACGGGAGTCGGCTGGCATGATTAAGTCGCTCTACGCCGCTGGGGTAAAGCAGGTCGTGATGCTCACGGGCGACACCAAGCGCGTGGCGCTGGCGGTGGGCGAGGGACTGGGACTTAAGGAGTCTAGTGTCTTTGGCAATCTCTTGCCAGAAGACAAGGTGAAGCAGATTGAAGCACTTACGAAGACTGGTCCGGTCGCCTTTGTGGGTGATGGTGTGAATGACGCAGCAGCACTCGCCACCGCCCGGGTCGGGATTGCGATGGGGGTGGCGGGGACTGATGCGGCCCTTGAGGCGGCTGATGTCGCGCTCCTCTCAAGTGACCTCCGGAAGCTCGTGTACACATACACCCTCTCACGCCGAGCTAACCGCATTATCCGGCAGAATCTCTACTTTGCCTGCGGTATTATGGCGATCATGGTAGTAGCGACTATCTTCACGACCTTCCCGTTGCCGCTTGGTGTCATTGGTCACGAGGGCGGGACACTTCTCGTGGTAGCGAACGGTCTACGACTCCTTTTTATGAAAGAGGAGAAACTGGGGTAATACACCCACTTACGCAGGGGTTTTTGTACAGAGTTATACCGAAGTTCCCCACGGGCTTATCCACGGGTTATACACAGAATGTTGCAAAATAAGCTCCGTATGACGATAGCCGCTGTGTATTGACCTATTGTGGTGGTGTGAGACCATATATACAGGTCGACATGGTGGTGATTCTCCATACTATGATCCCCTCTGAGGGATCGGAGCATGCCGACCAAACTCTACGTTGTACAAAGCGAAATGCGCCCGGCTGGGGCGCATTTTGCGTGTCATTATCATGATATAATTTCCCCCATGATTGCTTTGCCGAACGTGACGCTGATTGGGATTGATGGGGTGGATATTGAGCGGGCACTACGGGCCGCTGATATTTCAACTACGGGTATCAGCTTTGGTGCGGTAAAGCTCCTCTCGTCTTTGCCAAGTACTGACCCGCGGGTTATTGCGATACCGCCTGTCACTTCAATTGAAGCGTACTCAAAATTCTGTCTCACTGAACTCTATAAATATGTTGATACGTCTCATGCACTTATTTTTCAGTACGACGGGTTTGTACTTAATCCCGCCGCCTGGAAGGATGAGTGGCTCTTGTACGACTACATCGGTGCGCCGATTGAGATTGGACAGTGGACGGTTGAACGACACGGGGTACCAGTTTCATCAATTGGTGACTTGGTCGTAGGGAACGGCGGATTTTCGCTCCGGAGTCGACGACTCCTTGAACTCACTGCATCGCTTGCAGCAGCCGGAGACTTCATCCTCACCGAGCCAGAAGACTGGGCGCAGTGTTATACCGAGCGTGCGAAGCTCGAAGCAGTGGGGATGCGGTTTGCACCCGTACCAGTAGCAGAAGCATTCTCTTTTGAAGGACGGTCGCCCGAGTACTACCAGTACGTGGACTCATTTGGTTTTCATGGGCTACGGTGGACAGATATTAGTCGGTGGCTCGCCCTTCATCCTCAATATCAGGAATACTTCCCGCGAGCGGTGACACCTGCGACATTTCAGAACTACACGACCTAAAACAAAAGCCACATTACGTGGCTTTTGTTTTATAAATGAGGCGGGACTATCGAGCCTTGAGCGTGACATAAATATCTTCAAGCGCTCGGACAGCGTCTCCGGCCGCGATGTTGTTCTGGTGGTACTTCACATTCGTACAATCACCAGCGGCCCAGATACCAGGAGTGGTCGTCTGCTGTGTCCATGGGTCAATTTCGACCCGACCAAAGGCATCCAGGGTGACAGCATCTTTGGCATAGGTGGTGTTCGGGAGCATACCAGCTTCGACAAAGATACCGCCAACCGAGATGGTTTTTTCTTCGCCTTCGGCAGTTTTGTACGTGAGGCCGGTGACGAATTGTTCACCCAAGACCACGGTTGGTTCAGCATGGGCGATGGCGGTCATGTTCGGGTGAGCGACTACCTTCTCGACTGTGATGGCGTCGGCCTTAAACTCACTGCGAGAGAGGAGGGTGACGCTTTTGGTGTACGCGAGGAGCTGGGCCGCGGTTTCAAAGCCGGCGTTGCCACCACCAATCACCACGACATCTTGTCCGGCAAAGAGCGGACCGTCACATGAGGCACAGTAGGTGAGTCCTTTGTGTTCATAGGTGTCTGCCCCCGGGATATCGAGACGACGACGAGCGGAACCAGAGGCGATGAGGACGGCCTTCGCCTCGATCGTCTCACCTGAATCGAGGGTTACGGTATGACTACCATCGCCACGAGTGAGAAGGGTAACGAGATTGTTCTTTACGGTCACGTACTCACCAGCGTAGGACATGAGATGCGCCTTGAGGTCGGAAGCAAGCTTGTCACCACTAATGGATGGGGTACCAATCCAGTTTTGGATATCAGTTGAGACGATACTCTGACCACCCCAATCCTTGGTGATGAAGCAGGTCGTGAGGCGCTTGCGAGCGGCGTAGACTCCAGCTGATACACCAGCTGGTCCGCCACCGATAATGACGAGATCGAACATACAAAAACAATCAATTTAATTAGGCCAATAGTGTACCATACGCGTGTTGACGAGTATACCCCAGAGGGGTATACTCCTCCACATATGAAACCAATCGTCAACCGACTCAAGCGGGTGGAAGGACAATTGCAAAAGATTCGTACCGACCTCGAGACTTGCCAGCCGACATGTAGTAGTGCGGTACCGCAGTTTTTGGCGGCGAAGGGGGCACTTGATGCGTGTGTGAAGGAATACCTCTTGTTGTCGCTGAAAGAGTGTAGCGGGAAAAGGTCCAATGAGGAGACGACGATGTTGCTCGAGACGATTGTGAAGAAGTTGTAGGAGATGACAAAAGCCACCTAGGAAGGTGGCTTTTGTTTTAGGTTGGAAATAGGAAGGCTGGCACTGGTCAGAAGGAATGCAGGTACGGGTCACAAGTTACTAAGCATAATCATTCACTTGTGATGCAAAAATGCTGGAACCGGTCAGAAAGAATGCAGGTACGGGTCACAAGTTACTAAGTAAATTTGTTCGCCTACGGCTCCAAATCTACTAAGTACTTCTGACCACGGCTCGCTGGTTCGGCTCCTGCGAAGTCGCCTCACATCGCTGCGCCCTGCAGTCCCGCATTTTTGGCGTTCTAAATTATTTCAATTTAGAACGGCGCAAAAATGCAGGGACTGCACCCCAATCGTCTTCATCGTCTTCGTCCACTGGATCGACTGGCTTTGGTTCGCGGCGAGGGAGCTCAGGCTTTGACTCAGGCATCATGTCTACTTTTGGTGCTGGAGCTTCTTCGACTTCCTGACGGCGTGGGTTCGTGAGTGAATTGAAGATACGGCCACGTACTGGTTCGGCTACTGGCTCTTCAGCTTCGATAATCATTGGTGATGGTTCGGCTACTGGTGCGCGACGCGCAATTGGTGAGCCGTGGTGGCTACTTGTTTCCTCTGGGAAGCCGGTTGCGATCACCGTCACCTTCACTTCGTTCTTCTTGAGTTTATCGTCTTTGATAGCACCAAAGATTACCTTGGCGTGTGGGTCAATTGATTCGGTGATCACGCGGGCAGCATCCTGGATTTCGAGCATACCGAGGTCATCGCCTCCGGCAATCGCAAAGAGGACACCCTTCGCACCGGTGATAGAGACTTCAAGGAGAGGTGAGTTGATCGCACCACGAGCGGCTTCTTCGGCACGTTTTTCGCCAGCAGAGACACCAACACCCATGAGTGCAGAACCGGCGTTCTCCATGACACTGCGGATGTCCGCGAAGTCCACGTTGATGATACCTGGAAGGGTGATGAGGTCTGAGATACCTTCTACGGCTTGCTTGAGGACATTGTCACACTGTTCAAAGGCACCACGGACAGTGGTCTCTTTGTCGACAATGGCGAGGAGGCGGTCGTTTGGAATGGTGATGAGTGCGTCTACTTCTTTCTTTAGTTCTTCGATACCCTGGAGGGCAAGTCGCATACGTTCCTGTCCTTCAAAGAGGAAAGGCTTCGTGACCACACCGACGGTGAGCGCGCCACTCTCGCGTGCGATCTTTGCTACTACTGGTGCAGCACCGGTACCGGTACCACCTCCCATACCACAGGTCACAAAGATCATGTCTGAACCTTTGATGGCGTTCGCGATTTCTTCCCTGGTTTCTTCGGCAGCACGGCGACCCATGTCTGGGTTACCACCAGCACCAAGACCGCGGGTGAGATTCTTTCCAACGTGAATCTTGCGCTTCGCGAGAGAGTGATGCAAGTCCTGCGCATCACTATTGATGGCGATAAATTCGACACCCTTTACTTTAGCACCAACCATGTAGTTCACGGCGTTGCCACCTGAACCACCAACACCAACTACGCGAATGCGGGCGAATGACTCTACGTCTGTTTTAATTTGTTCCATAATAAGTTGCGACTAACTTCCGAATAAAAATAACCAAACGATACCGCAGAAGGATCGGTGTCTAACGCACGTTTCCTCTAGGTGTCACCATCATACAGGGAATAAAACTACCTGTCACTATATTGACTATCCTGACTTTCGTGTTTTTGACTATACTTAAATAATATTATTTTATCAGTGTTATTTTGGTTTGTCTTATGACAGCAATATGTGGAGTTTAAAAACATCGTCAAAATTTTCATGTTGTTACTAGAATCAATGAGTGGCCTCAGATTCGAGGCGTCGAAACAAAGAGGTGTGAGTCGTACATTAGTACGGTGAACAGTTCTTTGTTGAAGACAACAAAGAAGATGAGGTCAATTCATTGGTTCTAGGGCAGGAATTGGGAGAGCCAGTCTAGAATAGTCCGTTTCGTCTGCTTTACCACACCAATCGCAGTCGTCTCCTCACCATCGCTCGCGCCGAGCATACAGAGGCCATAGGCCACTGCCCAGGAGGCATCGCGGACCTTGGTGTTCTTGCCGAACTCGAGCGTCGCGATACGAGCCGGGAGATTGAGGGTATTACGGGCGAGCTCTTGGATACCGATGGTAGTGGCACCACCACCGGTGAGGATGATGCCCGCTGGGAGGAGTCCGTCCTTTTTGATTTTCTTGAGATGGAGGCCGATCAGTTCAAAGATGTCACCAAGGCGAGCGTTGATGATTTCCTCGAGCTTCTTCTTTGGGATGGTGGTCGCGGTCATGCCACCACGCTTAATCTTCTCCGCTTCTTCAAGTGGGATACGAAGCCCGAGCGCGATGTCGTTTGTGATATCGTTGGCACCAATTGGGAAGACCTTGAGTGACACTGGGGTCATGTCTTCAAAGACGACGGTTGAGACGGTCTCCGCACCGATGTTGGCGAGGATACAGCCAGCGCGACGCTGTGCCTTCGAGAGGATGACAAATGAGGCTGCCAATGGAGACGCCATCACATCTTCGACGTAGATACCGGTACGCTCCACGGCGCCGATGAGGTCGTTCAGGTGCTGCTCGAAGGTGGTGATAAAAAGGGTGTCTACTTCAAGTTTCGTACCGCGCATACCCTGCGGTTTCCCCAAGACGAGCTCTCCATCAACGCGGTATCGTAGGGGGATGGCGTGGATGATCTTACGGTTCGGGATGTGATCGATGATACGGTCCTCACTGTCTTGCTGGGCCTTCTCGATATCGATACTCGTGATCTCCGAATCAGCCCGTGAGGTGATGACCTCGCCGGTAGAGACTACTTCATCAAGACCAATCGAGCCAATGGAGACATAGGCACGCTTCACCTCAACACCAGCGGCCTTCTCCGCTTCCGCGACCGCACTCCGGATACTGCGAACCACATCAGTCTCGCTGATGATGTAGCCATTACGAAGCCCACGACTCTCCGCAAAGCCGGTGCCAATAATCTGGGGGAGGCCACGGTCCCCTTTAACCTTGGGGACACGCACAATCGCCACCTTCACCTGGAAGGTCCCCACATCAATACCGGTGATGATATGCTCAGACATATATTAGGCGATGTCGTACTTACGGAGGTAGCGCTTTTCTTGCTTGTCCATCTCGTCGCCATGATCAAAACCCTTGAGATGGAGGAGACCATGGATGAAGAGGTAGGCCACGTAGCCACTCTTTGAGAGCTCATACTTGGCGGCTTCTTTGACCGCTACCTGGGGGCAGATGAAGATTTCGCCGGTATCCTCAGTCAGTGGGAAAGAGAGCACGTTTGGCGTGTATGTCTTCTGGCGGTAGGTTTGATTTAGCTTCGCTGCTCGAGTGGGTCCGACGAACTGGAGTGAAAGGTCATAGCGCTTTCCCAAGATATCATTTTTCATCGTTTCGTACTGAAACGTCGGGTACGACTTCACCGTGCTCGCGATCGCAAACGTAGACATAGATACGTGTAGTATGCCATTTTTTTGCCGCTTTTATAAGGCCGGTCCTGTGAGTCATGGGACCTAACAAAAAAGCACCACCTCCCTGAGGGAGGTGGTGCTTTTTTGTTAGCCGCGGCGACCGCGTGTGCGTTCCTGGACCTTACCAAGCTTCAAGAGCTCCTCGTAGGTTTCTTTCTTGACGAGTTTCTTGAGTCGACCAAATTTCTGGACGTTGCGACTCTTAATACGAGTGTGGTAACGACCACCACGAACTTTCTGAATAATACCAGCGCCCTGAACACGCTTTTGGAAGCGTCGGATGACGTTTGCGCTACTTTCGTTGTTGTTTTTATCAACTGCTACGTTTGTTGCCATATGTGGGCGATAGAATACCATAGTGCGCCCTATACTGCAAGATGCCAAGCGAATCCTATTATACTTTCAATACATCAAGGCTTTCAAAAAGGTTCTAGATTCGAGGCGTCGAGGAGCAGAAATACGAGGCGTACTTTGATGTACGTTGAATGTTTCTGCGACGATGACAACAAAGAAGATGGGACCTTTTTGGAAGCCGACTAGACTCGTTCGACGACCCCAACCCGCTTTAAGCGCTTCACGAGGGTGTCGGTAGCGATAGCTTCCTGCTTGCGGGCGTCCATATCACGAAGGATGACGGTACCGTCAACAAACTCCTTTTGGCCAATAATGATGACGTGCTTCACCCCACGGGCCTCGGCGTCACGGAGTTGGGCGGAGAGGGAATCATTCGCGAGGTCTTGCATGATAGAGATACCGGCACGACGGAGCTCGTTTATGATCATGAGACTGCGTACCTTTGGTCCAAAACCGAGTTGGATGATGTAGGTGCTAGGAGTTTCAATTTTGGCGCGCGGGATACGACTCGGCGCTGGTCGTTCACGGAGGATAGCAACCGCCCCTACACCACCGGTCTTGCGCTTGGTTTTGCGTTCGATGAAGGTATCAAATCGTCCACCCCGGATGATCAAGGGAGCACCCTCAAACTCATTACTGCTATCAAGCGAAAAGAGAGCGTCACTGTAGTACTCGTGGTGACCAAGCATCTTTGGATCGATTTCGTAGGCCGTCTCAGACATATCGAGGTATTCGATGATGTCGCGGAAGTGCTTGCGACTCTGATCACTGAGGTATTCAAGTGGATTTGGGGTCTTGTACGCAAGGTCGTGGTTTTCTTCGATGAGGCTCTGGAGCGCAAACATGGCGTGCGTCTTCATGTGCTCACGAGCCGCTACTGGCATAAGGTCAACGCGCTTGCGGAGGAAGTTTGTGAGTTCACGACTGTAGCGGGTGATTGATTCAGTGTCTCCTAGGGTATTGATACGCACCACCTGGTCGGTGTGGCCGAGTTCACTGGCGAGGGCCTTCGTCGTCTCAATAAGGATGGCTTCGGCAATACTCTTGTCGACGTTAAAGATATGGAAAGACACAGCGGTTTCGTTCGGGTCGGCGGTGACATCAACACTATAGAGAAACACTGGCTTCCCGAAGGCATGGAGCCCGGCCTCACAGTAGGTGAGGACAGCGCGTGAGAGGTGGCCGTTTACGGCATCAAGTCTATGATCTGTGTCAGTTACAGTATGCGAAAGCGGCACCGTGCAGTTGATACAGGCAGGGTCTTGGCGCAACGTTTCAATCGTTTTGAACCCAAAATGTTCAGCGGTTTCGGCAGCGATTTTCAAAAACTCGGTTGGACTATGAGTGATGCGCATACGTTGTCTATATTATGGTGTACTACTAGTAACGGCCTCGTACCGTGCTTCGCCTGGCAAGTAATCAAAACTGTCTGGTGGGAAGAGGCGAACGTAGGCGCGACCAATGATGCGTTCTTCTTGGAGGACTCCCCAGACACGGGAGTCTGAACTCTGGTCGCGGTTGTCACCCATAACGAAGTATTCACGTGCACCGAGTTCTTCGGTCATATCACTGACATTGCGCATACTCTTGATGTACGGCTCATCGAGCACAAAGCCTTCTGGATGCTCTTCGTTTGAGATGGTGACCGTGCTACCGTCAATTTTGACCGTATCGCCCGGCAGACCAATCACGCGTTTAATAAAGAACTTTGACGGGTCCTTCGGGTAACGAAATACAATCACGTCACCGCGGTTTGGTTGGTGGAATTTGTAGCTGACCTGATCAACGATGAGGTACTGGCCACTTTGGAAGGTTTCTTCCATCGATGCACCGGAGACGATGAATGGCTGAGCCACAAAAAGTCGGATTGGAATGACAATAATCAGCGCAATGAGGGTGAAGCGGAAGATTTCAATGAGGGGATGTTCACTCTGCGGAGGAATCACGACCGCATCTTCAGGGGTAGAGATAACTTCAGGGGCTGGTGTACGAGAGAACAAAGACATAGTGGTGAATGATTGGCATCATTATACTCGATACAAAAATGAAAAACAAATTTTTCATTTTGAGTGCTTAGAGCATAGGAGTGAGTTATGATGGTAAAACTTTTTTGTGGGTGATAGACTGCGTATCTATGCAATATTCTTGGCGAAAATATTACGAAAAAACGAAGACTAACCCACCGAGGCCGCTGCTCGTGCGGGCACTCCCGTTTGTTAATGAACGCAACGTAGCACTTGATGTTGGTGCTGGTGCATTGGTTGATTCGCAGTACTTACTAGAGGAGGGTTTTGCTGAGGTTTATGCATTTGATGCTGATGAAGCGAGTCAAGAAATTGCGAGCACTATCACGGATAGTCGATTTCAGTTTAAACAAGTTGGTTTTGGAGCTTATGACTACGGTCAGGAGCGTTTTGATCTTGTGACCGGGCAATATGCCTTCTCATTTATCCCGCCAGCTGAATTTCAAGCAGTGTTTAATCAAATATTGGCGTCGGTTCGGGTCGGCGGGATTTTTGTGGGTAATATCTTTGGTAACCGAGATGGATGGAATACCGGTGATGGTACCAAAACCTTTTGTACCAAAGAGGAAAGCCAAGCGCTTTTTGCAAATTGGGATGTGCTCTATTTTAATGAAGTGGAGCGCGATGATACAACGGCCCTTGGTGTCCCAAAACACTGGCATGAATTTGCAATAATCGCTCGGAAAAAAGCCTTCGTGGTACAATAATTTCATCATGTTCTACATCGTCGGGCTCGGGAATCCGGGAGCAAAATATCAGTACACCAGACACAATATCGGGTGGCTCGTGTGTGACGTGCTCCTCACTGCCTTTGATATGCCCGAGGCAACGCCGAGTAAAAAGTATCTAGGTCGCATCAGTGAAGGCATGATCGGCGAGACTGCTATCACGGTACTTTACCCTGAGACCTTTATGAATAAGTCGGGAGACGCGGTCAAAAAGCTCGTCAAAAAAGGGGAGCACAACCAACTCATTGTCATTTATGACGATGTTGATTTGCCGGCGGGGGATTTTAAGATTTCGTTTGGTAATGGGGCCGGTGGTCATAATGGGGTGACGTCAATAATTGATACGCTTGGCACAAAGGACTTTATACGAGTCCGGATTGGGGTGGCGGCACGCGGCAGTGAGACGGGGCAGGCTATACGTCCGACGAGCGAAGAACTGGCGCAATACGTGCTGGGCAAAATTAGTCTCGATGAGAACGAAATCTACACGGCACTGTATCCGGTGGTGGTCGAGGCGATTGTCTCCTTGGTGACCGAAGGGAAGGAGCGAGCAATGAATAAGTACAACTAACAAAACCCCTGCGCCAGAGGCGCGGGGGTTTTGTTGTGTGAGAAAATTGCTTAACTCTGAGCTACATCCTTGAAGGTTAGCGTCATACGCTGTTCTGATGGCTCAAAGAGCGCAATCTTGAACTTGTAGACTCCACCGAGTGAGAGCGTAGCCTTCATCTTTTCTTCTGATTCGAACTCAGAGATGTGGACGAGACCAGCTACACCTTCCTGGATAGAAGCGAGCGCACCATGCTTGTTGTACTTGATGACAACACCTGGTACGACCTGATCTTTGGCAAACTTGTTTGCGGCATCAGTCCATGGGTTTTCACGGAGCTGCTTGATTGAGAGAGAAATCTTGTCATCCTTCACTTCAATCACCTTGACCTTGACCTTGTCACCTACCTTGTAGAGTGAGCGGGTGTTCTCAACGAGACCCCAATCAAGCTCAGAGATGTGCACGAGACCTTCAAGACCTTGTTCAATCTTCACGAAGACACCGAAGTCGACAGCACCGGTAACTTCTCCAGAGAGAACGTCACCCACTTCGTACTTGCCGACCTTCTCGCCCTTCTCTTCACGTTCCTGATGACCCTTTTCTGAGAAGATGAGCTTGTGCTCCTTCTGATCAGCAGTGATCATCACGACTGAGAGGTGCTTACCAATGAGTGAGTTAAGCGCCATGAGGATCTTGTCCTTGTCGCCGTTATCCACGCGTGGGTAATTGTCTGGTCCAAGCTGTGACGCTGGGAGGAAGCCTTGGATACCCTGCCATTCCATGATGAGACCACCCTTGTTGGCCTCCTTCACTTCAAGTGACATAACCGTACCCTTCTTCACGGCTTCTTCAGCATCAGCTCAGATGAGCGCCTGACGAGCTTCCTTGAGTGAGAGCTCGATGTAGCCGTCCTTGTTGTTTACGTCAACAACCTTCGCGGCAATGGTGTCTCCAACCGAGACTTTGCGAAGGATGTCGCGGGCGTTCATGTACTCACGGCCAAAGATAAGACCAGTACCAAATGGTGCGAGCTCGACATAGACGCGAGCACGACCGATAGCTGATACGGTACCTTCTACCAACGCACCTTCTTGTGGTGACGGAGGAATGTTGGCAGCGAGATTGTTCATCACACTGTTTACTTCAGTAACTTCTGACATACTTTTGATATGTGTTAAAGGACGAACTCACGGAGATAAGATTCAAGGCGCGACGAGATTTTGAGAGGAGATGTACTGATTTGTACATTGACGACCAAAATTGATGTCGAAACGCAGAAGCTTGCTTCGTGTGTTTGTCCGACTTCCGACGACACGCGTCTGGGTTACCATTACTCAAAGTATGAAGTGTAAAACCTCATACCGGCCATATCCCTAAACCCAGGGTTAACGTGTGTCGCTAGGAAACTATTAATACCTTTCGGTGCGGGGAATATACCAGAAAAGGGTATTTATGTAAATAGGATAGGTTTTACCGAGGCCTTGCCTAGGGTACCCCTAGGCAAGGTCTCGGGATAAGCCAGAAAATGAAAAACCCACGGCTGGTGGCCGCAGGCGAGAAATTGAGACAAAAGAAAAGAGGGAAGGAGTGGTGCGCTGACTAGCGACCATCCTTCACCTCCCTGTTGATTGCTCGAAATCGGAATCCTTGTTTTCTTCTTGTAGTACCCATCAAAGCTGTAATAGCTGGACGGTAAGGATGTTTAGAAGTCGTAGCTGTTTTTACTTTTTCGCAGGCCAGGCATCCACCGGGCTAGTGCAGGACGAGAATCCTTTGAACTTATTGGTACCACCCCCGTACTTAGCTCGACTTCACGTCAAGGTTTTTCTGGGGTACTTGGTCTTGACCTCCCTTCTTTTGGGCGAAGCCCTGTGCCATTTCAGATCACGACACCTCCCGTCGGGGTGGCGAATTCGGCCTGGTCCACATGCATCGAAGCGCGCATCGGAAGATGGCCGTGGTTGCTGACGTGTCCGCCAGCGGGGGAACCGCGGATATGGCCGCGGTCAATCGAATCGGGCATGGATGTCTCCTTATTCCCGTTTCGCAAACACCGCCAGAAACTAGGCGCCAGTCGGACGATAGGTTCGTCCGCGAACGTCGGTCTTGAGGACCCGGGTTCGCGCTTGGCGCAAAAAATCGGCGGTACGGATTACGATACTCCTCGATTTTTATTTTGGCAAGCACTGCTGTGAACAGGACATTGCCTTGCGAGGCAGCAATAACTTTTCATTTTCATTCGTTCTCTTGTATACTAGTCCCACTATGGTTATCACATATCAGGGAGGGCAGTGCTTTAAGGTGTCGTTTGGTGACACCACACTGGCGTTTGATCCAATTGCAAAGTCATCAAAATTAAGTGCGGTTAAGTTTGGGGCTGATGTGGCTTTTGTCTCACTTAATCACCCAAACTTTAATGGTGTCGAAAATGCCTCACACGGGAGTAAAGAACCGTTTGTGGTGCAGGGTCCGGGTGAATACGAAATTGGGACGGTGACCGCACGGGGTTATGGTGTAAAGACGAAGTATGCTGGCGGCGAACACTACAACACCATCTACCAGGTCCGGCTCGAGGAAATGAATATGGTATTCCTTGGTGCGCTCGGTGACCCAGAGATTGACCCGAAGATCCTCGCGGAATTTGGCGATATTGATATCCTCTTTGTGCCAATTGGTGGTGGAGATGTGCTTGAAGTACCACAGGCAGCGAAGCTAGCCCTCAAGCTCGAAGCCCGTCTGATTATCCCGATGCACTATGATGCGGCGGCGCTTAAGGCCTTCCTTAAAGAAGCCGGTGCCGAAGGAGTGACTCCGGTTGATAAGCTGACCTTAAAGAAGAAGGATGTGAATGAGATGGAGGGGGATGTCGCTGTGCTCACCGTCTAACGCATGTACCAAAACTCCCAATTTCTTCGTTGTCGTCGTCTCGGTATGTTCACCGTATGTTCATATACGTCTCACATACCTCATCTAGACGCCTTGAAATTGAAAGTTTTGCTGACATGCTCCTAGATAGTGCGCTATCTATTTATAGAAAATATTTATGTTATTTCGTACTTTGGATAATTTGCGCCAAAAACCAAAAGCCGTACGGCAGCGGGTAGCTTTTTTGACGGCGGCATCATTTACACTCCTGGTAGGTGGGATTTGGACACTGACACTCCCGGCCAAGTTTAGTAGTAGCGAGGTACTAGCCCAAAGCGAAGGCACTAAGCCTTTTGCGGGTCTTTGGACTGGCTTTCGTGATCAATTTTCAAACCTCCGCCAACAGGCAGGAGCTATCGTAAGTACCATGCCGACCACTACACCTGCTACCACCACATCACCAGAGATGATTGATATTCGTACTTTAATCTCGACCAGTACCGAACCAGCACCAACCCCGACCCCAATTCTAATTGGTACCACCTCAGCATCTACGAGCGCGACTGAGTAAATCCCATTTCAATCAAGGCATTAAATATGCTATACTAGTGCCGTTAATTATAGTTAAAAGACCCGCTATTCT
>CAYSNO010000004.1:19575-22107 GCA_964432455.1 uncultured Candidatus Saccharibacteria bacterium
GCATTAAATATGCTATACTAGTGCCGTTAATTATAGTTAAAAGACCCGCTATTCTGTTATGCCAAAAAAGACTGAAGTCGCAGACACCATGCCGCTCCCGGAACGAGGGATTGTGACGCAGGGAATCACGAGCGAAATGGAGCGGGCATACCTCGACTATGCGATGTCGGTGATCACCTCACGGGCCTTGCCAGATATTCGTGATGGCCTCAAGCCCGTACACCGCCGCATTCTCTACTCAATGCGTCTTAATGGACTGACGGCGAGCGCGAAATTCAAGAAATCAGCGACGGTAGTGGGAGACGTACTTGGTAGTTTTCACCCACACGGAGACGCTTCTGTATATGAAGCGATGGTGAAGCTTGCGCAACCATTTGCGACTCGCTATCCGCTCGTGCTTGGTCAAGGTAACTTCGGTTCGATTGATGGTGATGGTGCGGCTGCATACCGATACACCGAGGCGAAGATGTCTCGCTTGGCTGAAGAGATGTTGCGCGATCTCGAAAAGGATACCGTGGACTGGCGACCAAACTACGACGGTACGAAGAAAGAGCCGGTGGTATTACCAGCAGCTGTACCAAACCTGCTCCTTCTCGGGTCTCTTGGTATTGCAGTCGGTATGGCGACGAATATTCCGCCCCACAACCTCCGCGAAATCGCTGCCGCCGTGGAGCATCTCGTTGATAATCCAGATGCTACGACCGACGACCTCCTTAAGTTCGTCAAAGGACCAGACTTTCCGATGGGAGCAGTCGCTTTTAACCAAAAGGATATTTCTCATGCTTACACCCATGGTAAGGGTGGCGTGGTCGTGCGCGGTGAAGCGGAAATCGTTGAAGATAAGAAGGGTAACTTCAGTATCATCATCACCTCGATTCCGTTCCGCGTGAACAAGGCCGACATGCAGGAAAAGATTGCCGACCTAGTCCGCGAAAAGAAAATCGAAGGTATCCGCGAAATGCGTGATGAGTCGACCAATGACATCCGCGTCGTGATTGAACTCAAAAGTGGCGCCCAGCCTCAGACGGTCCTTAATAAGCTCTACAAGCACACCCAGCTCGAAGAGACCTTCCACTACAACATGGTGGCACTCGTTGATGGTATCCCGCAGACGGTGTCCTTAAAGCTCATCCTCGAAGAGTACGTGAAGCACCGCGCTGAGGTGATTCGCCGCCGCACTCAATATGACCTCACGAAAGCGCAAGACCGTGAACATATCCTCCTTGGTCTCAAGAAGGCGCTTGATCATATCGACGCGATTATTAAGCTTATCCGTGCGGCCAAAGACGTACCAACCGCGCATGCTGGCCTCATGAAGGAGTTCAAGTTCTCGGCTATCCAGGCGCAGGCGATTCTTGATATGCGTCTTCAGAAGCTTGCCGGTCTTGAACGCAAGAAGATCGAAGACGAACTCAAGGAAGTCCAGAAGCTCATCAAAGAACTCGAAGCGATCCTCAAGAGTAAGGCCAAGATGCTTGCCCTTGTGAAGAGCGAACTTCTTGAAGTAGCCGAAAAGTACGGTGACGATCGCCGCACCAAGATCGTAAAGGGTGGGGTCAAGATGATGAGTCAGGAAGACCTTATTGCCGACGATGAAAGTGTACTGGTGCTCACTGCTGGCGGCTACGTGAAGCGTACCAATCCAGAAGAATACCGTACTCAAAAGCGTGGTGGCGTGGGGGTGATTGACCTCAGTACCAAAGAGGAGGATGTAGTGACGAATCTCATCACCACCTCAGCCCACAGTGACCTCCTCTTCTTTACCGACAAGGGTAAGGTCTACCAGAGTAAGATGTATGAAATCCCTGAAGGTCGTCGCGCGACGAAGGGTAAGTCAATCATGAACTTCCTCGCGATGACCCAGGAAGAACGGGTAACCTCAGTCCTCGCGGTCCGCAAAGAAGAATGGGCAGGGGACTGGAGTCTCATGATGATCACCAAAAACGGTGTGGCGAAGAAGTCTGATGCTGCGGCCTTTAAGGATGTTCGACGTAGTGGACTAATCGCGATTAATCTCAAGGAAGACGACTCACTCATTGCGGCCAAGTTCGTAGGTAAGGGTGATGATATTTCGCTGGTGACCAAGAAGGGGCAATCTATCCGCTTTAAGGAGAGCGATGTACGCGAGATGGGGCGTATCGCAGCGGGTGTCGCGGGTATGAAACTCGGTAAGGGTGACGTGATTGTTTCGGCTGATGTGGTGAAGAAAGGGGACAACAAAGCTGAGATTCTCGTCGTGACCGAAGACGGCTACGGTAAGACGACGTCAATCAAGGAGTACAAGGTTCAAAATCGTGGTGGCTCGGGTATCAAGACGGCCAAAGTGACCGATAAGACCGGTGTCGTGATTGGTGCTATCGTCCTTAATCCAGAAGAGCGCGCTGAAGGCGAGCTCGTCATCATGAGTAAGAAGGGACAGGTGATTAAGCTGCCGCTGAAGGATGTGCCAACCCTGGGACGTGATACGCAGGGCGTACGGGTGATGAAGATGAGAACTGGTGACTCAATCGCCTCCATCGTCTTCGTCTAAAA
>CAYSNO010000004.1:22207-35180 GCA_964432455.1 uncultured Candidatus Saccharibacteria bacterium
TCCCCAGAGTGGCAAAAACTGTGGTCAGAAAGGCGGTATACTAGAAGTATGGAATCAGTGACACTGCCGCGCTTTTTGGAGCCACGTCTCGTGTCCTCACACTTTCACATCGAGCCAGGCTCGGTGGTGGTTGATTATGGTGCTGGTCAAGGGGCGTACGTACCTCACCTTGCGCGCAAAGTTGGTGCTGCTGGAAAGGTCATTGCCGTTGAGGTACAACGACCGCTCGTTGACTCACTCCATAAACGGGCTCGTGAGCTCGGTTACGATAATGTTGAGGTCGTGTGGGCAGACGCTACCAATCGTGGGGGTACGAAGCTTCCTGATGCTGCAGCTGACTTTGTCGTCATTATCAATACGCTCTATCAGATCGAAGATCTCGCTGCTGCCGTGGCTGAAGTGTACCGAACCTTGCGTCCGCATGGTATTGTATACGTCGTTGACTGGATAGATAGTTTTGATGGTCTTGGTCCAGCCCCAGAAATGGTGCGACCACGTGATACCACTATTGATCTCTTTGAAGCCAACTACTTTATTTACGAACGCGAGTACCCCGCTGGTAGTTACCACTACGGTGTCTCATTTCGAAAACTATGAATCTCAGACCCTTTGAATTATTTCTTGTATTAGGCTTCGGCATTTTAGGCCTGTTGGCTCTTGGTCTTTTGGCAACCTACAAACCCCCCGCTGATACGACCAAAGTAGCCTTGGGAACAGTTGAAGTGTGGGGCACTCTCCCTGAAGACGCTTTTAATAGTGTTTTGGCGCCAATTATAAAAGCTGAACCAGCCTATCGCGCGTTAACATACAAAGAAATTAGTGCGGATAGCTTCGATACTGAAGTGCTCAATGCCCTGGCTGAAGATCGTGGTCCTGACCTGCTCCTATTACCGCACGAGGAGCTAGTATCGTACCGCACCAAAATCCAACCCATTCCGTACGACAATTTCCCGGCGCGTGATTTCAAAAACCTCTATGTTGATGGGGCGGAGATTTGGGCCATGAGCGATGGGGTGTATGGGTACCCGATTGCTATAGACCCACTTGTGATGTACTGGAACCGCGATATTCTCTCGAGTAAAAATGTCCTGAGCGCTCCACGGACGTGGGAATCAATTGTGAACGATATCGTTCCGACCTTTGTTGAACGTGATTTTAATCGCAATATTACCTTAAGCCCCATTGCTTTTGGTGAGTACCGTAATGTGACCAACGCCGGACTCATTCTTTCGATGCTTACGATCCAAGGTGGCAGTAGTCTCGTTAGTGAGGGTTCGGAAGGTCGCTACATTATGAGCCTCAATCAGACACCGGATCGAAGTCGCGCCCCACTTGATGCCGCAGCAACCTTCTATACTAATTTTGCGAGTCCAAGTAACCCACTCTACAGTTGGAATCGTGCCAGGCCAAACGATCGTGATGCGTTTCTGTCCGAAGACCTCATTCTGTACTTTGGAAAGGGTAGTGAAGCTCGTAATCTCGCGGCGCAAAACCCAAATCTCAACTTCGATATCGCTGAAGTGCCACAGGGTGCCGCTGCTACGGTTCGTCGTACTTATGGGACATTTTACGGCCTCTCGCTGTTGAAGTCTTCCAATAACAAACCAGGAGCCTATCTCGCAATGCAACTCATCGGTGGGGCAGATTTCTCAAAGGGTATAGCTGACTATTTGGGGATGGCGCCAGCGCATCGCACCTCGCTTGCCGCCGGTTCAAGTGATACGTATGGTAGAATTGTGTATACTGCAGCAATTGTGGCGCGCGGTTGGCTTTCTCCTGCTCCGGAAAAAGTTGACGATATCTTTACCCAAATGGTAGAAGATATCCTTGCCAATCGTAGTCGACCTGACAGTGCTGCAAAAGACGCAGTAGGGCGAATGGGTCAAGAGTATTAGTTATGAATTTAGTACAGTAGATATGAGTATACTTCAAAAAATTGGTTTCTTGGTCATGTGTCTCCCGACATTGCTCTTGGGTCTTATGGTTGTACCAGTCGCTGCCCAGCAAACTACTGGTGGCACTCCCCAAATTCAACCGGTAACGCTTGATAACCCACTGCGCGTAAACTCCATCGAAGAGCTTCTCGTTGCCATCCTCAACATCTTCATGGTCCTCATGATCCCGGTCATTGTCTTCTTTATTATCCTCGCTGGTTTCAAGTACGTGACTGCGCAAGGCAACTCTGGCCAGATTGAAGAAGCAACCACGACGTTCACCTACGCCATCATTGGTGGCGTGCTGATTCTCGCTGCCGTGGCCATCGCTGAAATTATCCGCAATACAGTAGATAGCTTTGCCGCCTAAAGTGAGATAGGTCACTGAACTTTATGGACTCCACCCCTACAGACTTCGCCGGACTCGTCAGCTTCTTCTTGGAGTTTATTAATCTGGCCATTACTTTTATCTTTGCGATTGCCTTCCTTGTGGTGCTCTGGAAGATGATAGACTCCTGGCTCATTCATGCTGATGATCCGAGCAAACGCGAAGAGGGAACGACCATGGCCATCACGGCAGTAGTGGTGATGATTATCATGGTATCGATTTGGGGAATTCTGGCTCTGTTGACCGGAAACAGTTAGTTTTGCACACCCCACCCTAAAACCCTTTAAAAATCTGTCTTTTCGTGTATAATAATAAGTGAAGCATACATATCCGCTTCTTTTATCGTATTTAGAATCTTATGAAATCATTCCTTTCTCTTGTTGTTTTGGCAGGTCTTTCTGTCGCCTACCCAGCATCTGCTGCTATCCTCGGTGGTGGTACTGGTGGAGAAATCGGCGGCGCGATGGATGACATCTTGCGCTTTATTGACTCGGTAGTTATTCCATTCATCCTCTCAATCGGGTTCCTCCTGTTTGTATGGGGAATGTTCCAGTACTTCATCCGTGGTGGCGCTAATGAGGAAGCCAAAGAAAGTGGCAAGAGTCTCATTATGTACGCAATTGCAGGATATGTAGTCATTCTCGCCTTCTGGGGTATCATCAACATCCTCACGAGTGGTTTGGGACTAGAACAAGGATTGAACTATACACCAGAAGTAATCCCAACTGGTAACATTTAATCGACAGCTCGTCGGTAACACAAAAGCCCCGAGAGGGGCTTTTGTGTTATACTGTAGTTGTTTATGTTTGGATTTTTTGCATCAATTGCGTACGCTCAAGGACCAACCCCTGGCATGCGTGAAGCTTATAACTTTGTGGAACGACTCAATGAAGTAATTTTATACCCACTCATCGCACTCTTGATGGGGCTTGCACTGCTCATCTTCCTCTATGGCTGCTATGAGTACATTAGTCATAGTGCCGAGAGTAGTGCGCGGGAGACAGGACAGGCCCATATTCTCTGGGGGATAGTGGGGATGTTTATTATGCTCGTAGCCTACGGTATTCTCGGCATTGCGGCGAACACATTTGGTCTGCAAGATACTTTAGATTGTGCAAGTGATCCACTTAATGCCAATTGTATTGATGCTTCCCTCTACGTCCCACCTCCTTGTACTGGCTCCGGTCCCTGCTAGCAACTAAGTATAAAAAAGAACCCCACCGCCGATAGATTGGCGGAGGGGTTCGCTGCGTGGTGCGCCTTCGAGGCGCAAAGAACAGGTGATGTTGAGCAAGTCGTTTCATTCGACAGCTCACATCATTGGGGAAGGCAAGGAGCGCCGACTCTGATCAGGGAGATGATGTAGCTCACCTGCGTCACATTGTCGGCCTTCATGCCGTCCACCATCGATTCCGCCACCGTGATGTAGTTGTTCACATTCATCGCGTCGCTGGCGATATCGACAATGTGGTTGCGGTCGAACCAGGGCCGGTGGCCATAGTTCCGCTTCCAGTCCGCGCTCGCATCAATGCAAAGCGCAAACCCACTCGTGCGGTCGCCCAAGGGCAAGCTGACCACGAGGTCGTCGTAGATCCCGAGCGAGACAGCGATGTCCCGCTCGAGGTCAGATTTGGCCAGTTTGATGCTCTGCCGTTCCCCGAGGACGGGGTTTGCTTCGTAGACGGTGGTCGCTGCCCCGGTCACGAACTCCTTCACCGGCTCCGGGACCGCGTAGGTCAAGGAGAGGTAGAAAGCAGTCGGGAGCACGGTAGCTGCTGCCACAACGACGAAGAGGAGCGTCGCAAGCTTGTGGCCCTTGAGAACGTAGATGCCGAACCCGATGACGCAGATGCCGAAGAAGAGGATTCCGAAGAATTTCTCCCAGTTGACATCGACGATAGCCTGCCAGTCAATCGACGTCCCCCCATAGGGGTCGGTCTTCACGAGACCCTGGGCAGCGCCCTGGATGTCGTTCTTCGCCGCCCCGAGGATCATTTCGGTTTCCTGCGGAGCAAGCTTCATCATGACTACATAGGTCGTGCCGAAGATGAGGAGGAACCCCACCACGCCGAGAACGATGTAGACCGAGGTGTTCCCTGAGATCGGCCAGTATTTGTAGGTGCCGACCGAAAGAACGCATACGATGGTGGCAATCGAGAGCCACCAGAACGGATCGATATCACCGAGTCCAGTCGGCTTAAAGACCGTCGCTGCCACGATTGCGGCAAAGACGGTGAAGCCTGCAGACCCGATGATAATTGCCAGCCAGTTAACTGGCTTTTTCGGCGTGGTTGCTGCTGCCGGAGCGGGTGCTGCCGGGGCAGGGGCAGTTGTCGGAGTTGCGCCGCTTGCCTTGCGGCGAACCACCAAGACAAACAGCAGTCCTGCGGTCAAAATAGTAACGACCGCATACATGAACCAGGGAATGTTTCCCATATCTTACCTCACGAGTTCTGTTTCTGAATGAACGCAGCGACTGCTGCGTTCAGTATGCCGGCCCCGGAAGCTCTAACCAAAGCGTCGGCCTTGATGACTTCCGGAGCCAATTTGCCGGCACCTTCGACGGCGGCCAGCTGCTTTTGTTGCCCTTCGGCCACGCCTTGACCTCTAAGAGAGATACCCCGGCCTTCTTCACGGCCAAAGACACCAGCTAGAAGCTGGGCGCGTTGATCATCGGTCAGTTCATCCTTGAAGTCAGTGAAGTCCACCTTCAGGATGATGATGCCGAGGTCCCTCAGGTAGTAGACTTTGCCCTCGTAGGTGAAGTTGTAGTCGTCGAGAGCTTTCTTCACAGCCTGAGATAGCTTCTCGCCGAGGGTGTCTGTCTCAGGCACCTCCTGCGATTGCCATAGCTCTTGTGGGAGGGAGCCGAGCAGTTCATCGAGGGTCATTTCCTTGCGGAGAATGCCCCGAATGAGGGTGTTCGATACTTGGTCGAGAAGAACGTTCCAAGCATCCGTCAGGTATAGAGATTCTTCGACCTTGTCACGGTCGATGTGATATTGGATCGAACCATCGACCGTGAACGACACTTTCTGTACATCAACACCTTTGAAGTGAAGTATCCAGGTGGTGATGGCAGTACGGACATGATCCGACCAATAGTTCGGGTCGGTATCCTTGATAGCCCGATACACCTTGTGCCCTTCACCTTCCTCAGCCTTATAACGAGGCAAAGGATAGATCTTGGGGTTAGTGAAGAATGGGATGAAGACGTACAGACCGATCGTCTTGTACACGATGAGCTGATATGTCCACCACAGTCCGACGAAAGCCAGAGTGAACGAAGGGATTTCACCCCCTTGAATCACTCTGATCGGACGACCACCCATTTCGATGACAGAAGCCCGGCCTTTGTCTACCTGAATGAACAGGCTGACTTTTTCGAGACCGCGCGCTGCGTCGAAAGCTTTGAAGATCAGCCTATCCTTTTGCAGGATAAAGCCGAGTGCCGCCAAGAAAACCCCGAACAGCACTGCAAACGTGGTAAACGTGATCGGCCAGAAGAGGTCGGCTGGGCTGTAGTTCCAGATGACCCAGACGAATGCGAGAATGAGGCCGTTAGACAACAGGCCCAATCTGCGCAAGAGAGATTTGATGGCAGACATGAACCTGCTCCATTTGCTGTTGCCCGACGGTGCGGGCGGTTGAGGGGAAGGCGAAGGCGCCGAAGCTGCGGCTTTGCGGCCGAAGAACCAGCGCCAGAGAAAGGTGACGAAGGACCAGAGCATCACGAGCACGAGGCCCAGGATGATGGTCATCAGATGTCCACGAACATTCAAGAGATCGAGTTGCGCTTGCGTGCCCAAATCGTACCTTGCATAGAACATGTTCACCAAGTATTGGGCTGGTGCCAACAGCGCTGGCCACCAGTAGCCGAGTCCCCATTTCACCACATGGGCGAGGAGGGGAATCAGACCGATAGTCAGAATCCGGCGCCAGCGGAACATCGTTTTCGAAACGAATTTCCGCAAGGTGATGCCGGTGGCGATGATGGTGAGCGTCACCATCACCACGAAGCCGGCTCCAGCGAGCTGGAGCAAGGCTGCGAGGCTGCCGTCGGGGTTGAAGTAGTTTGCAATCAAAGCCAGCTCAGCATCAATCCACGACAGCGCAGATATCATCTTGAGAGGGTAGAAGTACCACCCCGCTACAAGAATGACGGCTGCAAGCACAGGGATAAGGCGAAGAATCGCCATCACCGTGATGCGATTCGCGATGTTAGCGATAACGCCCATTTTTACATTCCTTCTTTATTTTGCTATGAAGTTTTCAGACGGCGACTTCGCCGAGTCTATTTGGACGGGTGTACCTACCCATGCCGCTCTTGGTCGCACGGACCAAGAAGGGGACGGGGTAGGCACATTACCCCCATTCCACTTAGTATAATAGCATATTTAGTCGGAAAAGTCAAGTTATGGGGAAGTGTAAGTAGGGCTCTATATATGGATATTCTGCACATTTTGACCTCTGTAAACGCCTTTGACTGTCCTATTTTTGATTGTGTGGTACGATAGGGCGCATAAAGATTTGTGTATGACTGTGTCTACTATCCCAATGATTAAGGCTGATATGCGCCCACGTGAGGAGAAAAAGGCTGCTATAGCGAGCGAAGCTCGTCCTCGGACGACCCTCTCGTTTTACCGCTACGTACGCCTTGCGGACCCGGCAGCTTTCCGCCAGCAGCTCTTCCTCAAGCTCACCGAGCTTGAGTGTCTTGGTCGTATCTATGTGGCCAGTGAGGGTATTAATGCCCAGATGAATGTGCCAACCGATAACTTCGAGGCGCTCGATGCCTTCCTCCAATCACTGCCGGAACTCACTGGTACACCATACAAGATTGCCGTTGAAGAAAAAGACTTCTCTTCTTTTTATAAACTCACTATCAAAGTCCGCAAGAAGATTGTAGCGGATGGACTTGATGACACTACCTTTGATGTGACCAATACCGGTGCGTACCTCACTGCTGCCGAGATGAACGCGTACATCGATGATCCAGAGGCGGTTGTGGTCGATATGCGCAATGCGTATGAAAGTGAGGTGGGACGATTTGAGAAGGCAATACTGCCTCAAGTAGATACCTTCCGCGAGGAGTTGGCGATAGTGCCTGAACTCCTTAAGGTTCACAAGAACAAAAAGATTGCCCTCTACTGTACTGGTGGTATCCGCTGCGAAAAGGCGAGTGCTTGGCTGAAGCACAATGGCTTTACTGACGTGCGGCACCTCAAGGGTGGCATTATCGACTACGCGCACCAGGTGAAAGAGCAAGGACTCCCGAACAAATTCCACGGCACCAACTTCGTTTTTGATGAACGTCTCGCCGAACGCATTAGTGATGAGATTATTTCGCACTGCCACCTCTGCCGCGTGAACAAAAGTGATACTCATTATCACTGTAAGAATCAGATTTGCCACGTACTCTTCCTCGGCTGTGCGGACTGCACTGCGAAGTACCATGGCTACTGCTCTCGTAAGTGTGAGGTGATGGATAAGCTCCCGACTCGTACCAAAAAGGTGATAGCCCGCTACTACAATCGTTTCTTCCGTCCCGCACAATTCAAGAAAGCGCCGCTACGTCACGCGCACTAAACGCAAAACCTTTCTACCGGTAGAAAGGTTTTGCGTTTAGGTTTTCATATGGTCAATGGCGATGGTGGTAGCATCTTGGATGTGTTTGAAACGGTCACCCATGAGCTTGATGCCGCCAAACCAGCGAGTCACACAGACGACCCCACACCGGACATCATGCTTTTGAAGCATGCGGAGAATCACCATTCCGGCTCCAGTTTCCCCATCGTCGTTTTTGGTTTCGTAGATGACTCCTTCGTGTTCGATGCGAGCCGCAAAGCTGTTGTGATCGGCGCGTATATAAGCCTTGTCTTTTTTGAGAGTTTTGAGAAAGGCTTTGATATCCTCGCGACTCTGTACGTGACCGTAGCTTACGCTGTAGCGACTGCCGCGGTCTTCGATAATCTGTTCGAGGAGTACAAACGGCACGGGAGGGACAATGCCGTCTCCGAGGGCAAAGGCAGGGGTGGTCATAGGGGGAATTATATGTGATTTGTGCGTTTACAAAAAGAGCCAGCCAGGCTGACTCTTTTTGTAAAACCAAACAGTGTGCCCAGGAGAGGACTTGAACCTCCATGAGTCACCTCGCTTGCTCCTAAGGCAAGTGCGTCTACCAATTTCGCCACCTGGGCACGCTGTTTACTTTTCTGTGGTTACGAGTGTAACATACTCATTTAGGTCTGACCAACCACTTGCCTTTATGATTAAAAACTTGTATACTCTCGCCACCAGAAATGCCTTCTTAGCTCAGTTGGTAGAGCAGCTCCCTCTTAAGGAGACGGTCCAAGGTTCGAGCCCTTGAGGAGGCACAATAATAAAAGCGCACTATAAAGTGCGCTTTTATTATTGTGCTTCCGAAAGACGCAGCTTTTCGATTAGAAAAGCGTGGCGTGGCGAGAAGACCTTATGAGCTAGATTCGACGAAAGGAGAATATAGCCATAAGGTGTACTGACCGTGTAACGGTCGAGCCCTTGAGGAGGCACAGATGTAAAACAGAGCACTTACTTTAAAAGTAAGTGCTCTGTTTTAGTATCTGATTTATATCAGATATGGCATCTGCGCCGGGAATGGGACTTGGTCACACTCATGGATATTTTATTTCGTCCCTCATAAAATATCCCATTCGCCCGACCCGGACTGTTCCGGCCCTAAAGGGGACCCCGGAGCAGTCTTTCAAGTCCCGTCCCGACCTACAAAACAATAATTGCTTAAAGCAAACGCTTTAAGCAATTTTGTTTTGTGCCCGGGGCGGGACTTGAACCCGCACGACCTTGCGGTCCCAAAATTTTAAGTCTTGTGCGGCTACCGATTACGCCACCCGGGCACAGCACAATTGCAAAGACTGCAATTGGTTGGCGCTATCCTACCATGATTCATCCCGAGTGCACAGGTTTGTTCTGCCGGTGAATAATGCTATAGTAGCGGGCATACAGACCGAGTGGTGAAGCGGTTAACACTGCGGTTTGCAAAACCGCCACGCGCGGGTTCGAATCCCGCCTCGGTCTCAAGAATAAAGCACCCGATTGAGGGTGTTTTATTTTTGACAAGGGATTCGAAAAGGTTGCCAGCTCTTTTCTGTAAAAGAGCGACAACCTGTACTGAACTTGTAAAGTTCGAATCCCGCCTCGGTCTCAAGAATAAAGCACCCGATTGAGGGTGTTTTATTTTTGACAAGGGATTCGAAAAGGTTGCCAGCTCTTTTCTGTAAAAGAGCGACAACCTGTACTGAACTTGTAAAGTTCGAACCCCGCCTTTAGTCTCAAAAATAACAAAACTACCAACCGAAATGGCTGGTAGTTTTGTTATTTAGTTTTCCTCCGTGTCTGGCTTCTTGCTTCCGGCATCAAGGAGACGTTCGATTACTTCTTCTTGGGTGACTCCTTCTTGTTCGTCGATATCAGCGGCAATCTCGTCGATGTGCTGGCGGTGACGTTCACCGTAGTCAACGGCGAACTCGAGGTGGGGGATGATCTTGAGTTTTGTATGCTTCTTCACGTAGCTACGGATATCACTCGCCGACCGCTTGAGGAAGATGAGTGCATCGTCCTCACGACCATCAGGGATAGTAGTAAAAAAGACCGTGTACTTGCGGTAATCAGGGGACACCGAGACACTCGTGACGGTGATGAGGGGATTCGTATTCGCTTCATTACGTATGTACGTCGCTACTACCTCACGGATGAGTGAGGTGGCACGATCGTGTTTGTCGTAGTTAAGTTGTTTGATCATAATGGGTTTTCGATTGATTTGAGTTTGGCAGTTACAGAGTCTGCAGAAAATGAGATGATGGCGAGGCCGACGAGTGAAAATTCATGAGGTGTACTTTGGTGTACAGTGAATGGATTTTCACGAAGGCGAACAAAGCCAGCGCTCATTTTATGCTGACGATTATGTGATTACTAGCTCGAAGCCTTCCAGTATATCTCCCGGTGCAATTTCAAACTTCGCATCTACCTGCATACCGAATTCTCCTTCATTAACCTGCTTCACATCTGATTTCATCTGCTGGAGATTCTTGATGGTTCCGCGACCAACTTCGATATCGCGACGGAGTACACGGACACTCGTGTTGAGCTTAAGCAGTCCGTCTTCTACTCGAGCACCAAGGACGTGAGTGTACTTTTGGGTACTGAAGTGTTTGAGGATTTTGGCGTGACCAGTCACCACTTTTTCTTCCATCTTGGGAGTACGGTTCTTCAGTGCCGTGTTGAGCCAATCTGAGAGTTCGTAGATGATTGAGAACGTATCAATCTCAACACCGAGACGTTCGGCGAGGTCTTTGGCCTCACGGTCTACTTTCACATTAAAGCCGACGATAATCGCGTCTTTGGTAGCACTGACGGCCTGGACGTCGTTGGCGGTAATTGGACCAACGGCCGAATCAATCACCCGCACGGTGATACGCTCTGAAGTGAACTGTGAGAGTTCGTGTTCAATGGCCTCGACGGTACCAAGTACATCGGCTTTGATGAGGACGGGAATCGTCGGGAGGTTCGTCTTTTTGTGGGCAGCGGCAATTGGGGTAGCGATTTCATTGATAGCGACTTCAGCATCTTTCTTTGACGCAACCGTGTAAAATTCAGCCCCCGCCTTTGGTATTGTCGTCCAGCCGACAATACCAACTGGTTCTGAGAGATGAGCTTCTTTAATAGCCTTGCCCGATGCATCTTCCATGATACGGACCGGAGCAAAAGAATTGCCTGAGACGACAAACTGTCCGGTCTTGAGGGTACCATTCTTGATGATGAGCGTAGCGGTGTTACCACGCTTTGAATCGAGCTTACCTTCAACGACCGTACCGGTAGCAGTAGCACCCGTGTCCCCTGAGATTTCAAGGAGGTCAGCCGCCAGAATAACAAGGTCAAGAAGGTCAGATACACCGGTGCCTTGCTTGGCTGAAATTGGTGCCCATGGAATATCACCACCCATCCCTTCGATGTAGATTTCGTGTTCAATGAGACTAGTCTGTGTACGCATGATGTCGGCTCCAGGTTTGTCGATCTTGTTGATAGCGACAATCATCGGAATACCCGCTTCTTTGATGGCATTAAGCGCTTCGAGCGTCTGAGGCTTCACGCCGTCTTCGGCTGACACTACGAGAATCGCCACGTCCGCGACGTCAGCACCACGAAGGCGCATCTTTTGGAAGGCAGCGTGTCCAGGAGTATCGAGGAAGGTGATTTTTTCGTCAGAGCCTTCTTTGGTCTTGTGTCGTACCACGTAGGCAGAGAGGTGCTGGGTGATACCACCGGCTTCACCGTCAACGACATTGGTCTTGCGGATGTAATCGAGGAGGGTCGACTTACCATGGTCGATATGACCCATTACGACGACCACGGGTGGTCGCTTTTCGATACTGCTGGTTGTTTTTGCTGCTTTTGCCATACGTGATAATTGCTACGGTTTTGAGAAATATGCCGGAAGGTCGGCGTCTACTAAAATAAGTGGTCGCAGTATAGCAGATATTTACAGAAATAACAGCCCGTGTCATGATTTCGTCATGCAATTACCGAATTGGTTAAAACCCCAGTCCGAGGCGAGACCTCATGCCGCAAAACGCATCTACCTCGACTATGCTGCTGCTACCCCGATGACTGCCGCAGCGGCGGCTGCGATGACCCGCTTTTTGCGTGCGGATTTTGGTAATCCCGGTGGTATTCACAAGGAGGGGGTGATCGCCAAGCGGGCTTTGGAGGAATTTCGGACGCAAGTCGCACGCACCCTTGAGGTACAGGAGAGTGGCGTGGTGTTCACCAGTGGAGGGACTGAGAGTAACAACCTCGCCATTTGTGGTGTTGTTGAATCACTTCGTGCCTCCGGCCGTGACTACGAATCGATGACCATAGTCTCGACGAAGCTTGAGCACCCGGCGACGCTCCGTACGCTTGAGGGTCTTGCGGCTTTAGGTGTCAAGCTGGTCTATGCGCCAGTCAAAGAAGACGGACAGCTTGATATGTCCACACTGCGTACACTTATCGACAACAATGTAGTCCTCCTGACCTTTGCCTATGTGAATAGTGAAGTTGGGGTGATTACGGATACACGCGCAGTGCGACGCCTTCTCGATGAAGTCGAAAAGAAAGTAGGAACAGAAATTCTTCTGCATGTTGATGGTGCGCAAGCGCCACTGTGGCTCCCGTGTCAGCTGGTGCGAATCGGGGCCGATCTACTCTCACTTGATGGTGGGAAGTGTGGTGGTGGCAAAGGCATTGGTGCGCTCGTGATGAAGAAAGGGGTGACTGTAGCCCCACTCTTGCGTGGTGGCGGGCAGGAGATGGGACTGCGTCCAGGGACCGAGCCAGTACACCTCGTCGCCGCTTTTGCGACCGCGCTTCAAGAAGCCCAGAGTGATTGGCGGTCTCGTAGTGAAGCGGTGAAGGCTGTGCGTGATTATGCAATTACTGAAATCACGAAGCGTATCCCTGAAGCGATACTCAATGGTCCGGTGGGCGAAGACCGTGTTGCCAATAATATTCATATTTCTATTCCCGGCCTTGATGCTGAGTTTGCGGTGATTACCCTTGATACCCATGGTATTGCTGCCAGTACCAAAAGTGCCTGTAGCAGCAAAGGCGGGGGAGC
>CAYSNO010000005.1:0-24575 GCA_964432455.1 uncultured Candidatus Saccharibacteria bacterium
TGATGTCGTTCTTCGAGAAGGGTGCTCCCCAGCTCGTCGACGCCTGAAACCAAGCTGCTATATCAAAGAACAGCAATGAACGGGGCGCTCGCAAGAGCGTCCCGATTTTTGATGATATAATAACCCTCTATGTACAAAACATTTTTTGCGTTCCTTTTTCTATTCGTGTGTCTGGCGAGTTATACGCCAGCACAGGCGGCTGAATCAGTGGCTTCAACTACTGCGAGCACGACCAAGCTCACGCCAGCTGAAATCGAAGCCAAAGTCCGCGCTGCTTTTGCAGATACTCCAGTGATGATTGAAATCGCCAAGTGTGAGTCGAAGTTCCGGCAGTTCACTGATGCCGGTAATATATTTTATGGTGGGGCAGGGGGTGGTATGGTTGGCATCTTCCAGTTTTATGAATCGATTCACAAGACGGCAGCTGCCACTCTTGGGTATGACTTGGCGACCGTCGACGGTAACATTGCGTACGCAAAGCACCTCTACAAAGAGCAGGGTGTTACTCCCTGGCAATCATGTGTACCGGCTACTGTCCCGGTCCTTGATGCCAATACACAAAAACGGATAGAGATCATGAAGCAGATTATTGGACTGTTGCAGCAGCTCCTCGCTATGAAGTTGGCGGAGGAGGGGAGATAAGTAATAGTAAAGACCCATCACGAGCGTGACGGGTCTTTAATTCTTTATGGTAATTGTGGTCTTACTTTCGACCCTTTTTCTCAGCCTTCTTTGCTAGCATTTCCTGCTTCTTAGCGAGACGCTTTGGAGACTTGTATGGTCGTGGCTTGGTGTTCTTCTTTGGGCTTAATGCGATGATTCGTGTCATATGGCCGCCATTATACAGTAATTTTCGATTTTGGTAAGGGGCTTCACGAGGTGAGAAAAAGAAAGCCGCCCAGAGGGCGATCTCAGAGGCGTGTGAGTTTATACAAACAGAAACCGCCTTACCAAGAAGTCGACAAGGTCGGTTCTGTAGTAGGCGGCAGCGACTCAGATGAGCCGATTGATGAGCCACGGATGCTCAGCAGGCATCAAGTCGGCAGTCTTCGCGTCGGGGTCCCAGTCGAGCACCGTCCGGTCAGCTTCGGTAAGCATGATCTGAATGGCCGGATCTTGCTCGGCGAGACACTGCGGGCAGGGCAACATGGGAATAGCATGCTTGGAGCATGATTGCACGTCTTCGTGCCAGTGTGCGGGTCCAAAAATCTCAGGCATTTGTTAGTGCGTCCTTTAGCGCAGAGTTGCTTTGCTATTATTAATAATATAATACTATTTTTGATATGTCAATATGCGCTCCGCGACCAGGAATTTCGGTTTTTACACGATAAGTCACCCAATTGGCTAGATTGTTTTGAAAGATCACAATCTACTCTCAATCTGGCTTAGAATCCTGGACGAAAGTGCTCCCAGCACAAGGATTCGGTCACGCTCATGGATATTTATTTCACTACGTTTATAAATATCTCATTCGCCCGACCCGGACTCGCCACTTCGGCTCCTTCGGAAGTCGCCTCAGATCACTCGTCTTTCGAATCCTGGTCGCGGAGCATATAAAAGTAAAGGCCACACTTGCGTGTGGCCTAAACTTTTACTGCTCCGCGACCAGGATTCGAACCTGGAACCAACTCCTTACACGTATCCTCTAATTCCTTAAAGGGGTGGACTATATCATCATCCGACGTATAAACGTTGAGGATGGAATGCGCTTCGACGAACACTTCGTTCGGCTACTCCCCGAGGGGATAGTCTCTGAACCTTCAACATCAGTTAAGATGAAGCTTGGCTGCTGATTACCCGCGTCTACACGTTAGGGCTTCCAGCAATTCACATTCTTTTCATTCCTGAGTTACCTCAGGAAGCTGCGTAACACCGCCATGTACTTCTCGATGACAATTCGCACAAAGTAGGACACATTTGTCTGCTTCAGCTTTGGTCTTTTCCCAAGAGCGTGTCAGGCCATCTGTTGATAGTCCGAAGGCTTTGGGAGAGTCACCAGTGTGATGCAAATCAAACGCACCAAAGTAACGATTGTAGCCACAGATGATACATTTACCGCCTTTGTACTCTACAAGCATTTCTCTCACTTTTCGTCGCCGTTTGGCAACTGCTTGTTTGTTGTACTCAGCTCGGTCAGCGTATGTGCGTTTATCTGGCATACTTTGGTAAGTATACCATGTGGGACGCGTTCACAGGGAGCTGCTCTACCGTTGAGCTATCGCGGAAGATAGCTGCTCGCTACCATTGCTGGTAAACGAGTGCATGTATTGTACAGAAATTTCTATAATATTCAACCCGAAGTTATTTGGGTATTGGGGAGGGGTTTTCCCCCGAGATTTTGATATAATTTTGATATGCTTAACTTGTATTATAAGCCATCGTGCCCATACTCACAGCGGGTATTGAAAGCTAACGAGGATATTAAGGCGCCATTACTCCTCCTTGATGTTCGAGCGGACGATACCGCCATGGACGAACTCATAAAGAAGGGCGGCAAAGCCCAGGTGCCGTATCTCGAGGATACCGAGCGCGGTGTATCGATGTATGAGTCTATCGATATTATCGATCATTTGGCGAAACACTATGGTAATGGCCAGGTGCCAGAGACAGCTGATCCAGGCAATGTGTGCCCGATTGAGTAATCCTCGCCCTTTTGACAGGGTACGAGTGTCCAGACGCATATGCTTCTTGTATACTAAAGGGAGAGGGGAGAAGAGACTGCTGCAGCTACCTCTATGGAGGACGTTTATCAGGAATAACCACAGAGCAATCTATGACATTTCCAACCATAACGTTTACTCATAAAAATGTGTCACCTGACCCGACCTTGCAGACGTTGGTGAGCAATAAATTAAAATCACTGGAGAAATACCTTGACGGTGCCCGCAGTGTCCGGTGTGAAGTAGAGATCGAGAGAACCACTGCCCATAATCATGGACCGGTGTGCCGGATTGAAGCGAACCTTTGGCGCGGCGACCGACTCGCACGCGCGGAAGCGACTGAAGAAACATTTGAAAAAGCCATTGATGAAGTGCGACACAACCTTGAGCACGAACTCGAACGAGCACACGACAAACGTCTCAGTATGTTCCGCAAAGGTGCCCGTCGGATAAAAGATATGATGCGCTGGGGAAGATAAAAAATTGCAAGTAACACTATACACTCGAGTCATGAAACCTGTATCCATCGAAGGTGGTCGAAGTATTCGGGAAAAAATTGTTATACCTGAATTTTTGGGTGTTCCTGAACAAGATGAAACGGTTCGCGATTATATTAAGACACTCATTTACGAGGTGCAGCGGCTTTTTGAATCGACTGAAGTAGATGAGACATCAATACCAGATGAAACTGTAAATATATACAAGGATATTATTGTTGACCTCATTACGAAGATTAAGCAAGCACCACCATCTTTATATAACTACTATGAGTGGTTGTACGATAAGTTGGTTGAGGTAGTCCATCGGCCAGATAAAGTTCCGGACGAAATCTTTGTTGCGCAGGTTTTGGCAATTATGCAATTGGCTGGAATTACTGATGAGAGTACCTAGTGATTAGGCGATGAACTGTTTCCAGTCCATTTCGTTTTTGCCCTCGGGAACCACCCGGAGGAGTTCAAGTACGCCGGCCTCAGTGAGGCGGGCGGATTTGATTTTGATGCGCTTGCCGTGGTGGATGAAGAAGGTCTCTGGCCAACCTTCAAAGGCGCAAATCTTGCGATATATCTCAACCGCTGCTTCGCCAGCGGGAAGGTGAGCTGGATCGATAGTGAGCTCGCTCATGTCCTTGGTGATTTTGCCGCAGAATGTAGCCGCAGCGTGGTCTTGTTCAATTGGGGTGATAGTACGTGCTTCGAGCTTTTGCATGACGTCGACAAGGAGGTCACCAGAGATACGAGCGAGAGTGGCATCGAGCTCAAGTCCGGGAATTGGCTCGTCGAGGGTCACTGCCTGCTGCGCGAGGATTGGTCCGTGATCGAGATCTTTATCCATCTGGATGATAGTCACCCCACAGGCTGAGAGGTCATGAAGGAGGGTAGAGCGGATGGGGCTCGCTCCACGGAACTTGGGTAACAGTGATGGGTGGGCGTTAATCGTACCGTGTCTCGGGAGATTGATAAGCCACTCGGGCATAATCTTGCCGTAGGCAAGGACAACAAAAAAATCAAACGGGGTGTCAGTGAGTGGGGTGAGGTCTGCACGGTTCTTAAGCGTTGTGGGTTGAAAGACCGGGATACCACGGTCTTCAGCCCAGACCTTGGCAGGTGGTGGGGTCATGATATGTTTGCGACCAACTGGAGCGTCTGGGTTACACACGATAAGTGAAGGTAGATAGCCAAACGTCGCCATCTTATCGAGGGCCGTCACGGCGATGTCAGGGGTGCCGAAAAAGGCGAAGGTTGGTTTGGTTGCGTTTTCCATAGTTTCATCTACTATACCGCATAGGAAAGTAACGGCCAACCAGACGGAGGAAGAGATGACAGCATTACGATTTGTGGCCGCCCCGCCCACGCCTGATGAGATGCAGGATGACGACTGGGAAGCGGAGTGGTTGGGGCTTGTGGTGAATGGCTCGCCAGACAGTGTCGGCTATCTGGGTGAAGGGGCAGCGCGCATCTACGATGAGCGGTGGCACCGTTATCGCGATCCGACTCCGCACGATTCGATGAGCTTTGTGACCACGAAGCTCAAAGATTGCTTTTGGGTTTCGCGCAATGAACTCGTCAATTCGTGTGAGTGCGCTGTGTCGACACGGCACCTCATTCTGGCCTGGCTTGAATCGGTGCCGCAGTAAGGCCGGATTATCTTCGCCATACCCAGAGATATGGTCGAGGTCATCGCTTGATGAACGAAGAGCGCGCCCCAAGGGGAGCGCTCGTTTCTTTTTAGGCGATATCTTTTTTCTCTTTCTTCAGTTCGTCTTTGTGCCAGACTTTGGTCGCGCGGTCAGTAAAGAGAATGCCGTCGAGGTGGTCGTATTCGTGTTGGATAATCTGCGCGAGCAGGGTGCCGGCGCCACGTTCAAACCACTTGCCCTGTTCGTCTTGAGCTCGTAGCGTCACATTGGTTGAGCGCTTCACGAGACCATAGTAGTCGGGGATAGAGAGGCAGCCTTCTCCTACCTCGTGGGTCTTTTTGGAGAACTTCACAATCTGCGGGTTGATAGCGACAAATGATGGTAGGGCATCACGGTCTTTGCTCTGATCTTCGATAATAAAGACACGCTTACCGACCCCAATTTGTGGGGCCGCGATAGCCACCGCCGTGAAGCCATCGACACTATAGCCATGGAGTGCCTGCTTCATGTCCTTGATGAGTTTCGTGACGGTCCCATTAGAAAACTCCTCCGGAGTGACTTCGACAGCGGTGGCATGGAGGACGGGGTGGTTTTGGGGGACGAGCTTCGCCATAGAATAGTGACACTATAGCTTATATATGGTGAAAAATAAATACCCCCTCACTTCCAAAAACTACCCATCTACTTTGTTAAACTTCGCAAAATATTTTTCAATGTACGTCAAAGTACACCTTAAAATATTTTGCTCGTTTGCCTCGTATCTGAGCATTTTTTGAAAGTGATTAAGCTCCAGTAGATATAGAGTGTTTTGGTTGTGCACGAGGCTGTTTCAAAAAGCGTTTAGGTACAAGGCGCACGAGCGAAAAAATACGAGGCGTGAGGAAACGTGAGACGTTTCGACAAGACTCATTGAGTATATTTGTGAGTGTAACGAAACAAATAGACCAATGAGTGGACAGTGTCTGTAAGAGACTGATTGTACGATGAACGAAATCTTGCGCCGAGCAACGCAGTAGATGAATGCTTTTTGGAAGAGACTAGACGATTCGATCGGGGTTAACGGTTATAGCCACCTGCGGTGGTAAATGCCGCAGCACCTCTACCAAGTGTGTGGTATCAGTGGTCTTCTCGGCGCGGATAAGACAGTGGCGAATCGGCTTCGTCGCTGGTGATTGCGGATTGGTATAAAACTGTGGCGCGACCGCGAGTGTACCGAGTGCATTTTTGATGAGCTTCTCGGTTTCTTCGATGTGTTCTTGGGCGCCTTGCCAAGTGAGGAGGTAGAAGGTCGTATACGGTGGGTAGGCGAGCATCTCGCGGAGGTGGAGCTCGTCATCATGGAAACGGTCGGTGGCGCCACGCGCCGCGTAGAGGAGGAGATCGTCATTGTCAGAGCGGGTCTGCACAATCACTTCGTGACTACTCTTTTCGCGTAGGGTCAGAAGGAGGCGGAAGAGTGACTCATCGGCCCGCCAGGTCGGGATAGCACGCACGGCATCAAGGGAGACAATCGCAGAGAGGTAGAGGTGGTTCGGCAAATAGGCCATGGCCATGCTGGTCCCAAGGAGGATAGCACCCTTGTGACTTTCGATGAGTTTCTTTTGCGCGAGGGCTTTTTTGTGGGTGCCGGCAGTTGTGGCGTCCATGACAATGAGTGGCGTGGTCGGGAAAAGTTTTTTGACTTCGTCTTCAATAAACTGGATGCCGATACCACGTTCGCGTAGACGCCACGAGCCACAGTCTGGACAGACATCGCTCGCCCGGACCCGCTTGCCAGAGGTTGAGGAAATAAACCACCGTTCCTCTCCTTTGGTTGGATGGTGAGTACGCAGGAGTGAATACGGCGTGCCTGAATCTGGGCAGCGGAAGATATGCCCGCAGTCAATACAGGCGACGACCGGTGAGAGGCCACGCCGGGCCGCGTAGAGGAAGACATTGTGTCGGCCTTCAATGGCGGTTTCGATACGTTTGATAAGTTCAGGCGAAAATAGGGCAAACGGCACTTCGGATGTCGGCTTATCATGCTGGTGGATGATAGAAAGAGCAGCATCGACCGAGAGACGGCGCTGGGGTTCACCATAGGGGATGTAGCGGTCGTTGCGGAGGTGGTACTCGTCATCGGTCCGAGTCGTGATGTCCCCGAGGATGATGGCGCGCTCTGCTACCTTCGCAAGCGCCAGTAGTGCCACTCGGTGGTCGAGGTAGGGTCTTGTGCGTTCGACGTAGTGGTTACTCCCCACATCTTCAATGATGATGGTGGTGAAATCAGATCGGTCGAGATAGGCAAAATGTGGAGTAGCAATGATGAGTGAGGCGCGGGAGAGATCGGCAAACTGCGCGTAGGCTTTTTGTCTAGCGGTCTTTGTTTGCTCACCACTAAAACAGACGACCCGGTCTTCGATACCGTGCCTGAGGGTCTCATAGAGTGTCGTGACAGCAGCAGCGGTTGGGACCACGAGAAGTACCGAGCCACGGTGCGCAAAGGCGCGTCTGATGATGGCTTGGTAGCCGATGAAGCGCTCGTTTTGGGGAGCAGCGAGAAGTTGGGGGGTAGGGTCCTCACCGGCTTGGTGGCTCGGCAGTGGTGGGTACGAGATAGTACCAGAGCGCACATCGGGTGGGAGGAGCGAAAAGAGAATAGCGCCCCGTTTGGCGGGGAGGATTTTGTAGAGGGCTTCGACGGTAGCGAGGAGGTGGTGTGAGAGAGTGGTCGTGCGTTGATCGGGAGCGAGCTTCCGCAGGGAGAAGGTCGCGGCCTTAAGGGCGGTCTTGGCACTTGAGACTGGTGAGACTTCAATCACCACTCCGGCCACGGTTTTGCCACGGACGGGGATTTCGACAATGGTACCGCGACTGTAGCCGGTACTCGAAAAATAGGTCAGTGACTCAATCTGAACACCGCGAACGAGCGGAATGACCTCAATGACGTACATAGTCTTGAGTATAGCAAATTTAACCCATTATACGTCTCCACAGGGTATATTGTTTGTTTTATGATTGGTTCTTCTAGAGCTCCTCAAGATAGTTGATATTGGCACCAAGCGACTGCAGGCGGGCGACAAGGTTTTCGTAGCCACGGTTGATACTGTAGATGTTGCGGAGGACCGATTTGCCTGAGGCACCAAGCATCGCAATAAGGAGGATCGTTGCCGGACGAAGGGCGGGTGGACAGATGAGCTCAGTCGCACGCAGTGGGGTTGGTCCTGTGATGTAGATACGGTGCGGGTCGGCGAGCACGGTGTCCGCACCAAGCTTCTCAAGTTCGGTAAAGTAGATGGCGCGCTTTTCGTACATCCAGTCGTGGATGAGGGTCTGGCCTTCGGCCTGGGTGGCAATCACCGCGAAGAACGGGAGGTTGTCGGCATTAAGGCCAGGGTAGGGACGAGAATGCACCTTCTCGAGTGAGGCCCGGAGCTTTGAGGGCTTGAGCTTCAGGTCAACGAGCTTTACTTGGCCATTTGCTCCGAAGTATGGCTTACTCTTTGTGTACTCAAGACCCATTTTTTCAAGTACGAGGAGTTCGAGTTCGAGGAACTCAATTGGGCAACGCGTAATAGTGATGGCCGAATTGGTGACAATGGCGGCAGCAATAAAGAACATCGAGTCGGTTGGGTCTTCGGCCAGGGTGTACTCGATATTCATATTGATGTCTGCGACACCGGTGACGGTAAGCGTAGTCGTACCAAAGCCTTCGATGGTCACGCCGAGTTTCTGCAAGAAGACGCAGATCTCCTGCACCATGTAGTTCGCGCTCGCGTACTTGATGGTGGTGGTGCCAGTATGGCGTGCCGCCGCAAAGAGGGCGTTTTCGGTTACGGTATCGCCTGATTCAAAGAGGATGATTTCGCTTGGAGACTTTGGCTCATACTTCACCTTAAAGGCGTCGTTGGTGGTTTCGATATCTACGCCAAAGTGTTCAAGGGCAAAGAAGTGCGGGCGCACGGTTCGACTACCGAGCTTGCAGCCACCAGATTGAGGGAGGGCAAACTCCGGCATGGTGTGGATGAGTGACCCGATGAACATGATGATACTGCGGGTCTTGCGAGCCGCTTCGACGTCAATCTTTTTGAGGTTGTACTTTTTTGGTGGCGTGAGGGTTACGGTTGAGCCACTCCACGAGACACCCATACCAATACTCTCGAGTACCTCGAGAATACGATGTACCTCTTCGATACGGGGCATGCGGTGGAGGGTTGTCACACCACGGTTGAGGAGTGACGCACAGAGGAGCCCCACGGCACCATTCTTCGAGGTGTTGGTTTCAATTGTGCCCGACAGCTTCTTCTTGCCTTCAATCACCACATTCATCGTGCCCGGGGAGAGGGTGACGAGGTTTTTGCCGAGGGCGGCACTTAGTTTGCGCAACATATCAGTGGTGAGGTTTTGGGTACCACTTTCAATCCGCGCAATGGCTGATTGCGTCGTCTTGATTTTTTTGGCTAAGTCACTCTGGGTGAGGCCCTGTGCATCACGAATATCTGCAATCCGCTTTCCAATATTATTATCCATACCAAATGATTATGGGAGCATTATAGCATATATGCTATAGACTTACAGTTTGCCCCGTGGGTAAAAACCTGTACTATGTGTGGTGCATGTTTGATCGCTTTGCGCCCAAAATTGGTATCGATCTCGGTACCACCAGTGTGTTGGTCTATGTCCCGGGACACGGGATCGTCCTTAATGAACCGTCGGTGGTTGCGGTCGGCGATAATCGTCAGGTGCTCGCAGTGGGAGCCGAGGCCAAAGCGATGATTGGTCGTACGCCGGACAATATCCGCGCCTATCGTCCGATGAAGGACGGCGTCATTGCCGACTATCGCGTCACGGAGGCAATGTTGCGCTACTTCCTCGGCAAAGCGCTCGGTAAATACAATCTCTTTAAGCCGGATGTGATGGTCTCGGTCCCAGCTGGTGTGACCTCGACCGAACGTCGTGCCGTGGTTGAAGCGACAATGAACGCGGGCGCGCGTAATGCCTACGTGGTCAAGGAGCCAATCCTCGCAGCCATTGGCGCAGGTGTACCTATATATGACGCCGAAGGCCACATGATTGTCGACATCGGGGGTGGAACAATCGACGTAGCGGTGATTTCACTTGGTGGTATTGTAGCCGCCAACTCAGTGAAGTGTGCCGGCAATCGCATCGATACGGCCATCATTGATTATGTTAAGAAGTCTCGAAATCTCGCGATTGGTGAAAAAACGGCGGAAGAGGTGAAGATCAAAGTCGGTTCGGCCCTGCCGCTGGAGGAAGAACTAACAATGGAGCTGAAGGGGCGCGATGTCTTTACTGGCCTTCCGCGAACCACGGAGATCCGCACGAACGAGGTCGTGCGTGCGATTGGTAAGGAACTTCGCGAGATGATTAAGGCCATCAAAGATGTGTTTCAAGAGACCCCACCAGAACTGGCCTCCGATATTATCGACGGCGGTATCATCATGACGGGAGGTACTTCGCAGCTCCGCAACTTCCCAGAGCTCGTACGACGTCGTACTGGTGTGAAAGCCGTTTTGGCTGACCAAGCGCTGTTTTGTGTGGCGAAGGGGACGGGGGTGGCTCTCGAACATCTAGCCACCTACAAACGAGCCATCCTCACAAAACGCTAATTTGGCACAATTACTGCGTTGCATTTCATAAAATAATCCTCACCGTACGAAAAGTACGGCTCGCTTTATTTTACTCATGCGCCTTGTACTTGCATCCAAATAAACGTTTTGTACCAAGTGCTATTTTTGGGGAATAAACACTTACAACTTAGCCAAAGGCTCTTTTCCAGCCATAGTCATTTTGTGCTATACTAGGGTTATTCCTCGCTATGCTGCACGTCTTTTGGTTAGTTTTGGTTGATTTATGGCATTTCCTCCTCGGGTTTGAAACGGTGGAGAAGCATGCCCTCTCTGCCCGTAGGGCGTACAGTGAGTTACCGAGTAAAGTCGAGCCGGTCACGCTACCACATGCCGAAGCACCGCTCACACTCGGGAAAGTAGATGTCACTCTGATTGCAAAAACTCCCGAGGCACCTGCTCTAGCTCCGGCTACCGAATCGACCTTGCCACTGCCGGTCACGCCTGCAGCGACCGAATCACTCAACAAGCCGGGCATGCTCTACGTGGTGCGTGATACCAAAGGTACAAAACTTTTTAAAGAACCGGTCCAACAATTTGATAGTCAATTGCGAACACTGCCATACGGACAGATTGTCGCGCTGCGTCGCTTTGAAGGACAGTATGCGGAGGTGCTCGCGTACGGGCAGGTGGGCTTTGTGCATAAAGATGCACTGACACCACAGCTTGAGAGTATCTGGCCAACCCTCGTATCGGGCACTGTCTACCTCGCCGATAGCGAGGTGGCAAAAATTTATCGTCAACATATTAATGACGAATTCCTTGGTGGCGCGATAGGTCTGCCGCTCACGGCCGAAGAGTATGTAACGGTTCGGTTATTGCGTGATCGGCTCGCTATTGCGTGGCCACCGGCTCGGCCGCGCCTCGCTGGCTCGTGGCATACGCTCTTGCGGGGTGTGCCAGGTGTACGGAGCATGATTGCGCCACAGCCTGATACTATTATCGAATGGTTCCTCGAAGACGAGGTCGGGCGACTCGGCTACGTTGAAGCGGTTTTGCCAGATGAGACACTCAAAATTAGTGCAGTTGGAGCCATGGTCCCGGGCGAATACACCGAGTCAATTGTGCCCGCTGCCCTCTGGCGCGAGTGGCGACCAGTGTTCATAAATGTGCGATAATTGACCTATGCAAAAAGTCGCCTTTTTTGATATTGATGGCACCTTGTTTCGCTCCAGCCTCCTCATCGAGCTCGTTGAGGCGTTGATTAACGAAGGGATCTTTCCGGTTGAGTCTCGTGATGTGTATCTCAATGAACGTCGGGCCTGGCTTGATCGTGAGGGAACCTACGATGCGTATATTGCCGCCCTCATTGATGCTTTTTTGCAACATATCAAAGGCGTCCACTATGGTACCTTTGCGGATGTGGGGAAGCGTGTCGTGGCGCGCCACCAAAAGCGCGTGTACCGCTATACCCGTGATTTGATTCGTGAGCTCAAACGCGATGGCTATTTCCTCATTGCCATCTCTCAATCACCAAAGACCGTGCTTGATGCTTTTTGCAAAGACTATGGTTTTGATAAGGTGTATGGACGAATTTATGATATTGGTCCGCAAGACCGCTTCACCGGCGAAGTTCAAGACGAACACCTGATCGAAAACAAAGCGAATATTGTTGACCGAGTCTTTCAAAAGCATCCTGACCTCACTCGCGATGGTGCGGTCGCGGTCGGTGATACCGACGGTGATATTCCACTGCTCGCCTCAGTCGAACGACCGATTTGTTTTAACCCGAACGCTGAATTGTATAAGTACGCGAAGAAAGCTGGCTGGGAGGTGGTAGTGGAACGCAAAGACGTCATCTATAAACTCTAAGTCATGTCCAAAAAAATCTACCGAATAAAAGATGAGGCAGTGGTGGCGGGAGTGATTGCTGCACTTGCTCGACATTTTGATCAAGACCCAGTGCTGTTTCGGGTTGCGGCTATTACGCTTCTCATTCTGACCGGTGTTTTCCCAGGCGTGTTCATCTACCTGGCGGCTTGGTTCATCATTCCGCGACAATCTCGTCACGCAGACTACACAATAGAATAATATGAAGATTGATCAACGTCGGGTACAACAGTTGCAAACAGGAGAGCCGGGCCAGGGTCCGGTTTTGTATGTGATGGCGCGCGAGCAGCGGGTCGGGGATAATGCCGCACTCGTGTACGCCATGGAGCAAGCGAACGAACGTGGTGTCCCGCTCCTCGTCTTATTTGCGCTTGGGCCAATGTTTCAAAACGGCTCAGCACGGCACAACGAATGGATGGTCGCGAGCCTGCGGGAAGTCTCAGAGAATCTCGCTAAGAAATCGATCCCATTTTTCTTCGCGATGGGAGAGTGGAGTACAGTGGTCGCAGACTTCGTGAAGCAGCAGGCGGTTGGCGAGGTCGTGCTTGATTTTAATCCACTTGAACCAGTACGCTCATGGCGTGAGGCGCTTGTCGGTAAAGTATCGGTGCCGGTAACCGTGGTTGATGCGCGGAATATCGTACCCGTGTGGGTAGCAAGCCCAAAGGCGGAATTTGCTGCCTATACACTCCGGCCGAAGATTCACCGACTTCTACCTGAGTTCCTTCTCCCGGTACCAAAACTGCCGACACCAAAAGTGTCGTATGATAAATCTGTACCAAAGATTGATTGGGAGGCTGTCCGGGCTTTTCGCCAGTGTGACTATAGTGAGCCAGTGCCAACCACCTTTGTTCCTGGTGAAGCAGCGGCGCAGACACAGCTAAAATACTTTCTTGAACATATCCTTCCTGAGTATGAGACGAAGCGCAATGATCCGGTCCTAAACGGTGTCTCCGGAATCTCGCCATACATCCGCTGGGGTAATATCTCGGTGGCCACAATTGCACTTGCGGTCAAAGCGAGTGGTGCGCCGGGCACGGCCAAAGACGCTTTTCTTGAAGAGCTGATTGTGCGCCGTGAACTGGCCGAAAACTATTGCTACTACATCAAGGATTATGCAACGGTGGGTGCCGCGCACGCCTGGGCGCAGACGACGATTGCCGAACACGCCAAAGACAAGCGCGAGTTCCTCTACACGTATGAGGAATTTCGTGATGGCAAGACTCATGACGACCTCTGGAACGCGGCGCAACTCCAGATGGTGGAAGAAGGTAAGATGCACGGCTTCCTCCGGATGTACTGGGCAAAGAAGATTCTCGAGTGGACCCCTGACGCACAGACCGCCATTGATATCGCGTTGCGGCTTAATGACCACTACGAACTTGATGGTCGGGATAGTAATGGCGTTGCTGGCGTGATGTGGTCTATTTGTGGCCTCCACGACCGCGCTTGGAACGAACGTCCGGTTTTTGGCAAAATCCGCTACATGAACTACGCTGGCTGCAAGCGCAAGTTTGATGTAAAAGCCTTTGTCGCGAAGTACTCTGGCAAGACTGAAAGTTCACTGTTTTAATATGACGAGTGAAGAGAAACGTTTTGTACAAACGGTGTGGGATTTTTATACAACCCAAGGACGACATAAGCTGCCATGGCGGCAGACCAAAGACCCGTATCGGATACTCGTATCGGAGGTGATGTTGCAGCAGACCCAGGTAGATCGGGTGATACCGAAGTATAAAGAATTTCTGAAGGCCTTTCCGACAATGCGTGCACTCGCTAAGGCATCACTTGGAGCCGTACTTGGGCACTGGCAGGGCCTGGGGTACAACCGGCGAGCCAAGATGCTCCATGAGTGTGCGAAGGCAATCGTGCGCGATTATGGCGGCAAGCTGCCGAAGGATGAGGCGAAGCTGCGGGCTCTCCCCGGCATTGGCCCGTATACTGCTCGGGCGGTACTCGCTTTTGCGTTTGGTATTGCAGAGCCATTAATTGAGACCAATGTGCGCACTGTCTACATTCACCACTTTTTTAAGGATGAGACTGATGTCACGGACGCCATGCTCTTGCCCTATATCGAGCGGACATTGCCACAGGACAATCCTCGTGCATGGTACTACGCACTCATGGACTATGGGTCATATCTCAAGCGGACAGTGGGGAATAATATCACGAAGAGTAAACACTACACGAAACAATCGACCTTTAAAGGGAGTGACCGGCAGATTCGCGGTGTAATTATTCGAGAGCTCACTACACCCCATACTCTTTCATACAAAAAACTCTTGGTATCTGTACCGTTTGATGAACTCCGGGTGGCAGCGCAACTAGAGCGACTTATTGAAGAGGGGATGGTGGTAAAAGTGAAGCAGTCATACTCACTCCCGATCTAGGAGTGGATTCTACTTCGTGTCCACCAGATAGCGAGGAATGAATACACCGAGTGTCAAAATAAATCCACCAATAATAAAGAAGAGTTCAAACGAGAAGAGGGCGAGGCAAATAGCGCCAAGAATTGCCCCGACCACATTTGCTGCCGGGCGGAGGAGACGGAAGACACTCATGAGGGATGCGTCACTTCCATCTATTTGTTTGAAGAAGTAGCTTTCAGTCGTAACCTCAACCAGGCTCGCACCAAATCGATTGATGAACATAAGTACCATAAATCCAAGGATACCAAGACCGCCAATCACACCAATGGAGGCGGTTGTGATAGCAAGAATAAGGAATCCAACACTCATCATTTCCTGTTCACCAAGATAGCGGTCGGCAATAATACCAATGGGGTATTCAAAGACCACATAGGCCATGAGACCTGAGGCGATGATGACACCGACCTCCTGCCAGGTAAAATGAAGTACACTTGTTAGGTATAGTGGGACATAGATAATAATCCAAGCGAAGAATAATTGGAGGAGGAAGTGCGATGCGATCACTGTCGCGATATTTTTGTTCTGCCAGGCAGCATGCAAGAGTGGCTTAATAGGGTGTACCTCGTAGACTGGATCATAAAACTGCCGGAAGACTCCAACAATCAAAGCCAGAAAAATGAGACCTACGCCAGCAGCAGCAAAAAAGAGTTGGGTGTAGTCACTGCCGGTACCCATGAGGTAGCCCATCGAGAGTGGCGCAAAGACGGCTGCGGCACTCATGAGGGAGAGCGTAAGACCACGCTTTTTGCCGGTATCTCCCTCACTTTTACCAATCAAAGTCTCGGAGAAGACATCGATAACGAGGTATACGAGTGGGTTGATAGCGAGGAAAAGAGCAAGTGTCGGGATAATAATGAGCGGATGACCACCAAGTGCTAATGAAAGGAGGAGAATGACCGAAAGCAGCATCACGGCACTACCTACAACAACATTCCCAAAGCGATTAAGCAGGCGTGGGAAGACAAGGAAAATGGCAATGGCACCAAGGGCGCCTGCGCCATGGAGTACACCTACGGCAGTTGGATTCACGTATTGGCCGAGGTAACTCGAGGTGTTGTATGCCACGAGAAGCGTATGATACGAAAAGATAATCGCCAACAGGTAGACGAACCCAAAGTGGATGTGGCGTGTCCCCATTGCGAGGCTCCCGTGCTTGTAAAAGTCCATATCAGGTATAGTGTACTACAAATTTGGTGCCAAATTGGGTGTGGTGGTGGAGAGGAATATGTAAATCCTGATTAATTATAAAAGAAAAGCCGCCCACCGAAGATGGGCTAAGCCATTTCTTCATGTGGGCGGTTGGGTTGCCAGCGGCAGATGGCAGACGAAGAACTTGTCTCCCGGAAACTGTAGTGGCAAGTAGTCTGCCAAGAGCTGAGGCAGACTTCCGACCAGACCTAAGCTCATGCTTCCAGCATCACCGGCGATGACGGTCATAGTGGCCGAAGATCCGTCCGGCTGTACCGTAGGCGGCAGAACCTCTGCCATGACCACGACATGCTTCTTGTGTGCCAGGGCCGACGATTTGATGTCGTCCTGCGTGACATCAGGTGCACATTCGAGGCAGACGATGTCCGGCACAGCTACTTGGTTCTCCCAGAGATCACCCCAGAGATGCTTCAGCAGGACTTGCCGACCCATCTGGAATTCCATTTGGGGCAGGAGTTTTTCTGCGATTGGCGCCTCATCACTGATTTTCCAGTTTCCTCTCCGGATGTCCTCGATCAGGGCCTCCGGCAGCCAACCGAGGTTGTTGCAACGGATAAACGTGCCGTTGAAGCAGAGTGGCACTGGTTGACCGACTGGGAATCGGAACTCCTTCGCGAGGTCGGCATCGTCGCAGTAGATATGTGAACCGCGCCGAAGGCCGAACGGATTATCGGGGAAAGGCGGAAATTCATTGACGAACCGCAGGTCTGGGTACGAACCCAATTTGCATTGCTGCATGGTACTTCCTCGCTTTCTATGGCGAACTGTGGGCTAACTGATGGAAATATGAACTAGAAATGTAAATTGTCAAGTTATAAGTACTCGACTTTCTTTGTAATCAAATACTCAACCGCCACCAGACCTAAAGGTCTGGTGGCGGTTGAGTTGTTGGTTAGTTGGATTACAATCCGATGAGGACAGGTATAACCATCGGTGACTTCTGCGTCTTCTGCATGAGGAAGGTTGAGACGGTGTCAGTGAGTTCATCCTTTACGTAGTCGAGGTCAAGCGGGTTCATCCGTTCAGTATGCTTTTCAATCGTACGCTTGATGAGGACGCGGGCTTCAGAGAGCATTTGCTGATTCTCACGCAAGTAGATAAAGCCACGAGAGATGATATCTGGTGATTTGCGGAGCTTGCCGGTCTTGGCGTTTACGGTCGCGATAATCACGAACATGCCATCCTGCGCAAGGGACATACGATCGCGGAGGACCACTTCCTGGCGAGCACCAACCGTGAAGCCGTCAACGAGAATTTGCTCGTTTGGAATCTTGACCGAGAGCTTGGTGGCTTCTGTACCATTCTTGATATCGATGATTGTCCCTGTGTCAGGCACGATGATGTTGTCCTTCGGGAAACCATTTTCTACGGCCGCAAACATGTGACTCTTGAGGTGATAGTGGTGGCCGTGTACCGGAATAAGAAATCGTGGCTTCACTGCCTGATGTACCCAGACGAGATCGCCGGCGTTACCGTGACCAGATGAGTGTACGTGTGACCCTTGGTAGTTAATGATGCGGGCATTGCGTCGATAAATATTGTCCTTGAGCTTCTGGACGGCAATCTCGTTTCCGGGAATCACTGATGATGAAAGCACCACGGTATCACGCTCGGTGAGGTTGATACTCTTGTGCTTTTCGGTCGCCATACGCATGAGTGCGGCGTATTCCTCACCTTGAGCACCGGTCGAGAGTACGACCACTTTGTCGGCTGGGTAGTCACCGATATGGGTCGCGTCGATAAATACCTTTGAATCTACTTCAAGCATCTTGGCGGTGAGGGCGATATCGATGTGCGTCTTGATACTGCGACCTTCGAGCACCACTTTCTTGCCGAGGAGTTCACAACTTTTAATTACTGAGATAAGACGATCAAACTGTGAGGCAAAGGTACCAATAATCAAACGACCACGGGTGGTGCGGATGATTTCTTCAAGCGTCTGGTACACCTTCGCTTCAGAAGCGGAGAAGCCACTGCGGTCGGCGTTGGTTGAGTCACAGAGGAGGGCAATGTTGTTGTCCTTGCCGATACGTTCCCACGAATTCTTTTCTTCAACCACGACGTTACCTTGTTCGTCGGTGACGACCTTGATATCACCAGTGACGACGATGTTTCCGTGCTTGGTTTCAAAGGAGAGACCCATCGCGTCTGGAATCGAGTGGGTTACCGGGAAGGTCTTGATACGCATCTTGCCGACGGTAAAGGTCTCGCCTTCTTTGACGATGTTCATGTTTACCGGGTCAAGGTGTGGAAATTCTTCCTGACGCTTGAGGACCATTAGTGAGGTCAGGTACTGGGTGTAGATTGGAGGATTGCCAATACGTTCGAGGATAAAGGGAATACCACCGATGTGGTCGAGGTGACCGTGGGTGATAACCAGGGCGCGGATTTTGTCCTTACGCTCTTCGAGGTATTGCGTGTTTGGGAGGATGTAGTTCACACCAGGAGCGTGACTTTCTTCAGATACGAATTGGAAACCAGCATCGATGACGATGATATCATCTTTGGTTTCGATAATGTTCATGTTGCGGCCAATTTCTTCCACACCAGATACGGTGATGATGCGGACGGTATCTTCGTCGGTAATTTCAGGAATCACTGGACTCTTCTCGTCTGAGATAGCCATACGGTGAGTGAGCGCTGGACTGGTCTGACTTCGACGACGTTGTTCGTTTGGTCGACGGCGCTTACTGCGACGCTTGTCCGCGTCTCCTGCTGGGGTGCCTGGAGCACCATCGCGCCGCGGATGGGTACCAGGGCGAGTATCACCAGTACGTGGTCCGCTGTGTGGACGAGGAGCACCATCACGACGACGGTTTCGATTAAAAGGGCGGCGACGCTCGCCGGTTTCACCGGTGCGGGCTGGGGTAGGGTTTGGAGTCGTTCCGTTGGTTGGTTCTGTCATATTCATTTCGTTAGGGTATTACTTTTTAAGGTTATTAGTCATTACTGTTGTTAAAAATTGGCCACCGATCTTCTCTGGCTACAAACCAACTCTCAATATTCATAAATCGTTCGTGCGGCTTACTCAATCCCTCCATCGGTGCGGTACTGACATCTTTGTGAACAACGTACGGTAGACTTGGAACAAACAAGAAAAGGGCAGGACGCTCATTCTTGATGATATTCATAGCGGTTACCGCTTTAGCGTCTCGATCGTTGCTACTCGTGGCGGTTCTGGCATCAGCGAGGAGGTTGTCGACTTCAATATTAGCATATTGCGCGATATTCAAACCAGGGTCTTCACGCTGACTTGAATGCCAAAATGGGTATAAGTCCACGGTCCGGTTCATATCAAGACCAAAGAGAAGGATTTCAAAATCGCGGGGACGGATAACCGCCTGGAGCAAGTCACTCTGTTCATACTTTTCGATGTCTACTTGGATACCAATGGCGCGCCAGGCTTCAATGACCGATCCAGCAGTATCGGCAAGGAGGTCAGTGTGCGCAGTACGGACCGTAAACGCGAGGGTCACGGCGTTCCCATCGATACGCTTTTCCCAGAGACCGTTTTGGTTCTTCTGCCAACCAGCGCGGGTCAAGATACGAGTTGTCTCAGCGACTACATCAATATCACGAGCGGGGAGCTGACTATCGGCGTTCGTTGGTGGCAGTGGCGTATCAGTTGGTACTCCGTAGCCAGAGAGGACGGTATCAACGAGCGCATTACGATCAATTGCGAGATCAAGCGCTTCACGCACCGCGGCGTCACGGAGCGCCACTGATTTGTTTTGGTTAAAGAAAAGGGCAAAGACACGTGGCAGCGGCTTCTCAATAATATTGTAGACATTCGTATCGACAAGCGTACCAATATCAGCGGCACGAAGATTGGTGGTACTCGTGAGCTTGCCTTCACTAAAAGCCTTCGTGAGATCGTCCTCGTTTTGATAAAAGCGGATAGTGAGCGCTTCGAGCTTCACGTCACTTTCGGCGCGTTCGAGTTCATAGGTTTCGATGAGGCCGGCGTCATTGCGGACAACTTTTTCAAGTGAGAAGGGTCCTGAACCAATTGGTTCGGTGTTGCGCTGCGAAAAAGGAATCTGTTCAAGAGGCAGTTCGCTCCAAATATGGCGCGGGATGATACCCACCGTGAAGTTTTCAATAAATGGTGTGTATGCTTCATCAAGCACGATGTTGAGTTCGTACTCGCTGATTTCCTCGACGGTCACGCCAGCCCAGTTGCCGCGCAGGGGGCTCTTGAGGTCGGGATTCTGGATGAGGCCAATAGTAAAAGCGACATCGCGGGCCGTGAGGGGTGTGCCATCGTGGAAGAGATTATCCCTCCGCATGATGATGTTGTAGGTCTTGCCGTCGTCTGAGCGAGTAATACTTTCGGCGAGGTCCGGGATGAGGATACCTTCAGTGTTGATCTTCATGAGACCGCTAAAGAGAAGTGCGCTCATATCCTGGTCAGCGCGAGTAACGGCGAGGACCGGGTTCACGAAGCGAGGAATACCAACCACACCTTCAACTACCGTACCACCCGGGACCGGAGTGGATACCACAAAAGCCTGATTGTAGAGGAAGATACCCCATACAAAACAACCAATCGCCGCAAAGAAAAGGCTGCGGAGGATGAGACGATCGCTTGGTCGGGCGCTCTCAATGCGATTGATGAGGCGTCCAAACCATTGACCACGAGACCGTGAAGGTGTGCCGATGTTCATACAAGAGTGTTAATAAGATGATTTAGACACAAGAAAAGCCTCTATATACGGTATACATCCGAAAAACAGGTGGTTCGTGCTGATTAGATCAACACATTCATGAACGCTGCTACTACAAAGAGTACGGCAATACCGATTGAAAACTTAAACAGGAAAAGCTCTGCGCCACGACGCTTGTGGAAGGCTGAACTGAAGTTATCGCCACCAAACGCTCCGCCAAGACTAGAACCGCGCTGTTGTAAGAGGATAGACGCAATCAGGAGGACAGCGAGGATAATCTGGATGAATGGCAACGCAGGTTGCAGAGACTGAATGATTTCCATATCGGCAGTACTATAGCATAGGCCATAGGAGATGTAAACGCGACCGTGGATAGATTATTTTTGACTCACATCATCGCCACACGTATAATGCCCGTGCGCAGAGGGCGGATTTTCTATCTAAAATATCGCCCTTTCACGGCGCAAAATGGTAATTATTATATTTTCTAATTCTTTTGAGCATTTATGGCAGAAACAACACAGAGCGGAAGTCCAATCAGACCACTCGGCGACCGTGTCGTCGTTCGTCCGCTCACAGAAGTAGAAGCAGGCACCGTCTCAGCGTCGGGCATCATTATTCCGGATTCCGCCAAGAAAGAAAAACCGGAGCAGGGTGTTGTGGTCGCAGTGGGTGCTGGTAAATGGAATGACGACGGCGACAAGCGAATGGTCATGGATGTCAAAGTCGGTGATAAGGTCGTGTTCTCAAAGTACGGCTACGATGAAGTGAAGGTAGACGGTAAGGAATACTTTATTGTCTCAGAATCAAGTATTCTAGGTATCTTTACTAACTAAGAAACGGTCTACGTATCTGGCAAACTGCTTTGTTGCTACGAAGAAATGTTTTTCACAGTACAACAACGTACAGCTCAAAATATTTCTTCTAAGCGCCTCGCATTTATCCAGCTACCTAGACCTTGTGGTAACTCAAACAAACAACATTATGGCAAAGCAGGTAATATACGGAGAAGAAGTAAAAAAGAAGTTGCAAAAGGGAGTTGATACGGTAGCGAATGCTGTAAAAGTCACGCTTGGCCCACGCGGACGCAATGTGATTCTTGATCGCGGTTTTGGTGGTCCAACAATCACCAACGACGGTGTCTCAATTGCAAAAGAAATCACCCTCAAGGACAAGTTTGAGAACATGGGGGCTGAAATCATCAAAGAAGTGGCCAACAAGACTAACGAACTAGCCGGTGACGGTACCACGACCGCTACCGTACTCACTCAGGCACTGGTGAATGAAGGCCTCAAGCAAACTACCATGGGTCTCAATAGTATGGCGGTGCGTAGTGGTATGGAGCATGCCGCAAATGATGTCGTCGAGGCACTCCGTGGTATGGCCATCAAGATTTCTTCGATTGAAGAAATTAAACAAGTAGCGACTATCTCCGCTGAAAGTGCTGAACTTGGTGAAAAGATTGCCGAGACGATTGATAAGGTCGGCAAGGACGGTGTGGTGACGGTTGAAGAATCGCAGTCATTTGGTATCGAAACGGAACTCACCGAAGGTATGCAGTTTGATAAGGGGTACGTCTCACCATATATGGTGACGAATCCAGAACGCATGGAAGCGGTCCATAAGAACGCGCATATCCTTATTACGGATAAGAAGATTTCTTCAGTGCAGGAAATTCTCCCACTCCTTGAAAAAATCGCCCAGACCGGGAAGAAGGAGCTCGTGATTATTGCGGACGATGTTGAAGGCGAAGCCCTTGCAACCTTTGTAGTAAATAAGCTCAAGGGTGGCTTTAATGTCCTCGCCGTGAAGGCGCCAGGCTATGGTGACCGCAAGAAAGAACTCCTCGCTGATATCGCGGTCACAACTGGTGGCCAGGTGATTACCGAAGAAATTGGTCTTAAGCTCGAAGATACTGAAGTGGCCCAGCTCGGGTACGCTGATCGTGTGGTCGCGACCAAAGATCATACGGTGATCGTGGGTGGCGCTGGTGAGAAGGCATCTATCTTAGACCGCGTAGCAGCACTCAAGGCGCAGATGGAACAGACCACCTCGAAGTTCGATAAGGAGAAGCTCGAAGAGCGTGTCGCGAAGCTCTCTGGTGGTGTGGCGGTGATTCGGGTAGGTGCAGCGACCGAAACTGAGATGAAGTACCTCAAGCTCAAGATCGAAGACGCGGTCAATGCGACCAAGGCAGCGATTGAAGAAGGTATCGTCCCAGGCGGCGGAACCTCACTCGCGCGCGCATCGGCGATTGTCGAGAAGAAGCTCGGTGAAAAGAAAAATCTCTCAGCGGAGGAGATAGTCGGGTATCAGATTGTGCTTAAGGCGCTTCCGATGCCGCTCTGGCAGATTGCTCAGAACACTGGCAAGATTGATGGTGCAGTTGTTGTCGAAAAGGTGAAGGCAGCAGGAGGCAACGCTGGCTATGACGCCGCGAAGGGAATCATGGTCGACGACATGATCAAGGCGGGTATCATCGACCCCGTGAAGGTTGAACGTGCTGGTGTGCAGCACGCGGTCTCAGCCGCGGGTATCCTCCTCACGAGTGAATGCGCAATAGCGGATGAACCAGAGCCAGAAAAGGCAGCAATGCCTGATATGTCTGGCATGGGAGGTATGTACTAAAGAAGTAACACCTCTATACAACAAAACCGGCTTTGGCCGGTTTTGTTGTATACTTTTTGTATGACTGATTTCTTCGCTGGTGCGATTTTCATCATTATTTCTATCCTGTTCTTAGGGTATTTATTTCCAGATTACATTGGCTTTATTATCGGTGGTATGACTGTGACTGCACTTGGAGCTCTATTTGATCGGATGTTTCGGAGTAAATAAAAAGTTGGTGCGCGAATCACTTCGCGCACCAATTGTTGCTTCAACTATTCTTACTTCAACAACCAGCGCTCAGGAATTCGATATCCTCGACCATACGAGACCTGAACAAATAGACGACGCGCCTCGACATTTGTGGGGAATACTTTAATGCGAAGTTTTTTGACAGCCCAATCAACCGATCGGTCTACCAACTCACCTGTGTCCCCCCAGGCATCTAAGACGGCGTCGCGACTCACGTACTGTCCGGGTGGTGTCTTAAGAAGTAGAACCACCAAGCTAGTTTCCTTGGCTGACAAAAAAATTTCTCTTCCAAACACAGAAAGTAAATTGCTTGTTGCAAAAACGTTGTTGTTTCTGTTTCTTTTGGTGTGTAGTGCAGCGGGGATGAAACAGATCCCCATACGGTGTAGGATCATGTCTACCTCCAAGGATCTGATTTGTGTATACCCTAGAATCAAATGTGTTGGCTGTCAACTCACAAAACTATGGTATAATCATCACATTGTTAGAGGTAATATTTTTTGCGTATGATTACGTGGATTGTACTAGGTGTTGTAGGAGTGGTAGGTCTCTACCTGATTGTGACGTATAACGGCTTTGTGGCGATGACCCAGCGCGCTAAAGAAGCGTGGGCAGATATTGATGTGCAGTTGAAGCGTCGTTATGATTTGATTCCAAATCTCGTGGAAACGGTGAAGGGCTATGCGTCTCATGAACGTGAGACACTTGATGCTGTAACAGCTGCCCGCGCCGCAGCTACCTCAACCCATATTGATGCGGGGAATATTACTCCAGCGCAGATTACCGCAATGGCCGGTGCTGAAGGTGCTCTTGGTGGTGCACTTGGGAAGCTGCTTGCAGTAGCTGAAGCGTATCCAGACCTCAAGGCGAATTCGAACTTCGCTCAGCTCCAGAGTGAACTGTCTGATACCGAAAACAAGATTCAGGCGGCTCGTCGCTTTTACAACGGCAATATCCGTGACCTTACAACCGGGCTGCAGTCATTTCCGGGCAATATTGTCGGAAGTCTGTTTAAGTTCACCGCGATGCCATACTTTGAACTGCCGGAAAACAGTGTTGAACGTGAACCAGTAAAGGTTACCTTCTAAGCATGTGGGGCAACGGTGTCATGGTCGGCGAGCAAAAGCTCTCGCGCTGGCGCGCGAGCTGGCTTTTGG
>CAYSNO010000006.1:0-22459 GCA_964432455.1 uncultured Candidatus Saccharibacteria bacterium
CTCACAAACCAGCTCTCGTTGGCGAGCCGATGATGGGGGAGAAGGGGCACCAAATACTGAGTGGTACAACCTGGCTTGGACCTATCGTGAGCGTGTTCGCATTGAAAACACTACTGCCACTACCTTCAGCACAACAACCGTACGCGTCACCGTTCCATACGACAGTGCCATGCAGTCAGACTTCGATGACCTTCGCTTCACGAGTGGAGATGGTATTACCCCACTTGATTTCTGGCTCGATCGCTATACAGCCAGTACCGAAGCGGTTGTCTGGGTTGAAGTACCAAGTCTTGCAGCCAGTGCGTACACCAATCTCTTTGTATACTTTGGTAATGCGAGTTCAACCAGCTCAAGTTCAGCGGCTAATACCTTCAGTTTCAGTGACGACTTTGAAGACAATAACATCAGTGAGTACAGTGGCGATACATCACTCTTCCAGACTGATACTAACCCGGTCTATGGTGGTGCCTATGCACTTGAAGCACTCAGTAAATCTGGCCGTACTACTGATGGTATCTTCCGTACCGGTAGTCTGACAGCACAGGGTCAAGTGATTCGCTACCGTCAGTATGTAGATATAAGTGCTGGCTCGGCTGACGAAGGTTGTGCACTCTTTGGGGTTCAGACACCAGGGGTAAATAACAATAACTATGCCGTTTGTCTTGAGCTCTTTGGTACTGATCGTCTCTCACTCTCGAAGAATGTCAGTGACAACGATGTCTCCGGAACGCGACTCGCCTCAACGACCGTGACCTATACCACCGGTTGGTACCAGGTAGAAGTTGATTGGCAAACGAATAATCGCATTGATGTGTATCTATACAATCCATCAGGTACTCTGGTGGCGACGACAACCGCAACCGATAGTTCGTATACGAGTGGCGGTATGGGCTTCACCTTCTGGGTACAAAATGGTGCATGGGATAGTTACCACGTCAGTGGTCGAGGACCAATTAACCCTGGTGTTACCTTCGGGGCCAAGCAAACCTCTGGTGGTGCTTCATGGTTATCAGCCGAGAATAGTCTTGGCAGTGGTCTCCCTGGAGTTACTCGACGGTTACGTATTGGTATTGAGAACTCGGGACTTACCGTTACCGGACAGACCTACCGACTCCAATATGCGGCCAAGGGTGCCTCGCCAAGTTGTGAAGCGGTATCAAGTGGTAGTTTTGCAGCGGTACCAAATCAGGCATCGTGTGGTTCCTCACCAATCTGTATGCAGACCTCAAGCCAGGTGACTGATGGTGCGCCAACTACGGACTTACTGACGACAATCAACGGCCAGTTTACCGCCGGTACGGTGGTAGAAAGTCCATCAAATATGTCGAGTGCTCTCACGGTTCCGGCTGATAACTACACCGAACTCGAATACGTGATTACTCCAACCAATAATGCATCAGATAACTACTGTTTCCGTGTGGTTAATAATGCCACCCCAATCGACTACTATGCTGAGGTGGCAGAATTGGGTCTTCAGTTTGATCCGACCTTCGGCACCGTTGCGCTCAACAATGGCTACGATATCTCACTCCTTCCAGGCACGACTACCCGCGTTTATGCCACCGGTACGGTCACTGACTTCAATGGTGTGGCTGACCTCGTGAGTGGCACAACAACGATCTACCGCAGTAGTGCTGGACCTACTTGTACACCAAACAATAACAACTGTTACGTCTCAACCATTGGTAACAAGTGCGCCTTCACCAACTGTAGTGGCAACTCATGTACCTTTGAGTGTTACGCTGATATCTACTTCCATGCTGAGTCTACCGATACTAATGGCGATACCTGGCTCGCGTACCTCGAAGTGAGTGATGCGAGTGGTGGTTATGATATGGCTACACCTCCGGCTGGTGTTGAGCTCTATACGGTACGTGCGCTTAGTGTTGATTCTGGCATCAACTATGGCTCACTCGCGCCGCAGGACAATACTGGTTCCTATAACCCAACTACTACAATAGCCAACACCGGTAACGTCGCCTTTGACATCGAGGTCGAGGGAACCGACCTCAGTGATGGTGGTAGTTCAATTATTCCGGCCAATCAGCAGAAGTTTGCGACGAGTACCTTCACCTATGCTGGCTGTGCAGTCTGTTCACTCCTCTCGTCTTCGACTCCGGTCTCACTCGATGTAAACCTCTCCAAGCCGACCGCTCCATCTCCAGCGGTTACCACCAATATCTTCTGGGGTATCGCGGTACCGTTTGGTGTCAACAGTGCACCGCACTCTGGTATAAATGTCTTCACACCAATCTCACCTTAGAGCATGGACAAAAAACCCGGATACTTCGTCGTGCTTCGTTCGGAAACATTCATCGTATTAATTAATACGCCTCATATTTCCTCACTAGCACTCCTTGTCTGCGGGATTTTTGACCACGCTCCTGAGAGACAAGCCTTAGAACCAATTGTTTAGAGGAACCAACAATTGAAATCTAGCCACTCATTAAAATAATACCCAATGTCTAAACAATTTACTCTAAGCTGGGTTCACGAGTGATGGTATACTAGCTATGATTATGTATCGGCATATTTCTGCGTTCTTCATCCTTGCAACCCTGCTTACAGTGCCGGCGGTGCCTTTGATTGCTCAGACAACAGACACCAAAGCGCCGCAAATTACTGAAGTTAAGGTGGCCTCGACCACCGAATCAACGGTAACCATCACCTGGAAGACGAGTGAAAACGCCGACTCAGCGGTCAACTACAGTCTCAATCCTGATTTGGGTGTCGTTCGTGTACCGGTCGCCAATCGTACCAATCACTCCGTAACCCTCGAAAACCTTGAAAAGGGTCGTACATACTACTTTCGTGTGATTTCGGCTGATGCTGATGGTAACCAGGGTATCTCGGCTGACTACAAAATTGATGTAGAAAATGAAACTACTTCAGATACTGGATCGGGTACCGGAATTGGTCCCGGACAGACCAACACCCCACAAGAAATTGTGGAGCAGATTCAGCAAATTCAAAATCCGCAGCAGCTACAAGAAATTCTCAATGAGACCGTCAAAGCGATTGCTGGTATCACTGAAGACCTCACCATTGTGGGTCCACCAACCGTAGTACCTGAGACAACCTCAGCCACGGTATCGTGGGTAACTGACCGTGAGTCGAGTTCTGAGGTGCGTTTTTCCAAAACTAATGGTTTTGATGGTACTACGTTTGATTTCTCACAGTCAGATCCCGGTGGGGCAGTCACCGACCACAATATTCGTCTCATTGGTCTTGAACCATACACCGAATATAGTTTTCAGGTGCGTTCAACGGACTCCTACCAGATTACCGGTGAAAGTCGTACCTATACCTTCCGGACCAAGGCGGCTTTGCCAGATATTCGTAACCTCCGCATCGTGAAAGTCGAGGAAAATGCCGCGACCCTCGCTTGGGATACGACGGTACCCGCGAAGGCGCTCATTGAGTACCAAGATCTCACGCAAGGGACACAGAGCTCGGTTGGCCGTCCGACCCTGGCGACCACCCACCAGATGCGTCTCTCTGACCTGACGCTTGGTACTCGCTATGTCGCCTTTGTGATTGCCGAAAACTCTGGTGGTGATCGTGTCCGTAGTCAGCCAATCCAATTTATTACCGTGCGCGATATTTCCGCGCCACTCATTTCAAACGTCACTAACGAATCAACCATCTTCCCGGGCGGTGAATCACGTATTCAAACGATTGTGGAGTGGAACACTGACGAGCCAGCTTCGTGTATTATGACCTACCGCGAAGGGGTAGCCGGTGGTGTCGATCCAATCGTTCTTGAAAAAGAAGTGCTTGAGTACAACACCAATCACGTAGAGGTTATTACTGACTTCGCTCCAGCTACCGTATACCAATTCTGGCTTAACTGTACAGACGAAGCCAAAAACACTATCCAGTCAGAGAACTTCGTACTCTTTACGCCAATCCAAGAGAAGAACATCATTGACTTGATTTTGGAGAACTTTGAGTCGACTTTTGGTTGGGTTAAGAATATAACTAATTAAATTAGTTATTTCTTAATCCACCAAAAGGTTCCAGAACTTTCATTAGGAATAGAAAGTTGGAACAAAGTAAAATCATACAACCTCACGGTTGTTGTTTTACTTTTTGGTTGGGTCAAGAACATCACCAACTAGTCAAAGCTCCAAAACCAGCGCATTTCTTTGTTGCACTGCGGATAATTACTTTTCAACGTACAATTAGTACGCCTCAAAGTAATTACCTTGTGCGCCGCGAACTGCATCTGGTTTTGAAACTTTGAAACCCAGATGTCCGGTGTAAAAGATCTTAGAACTTAAAAATTTAGCACTTGAAATGGGGATAGGAGTGACATCTTCATTTGAGATGATATGTCATAATAGATAAACGTATGGCGAAACCACTCATCGTGTGTCGTGACTTGTCGATTATTTATAATAAGGGCAAGTCCAATGAATTTCGTGCGCTCCAAAACGTGAACACGGACATCTATGAAGGGGAGTACATCATTCTCTTCGGTGCTTCTGGCTCTGGTAAGTCGACCTTGATGTATTCGATTCAGGGTTCCTTGCCGCCCGGAGACGGGACACTCCTCATTCGTGGTGACGACATCTACTCGTACCCACCATCTGAGCGTGTGTACTTCCAGCGCTACGTGATGGGTATTATCTTTCAGTCTTTCAACCTGATTGGTTCTCTCTCCGTGCTCGACAACGTCGCCTTGCCGATGATCTTTTGTAATGCGGATAAGCAGACACGTAACCGTCGTGCTCAGTCACTCCTCGATCGTTTTGGGGTAGGACATGTCTCACACAAGATTCCCTCGATGCTCTCCGGAGGCCAGCAACAGCGTGTATCGGTAGCTCGCAGTATGGTGAATGATCCGAAGATTCTCCTCGCTGACGAGCCAACCGGTAACCTCGACTCGATTTCGACGCAACAAGTGATGGACAAAATCGACGAGATTAACACTTTTGACCGACGCACGATTATTATGGTGTCGCACAATGCGGCACACCTTTCATATGCGCACCGCGTGTATTATCTCAAAGACGGCTTTATCGTCCGTGAGGTCGTGAATCCGCAACGCAAGCAGATTAAGCCCGTGCGTGAAGGGGAGACGATTGTAACCGAGCTCGAACAGCTGGCGCGTCTTTTTCCATATGACTCAGTTGAGACTCTCCGTGTCAAGAGTCTCGTGAACTACCTTACCCAAGACTATACGTTTGATCAGATTCAGCGCCTTGAACACGCGGTAGCCTTCTTTATTACCGGAAAAGTTGATCGTGACGCGTTTATCAATGCCCTGGTGCTCCCGATGGAGCGAGGTGGTGCCGAGATTCCTGAAAATGTTGCCAAGGATATGGCCAAGCGCAGTGAAAAACTGATTGAACAATCAGATGACATCCGCCGCTTCCGGGCCAAAAAGGACAATGCTGGAGTGTTCTTTAGCCAGCACAAGCTCGCCGAGCGGCTCCGTGACCATCTCCAAGAGGTCTACCGTATGAAACTAAGCAAAGAGCAGGACAGTAACCTCGTTGAGCTCGTAGCCGACCGGGTAACTGGTGTAATCGAACAACCAGATTTTAATACGCGGCTGATGGAAGGAGTACGCAGTAAAGGTCTCGGACTCTCAGAAAGAGAGGCTGATGATATGACTCGGTATTTTGAGAAGCTGATTGCACAGGGGGTGGATGTTTCCTACAAGAGTTAACTAGAGCGCACTAGCTAACCTAATCTTCTGTGTTGCCTTCGTCACGAAAACACTCATCGTACAACAAGTACGTTTCGCATTTTCATTCCTTGGCGCCTTGAATCTTAGGTCATCTACTGTGCTCTAGAGATAATGCTTAGAATTCGCCAGGTGGGGTTATCTATCCAATGTATTTATAGAGCTGTGTCATAATGGAAGTATTATGCGAGTGCAGGATCTAGCGCAGCTTTCTACGCGTATGTTCAAAACGAATCCACTTCGTACGTGGCTGACGATTTTGGGTATGGGTGTGGGGACTGGCGCTGTGGTGATTCTCGTAGGACTCGGCTTTGGCCTCCAGCAGATTATTCTCGAGCAGATCGTGTTTGGTGAGACCCTCTTGTCGCTTGGTGTATCAGCTACCGGAGCCCAAAATCTCAAGTTGACCACCGAAACAGTGGCAGAGTTCGAAAAGATGCCTGAAGTACTCGATGCGGCGCCACTTGCGCGCTTCCCAGCCCTCGTGACCTATAAGGGCCTAACGGGTAATGTCTTTATTCAGGGAGTTGAGCCGCCATATCTGCGGTATGCCGGTGTGTCTGCTACTGAAGGAACAGTATTTACCGACGCTGACGCCGGGGACGCGAACTCAGTAATGATTTCACCAGCGGTCCTTAAGCTCTTTGGGGTGGAAGACCCAGCCAGCTTTGTGGGGGAGAAGGTATCGTTTCGTATTTTGATACCAGCCAACGACGGCACTAACAATAATACCGAAGTTATTATCGACAAAGAATTCACCGTACGCGGTATTACCAAAGAGGAAGGTGTGCTTAATGCCATGATGATGTTGCCCGAACTGCGCAACTACGTCGGGATTGAAGAATTCGAGCGCATCCAGGTACGTGTTGATACCAGTGAAAATCTGCCCATCGTCGAAAACAAGCTTATTGATGCCGGGTATCGCGTGACCGCACTCTCAAAGACTGTGGAGCAGGCTTCAAAGATTTTCCAGGGTATTCAGATTGTGCTTGCAACCTTTGGTGGTATCGCGCTGGTGGTATCGGCGATTGGTATGTTCAACACTATGACGGTGACGCTCCTTGAGCGTACTAAAGAGATTGGAATCATGCGTACCATTGGTGCCTCACCAAATGATGTAAAGTACCTCTTCGTTTCAGAATCAGTGGTGGTGGGTTTTATGGGTGGACTGACTGGGGTGGTGATGGGGGTGGGTCTAGGTCTGACCATTAATCTTTTTCTGAATATTGTTGCCGGCCAGTTTGGTGGACAGTCAGTCAAATTATTCGCCTTTCCAATTGGATTTCTTCTCTTTATTACAATATTTTCCGCTGTGGTTGGGTATCTCACCGGAATCTTCCCGGCCAGACGTGCCTCGTCACTTAATCCGCTTGACGCTATTAGATATGAATAGTGAGCCAAGCTATTTGCTTGGTCAAATTATAAACTGAGTTGACTTCGTCTACTCAGTTTTAATTTTGTTAACTTAGTTACCATAGAACTCACCAGAAGTCTTAAATGTTGTCTGCTGTGCATAACTGGTGCATAACTTTGACTGGTTTCCTATACAATAGAAGAGTATTTAGTATGTTGTACAACAAAAATAACCTTCCACGGTATGTAGAGACCGCAGGAAAGATTACAGTATTATCAGCGTTATCAGGACTGCTCATTTTTACCTTCATTTTTATTCTTAACATTGGTAAAACAGAGCTCGAAAAGGCCGAAGCGACCAGCACCGCGACGACCACTTTGACCGTGCTTAACACCCCACCAACGTGGGTGGCTGGTCAAGAAGGTCACGAACAGTTTGGTTCATCCACCACGACACCAACCAACTCAGGTGACCAAGTATCCTGGGTAGGAACCGCGACAGACGCCAACGGTGCCCCGTACTTCCTCATTATCTGTAGTACAAGTGCCACACCAACCGCTCAGCAGTCGACCTCAACCCTTGGTACCCGTGCCCCAGTCTGTAGTGCTGGTACACGCTGGGCAGTGTCTACCGGTACCCTTAGTGGTACTGAAGCCCGAGCAGCCACCACCACCGACGAGGTTGGTCTTTTCTCAGAATCTAATACCTGGTATGCCTGGGTATGTGACGATGATCCAGTAAACCCGCGTTGTAGTACAACTTTCTCACAAGGAACCAACGCTACTAACTCGTCTCCATTTAACGTCAACCGTCGACCAACCTTCAGTGGTTTCAGTAATAATGGTCCGGTTGACCCATCTGGTACCTTGCTCTTTAGATCAACCTCGACAGACCCTGACGTTGTTGATACCGAAGACCTCCTCTACCTCGTAGTTTGTGGTTCTGCCTCATACAGCACCAGTACCAATAGTTGTGGACCAGGCGACACTATCGCTTCCTCATCACTCTCTCGAGCATTTGCCAACGCTACCACTTCACGGGTGATTGCGAGTATCATTCAAGATAATGCCTACAATGCCTTTGGGTACGTATACGATGAACATGGTCACGAAGCAGTTGGTGGTGCACAGGGAACAAATGTCACCTTTACCGTCAACAACGTAGCGCCGACTGTGGCAGGAGGTACCATTTCACTTAACGGTGGACTCGACATGACACTCACCGTTCCCGGCTCGCAGACTACTGGCTTCACTCTAGACTTCGTAATTGCCGACGCCAACAGTTGTGACGCGGTCGGTGGTGGTGCAGCTGACGAAATCCAACGTTCAGTAGTATCCGTCTTCCGAAGTTCAGTAGGTACTACAACCTGTAACGGAACAGCCGGTGCGTACAATGCGAACAACTGTTACCCAAGTGGTGTCGCGGCATCGGTTTGGAACCTCTCGTGTACTGCTTCTTCAACCTCATGTACGGGTAATACCGATGATACGATTAGTTACTCATGTAATTTCCCACTTTGGTTCATCGCTGACCCAACTGTAGCTGGTACTCCGTTTGCAACACAGGCGTGGAGTGCTGGAGTAGCCGGTGTCGATGATGACAACGCTACTGGAACTATGGCTACGACTTCTAGTCCAGTCGAACTTCTCAGTCTGGTGGCGATTGATCTGCTGACGAGCACGATTGCTTACGATCAGCTCGAGCCGGGTACCAACATGCCGAACTTGACTTCGTCATCATCACTTCGTGTGCTTGGTAACACTGGTCTCAACCAGCTTCTCGGTGGAGAGTCTATGTGTACAACCTTCAGTAACAGTAGTCTCTGTCCGGTCTCTGCAACCTCAACCATTCCACAGAACCAGCAACGATTCGCAACATCAGCAGTGCCGTACGCCTCTGGAACATCACTTCCAGCGACTACCTCACCAGCGACTCTCTTGATTCAGATTCCAAAGCCGACAGCTACCTCGACTCCAACGTCAGGTACAACCTACTGGGGTATTGCGGTACCAGGTACGATTTCACTTGCGGGGTCATACACTGGTCAGAACACCTTCACTGGTGCCATCTCGACACCATCAGCGTGGTAAAACATTAGACCACAATCGAAGACAATAACCACTGTTATCCTAACAGTGGTTATTGCTTTTTTGTCAGATATTTTCGATAATAGTGAGTATCGCATGAAGGTAATTCTGCCAACGTTTTTGTTTCGTTCTTTTGTTTTGTGCGTGGTCGCAATACTGGTCTTTTGGCCAGCCTTGAGTCACGCCAGTTTTGGTATTACACCACCATACGTTCGCAACACGAGTCTTACTCGTAACTCTACCTACGAACAACAAATTCTCCTGGTGCGCGGTAATCCAAATGACAACCTCAAAGCCGAAATAACCATTGATGCACCTGAGATCCAAGACTGGATTGAAATCGTTGAAGGACAAACGATTGCCTTGCCACGCGGCCAACAGAAGGTGCCAATGACGGTGCGTATCAAAGTACCAGCTGACGCTGACTTCGCCGATTACACCGGTAAGATTCGTATCCGTACACTTTCAGCTGATGATCAGGTCGCCGAGGGTGTGGTTAGTATCTCACTTGGTGCTCAAGTTGATGTTGATCTCTCAGTGATTGATAAAGTGATTGAAGACTTCCGTGTGCGCAAGATTACGGTTGGTGATCTCAACGAAGGAAAGAAAGTCGGATGGCTCTACTTCCCCGGTAAAATCAATTTTTCAATGTTGATTGAAAATACGGGTAACATTGATGTGGCACCATCAGATGTTGAGTTCCGTATTTATGACCGGGCTGGTGCAGTGCTCCTTGAAGAGACACATCACACTGGACGACTCAAAAAGATTGCTCCATATGCCATTGAGGAGATAAGTGCTGCTCTTCCTACCAGACTGCCGGCAGGTAGCTATATCGTGCGGTACTCCATCAAAAATGGCGAAGACGTCAAACAGGAAGGTGAGCTCAACCTGAGTATATTACCGTATGGCACCTTACAGCTCGCTGGCTACGGTTTTATGGGTCTCTCAATTGCTCATAAGCTCTCACTCCTCTTGCCAATCTTTGCACTCTTGATTGTGCTCCTCTACTTTATTCACAACCGCCGGTCGCGACGTTTAGGCTAACAACTATGCAGTGGGTAGCCTTCCTTCTCATATTTGCCTCACTCGGATTTTATCCAAGCGATGCTGGTGCAGTGACTATTTCTACTGCCACCACCACCATTGACCTCAGTATCTGCGGCAATGCACTAATTGACGTGGGTGAGCAGTGTGACATTCCAGGTGAAATCGGCCTCTACAGTACCACTATTGCTGGTCGCCAGTGTAATGCGGTGTGTGATTACGGACCATATTGTGGTGACGGTATTTTGCAAACTACGTATGGCGAGGAATGCGACGACGCCAACAACAATGGTGGCGACTTTTGTTCTGCGACTTGTATTATTGAACCCGCTGGTTCCGGTGGCGGTGGATCTTCCGGTGGCGGTGGTGGGGGAGGAGGTACGCGTGACCTTGGTGACGCTTCAATTAGTGTGACCGGAACCGCCTACCCAAATCAGCAAGTGAACTTCCTGCTTGATACAAAGTCAGTAGGTTCGGTGCGAGCAAACAGCACTGGTAAGTTTGAATTCTCGACCAAGTCTTCCCCCGGTACAGCGACCCTTGGGGTGTGGGCCAACGATTCGACTGGAGTCCGTTCAATTACCCTCAATAGCACTTTTGACGTCACCCAAGGCGCTGTAACGAACGTCAGTGGCCTATTGCTTCCTCCGACCCTGGTCCTCTCAAACACCAAGGTAAGCCCGGGGAGTACGGTTACTATCTCTGGGCAGTCAGTACCGAGTGCTGCGATAGAAATCCAGGTAGGGAACAGTAGCCTCCGAACTGAACGTACAACCAGTGATGCAAGTGGTCGTTATACCTTTAGTCTCAATACCGCTACGATGCGCAATGCTACCTATCCAATCAAGGTGCGTTCGATTACCGGTACGCCACCACTGTTGACCCAAAGTGGCTACAGTAGCGTCGTGCAGATGCTCCTTGGCGTGGATGGTGCACCAAGTTCACCATCAGACCTTAGTCGTGATGGTAAAGTGAACCTCACGGACTTTTCTATCCTTATCTTTTGGTGGCAGACTGCGGGAGGGGACTCAAATCCTCCAGCCGACATCAATAGTAATGGGAAGGTGGGACTAGAAGACTTCTCCATCCTCCTCTTCAACTGGACCGGATAGAGTCCATCAACTAACCCTATCTTCTTTGTTGTGCTTCGGTAAATTGCCGTTCACCGTACAGAAAGTACGGCTCATAACAATTTCCTCGCACGCCTCGAATCTAGGGTCATTTGCTGAACTCTATATCTGCATTAGCACCTTTTTCAATTTTTTTTGGAATTTATAAACAAATGCTATAATTTTTTTATGTCTCCTAAAGTCCTCATATTGGTTGTTGTCCTAGGTGCAATTTTATTTGTAGGTTATGCTCGTTTTAATCACGGTCAAACTGATATATCTGCTGAAAAAAAAGGTAGTACTGATTTGACCCTGAAGAACAAACCTGGTGATAGTGCTAATACATCACCAGTGGCAGAAAAGACAATCGAGATGATGACTCTTACGGGTACCTACGTCTGTCTCCCAACCCTCTCCGGGGCGACTACACCTGACTGTGCCTTTGGTATCAAAACTGATGATGGTGAGTACTATGCGGTCAATTTTGGCGCTGGAGCGGGCAGCATGGCTGACTTTATGGCCGGTGAGCGGATTAGTGCTCGTGGTACTTTTATTCCAAGCGAAGAACTTAATCCAAACCACTGGACGAAGTTCAACTCGAAAGGTTTGTTTACCGTTCTTGAAAAACTTTAAAAAAGTTTGTCTCTGTTTAAGAATTTGTGTATAAGTTTCTTTTTTGTTTCAAGGAGCAAGCTACAATGAATAAGTACTAATGTTTGGAGGTATCTATTTAATGATACTGCTAGCTCCCACCACAATGAGTGCTAGGACAGAACAGCCGCTGTTACAGCATTAGTATGCCTGTCGCTCGTCTATACAGAAGTGGGGTGGAGACCACACTGTGAACGATGACGGTCGCGAGTCACGTTACTGCATTGTCTAACTCTCGCAGTAGCGCCTGGCTAATACAACGTAGAGTCACATGAGTAGAACGAATTCAACGTTCGGACTACTCCAAGCACTGGCCACTGTTGTCGGACTCGCCATTTTGTTTTGGTCTTTGGGTCTGCCAGCGTTCCGCTTTGCGGAGGCCGCAAATGTCAGATTAGTAAGTGATACGCTCTCGGATTCAGCCCCGAGTGTGCCGTCAAATCACACCATCAGTTTTGTAACACCAACCGGTGTAGCAAACGGTCAATCTATTGTCATCAATTTCTCCAATGGGCCTTTCGCTCTTGGAGCAGTCGCATTTGATGACGTAGACATTACTGATGATGGTACCGATTTGTCTATTGGAGCAGGCTGTGGAGGAGCGGAGGAGGTTGGTTTTTCAACAACCACCAACACCATTACTCTTCAGTTTTGTCCCGGTGATGGCGCCTCGTTGCCTGCCAACGGTACAACCACCATTCAGATCGGAACCAATGCCACCTTCGGTGCCACTGGTAACGCTCAGCTCACCAACCCTGCCGTCGGTTCATACGAAATCGACGTAACAGCTGGTGCTGCGGATAGTGGTTCTACTCGAGTAGCTATCATTTCACCAGTCGTGGTTACTGCTGCAGTTGATACCAGCTTTACGTTTACCGTAGCTGGAGTTGCGACTGGAACAGTTAACCAAGAGGCAATCACTGGCTCGACTTCTGCTACCTCAATTCCATTTGGAGTTTTGACACAGGGTTCAGCCACGACATCAGCTCAGCAATTGTCTGTGTCAACAAATGCGAGTTACGGCTTCGCTGTAACTGTTCAGGTGTCACAGCAATTGCTCTCTTCAACGGGTGCTGATATTGATGGATTTATCGATGGTGCGTATACCAACACTCCGGTGGCTTGGGTACCACCTACCGGTACAATCAGCGATGAGAATACGTGGGGTCACTGGGGTCTAACCACAGAAGACGCTTCGCTCACCGCGGGATTGACTGATCCATTTGATGCCGGAGGAACCGGGCAGCTCTTTGTATCTGCCTCGACCACACCGGTTGAAGTATTTCGACACAATGGACCATCTGACGGAGTTACACCAAATGTTGGTCGTACCCGCGTTGGTTACAAGGTTGAAATTTCTCCGCTCCAGGAAGCGGGGAACGACTACACTGCTACGCTGACATACGTAGCAACCCCAGTGTTCTAAAGAATATTGGTCCAAGCTTGGAGTAATACAACAAAAATTTCCCCCACCACGGGGAATTTTTGTTTGTGTAAAAAACCGTTTTTGTATGATTCTATTCTGTATACTACAAGTATGGTCTATCGACTCGTCGTCCTTTTGTGTTTGCTTTTTGTGGCTGACTCAGTTTCGGCAGCTACACTGTATATCGATCCTCCTCGGCCAACCCTCAATCGTGGTGATTCTGTGACCCTCTCGGTTCGACTAGATACTGACGAGGCGGCCGATGAGTGTATTAATGCGATTGATGGTGTTATTACCTACAATGAAGCGATTAATCCAGTCGATATTTCAATTGGTCAGTCCATCTTTCCCATCTGGGTAGAGCAGCCAGTAATTGACAAAGAAAACCGCACCATTACTTTTGCTGGTGGTATTCCAAATGGTTACTGCGGCCGTGTTGAGGGCGATCCCCGCCTCACGAACACACTTCTACAGATTATTTTCCGTGCGCCTGGACTAACTGTGGGAGGAGGTGAATTGCCTCCACTCGGTACCGTCACCTTCAAACCTGAGACGCGTGCTTTCCTCAATGATGGTTTTGGTACTGAAGCACAACTGCAGACCCTTGGGGCTGAACTAACGCTCAACCAAGTGGTTGGAAACACTATTGTTGACGATTGGCGTACGGTGATTGCTGAAGATACTATCCCACCAGAAGAATTTTCGATCACGCTAGAAAAAGATGACTACGCGTTTGATAAGAAGCATTACATTGTATTTAACACCACCGACAAGCAAAGTGGTATCAGTCACTATGAAGTGATTGAAGAGCCGGTAGAGGACACCCGTCTCTTTACCTTTGGAGCCGCTACGACAGTCTGGACCGAAGCCCGTAGTCCATATGTTCTCACTGATCAGAGCCTCAAGAGTACAATCCGGGTGCGTGCAGTAGACAAGGCAGGGAATGAATACATTGCGACCCTGGCCCCGCAAAACGCTAGTCTCGAACGGTGGCCAATGTCTCTCATTGTCGAAATTGCTGGTGGTGTTGTAGCAGTCCTCTTACTCATACTTCTTGGTTGGTATTTCGTTCGTCGCCGTCGCAAGCAGAAGCAGGCGACCGCCGAACCAACAGAAGCTGATAACACAGATATCGTCTAATATGTTCCTTCGTTTATTTATCGTACTTGCGTTCTTTGGTTACAGTGGCTTTGCCTTTGCTGCCACATTGAATGTCTCACCAGCTACTGGTGTCTATGGTAGTGGCAGTACTTTTACCGTTCGTGTCGCCGTTGATACCAAAGGTGCCGCTATTAATGCCGCTGACGGAACAATTACTTTTGATAACAAAGCCCTCCAAGTTGTGTCTATCTCACGTAGTAGCTCGATCTTCAACCTCTGGACTACCGAACCAGCGTTCTCAAATAGCGCTGGGACTATCAATTTCAGTGGTGGAACACCAACGGGTTACACTGGCGGTTCAGGCACCGTGATGACCATTACTTTCCGTACGCTCGGCTCTGGTTCTGCTCGGGTAAATTTTGGTAGTGGCTCGGTGCTCGCTGCTGATGGTCGTGGTACCAATGTGCTTTCAAGTATGGGCAGTGGTGCCTACACCATTTCGGCAGCTACCGAAACACCAACCCCTGAAGCAATTGTTGAGTTTGTTCCGCCTGCCAATACGCCTGCGGCACCAAAGATCACGTCAGACACTCACGGTGACCCGTCTGGCTGGTCAAAAGATACTACAGCCGTATTACGCTGGACTGTCCCAGGAGATGTCGTTGCTGTTCGTACAGCTCTTGATGAATCACCAACCGCGATTCCTACCAAGGTCTACGATAGTCCCATCAAGGATATCACCTTACCTGATTTAGGTGATGGTGTTTCGTATTTCCATATTCAGTTCAAAAATGCCGAAGGGTGGGGGAAGGTCACACACTATCGTCTCGGCGTTGATACCACCGCGCCACAGAACGTAGTATTAAGCCTTAAGCCTGATAGTAATCTCGCGAATCCTACGCAGATCGTAGTAGCCTCTACCACTGATACGAACGGTTCACCAATTAAATCATTTATGGTGCAGCTAAATGGTGCAGCACCGGTTGAATACAAAAATGATGAAGGTAAGAACGAAATTAAACTAGAAAACCTTACTCCGGGCCGACAGACCATTGTGGTCGAGGTCATAGACGCAGCTGGCAACAGTACTGTTTCGACCTTCACCTTTGAAATTGAATCGTTTGAAGCGCCACGCTTTAGTGATGTACCAGCCGAAATCAGTACAGGAATCATACCTGTTTTTGTAGGTACAACTCGACCTAATGCCACTGTTGCGGTGACACTGACAAAGACCGGTCAAGAACCAGCAGTCTACGAAGTAAAGAGTGACGAAACTGGTTCCTTCCGCTTTATTCCAAATAGTGCTCTCACCGAAGGCGTCTACTCCTTGACTTCAACCGCTCACGATGAGTTCGGTGCACAAAGTGGAGTCTCTGACCCAGTCCAGTTTGTAGTACAGCCGATGGGACTCTTGCGTATTGGTTCCTTCCTTATTGATGTGCTTTCGGTTATTATCCCACTCGTTGCACTCTTGGTTTTGGCAGCACTGGGAAGTCTTTATTTCCTTGCTCGTTATCGTCGTTTTAGAACTCTCCTTAGTCGTGAAAGTAGTGAAGTTGGTACAGCACTGCACAGCCAATTCCTCGCTATTGAAGCACTTCTTAATAATCATGAAGCAGATATTGTACGTAGCCGCAAAACGGGCAAGTTAACTGCCACAGAAGAAGCCCTTATCACCGACGTTCGAGATGTGCTAAAATCTGCAGAGCGTATTGTTCAAAAAGAAGTATCGGATGTAACCAAACTAACTGACTAACTAACTCGTACACGCTATGCATGTTTCTGCCCGCCATATTACCTTTATCATTATTGGTCTTGCACTCCTCCTTTGGGGAATCTCTCTTTATACCGATTCTGTAGTAGCCAAGAAACTTGATTCAACCAGTCTTGCACTCGATACCAATATTGCAAAACAAGAACTGGTGCTTGCTACCATTGCCGACCTCACGAAGCGTAATGAGGCTGATGAAATTACCGAACGTATTGTCGTTGATTGTTCACCAACCGAACGACAACGTTTTGAGACGCTCCTTGATAAACTTTCATCATCAATTACTCGTCCAGAACTGACCGAACTCGATAGCCTCTTCTTTGTCTGTGGCCGTTACTTCGCCGACAAAAAATCTGTAATGGCCGCTCGTTTAGCCCGCGAAGTGAGTGTCTATGAAGAGTACATCTCATTACGATCACGTATCTTGTCAACTGATGACTCGTTGACTGATCGTGTTGACCTTTGGCAGCGGGTGGCTGACGACGAACTTACAACTGCCGCTGATTTTACTCGTCTCGTAGAACTCCAACGTGACATCATTATGGCACTTCTCGCCGGCAAGAGTCGTGACTCGGAAGAAATTGCTACTACCTTAAAGGATGTAACTGAAATCAAAAACAATATGACCGTCCGCGTGCAACAGATTGAGTCAACGAGAAGAGAGCTCCAAAAAATATGATCTCCATCCGGTCGACCTTAGCGCAGTTCATCAAGAAGCGTCGACCAGTGCCGCCGAATCGGACCGTGCGGTACATGTTTTCACTAGCCTTTTTATTTTTGCTCGTGCTCAGTGTCGCCTCGGTGGTGGGTAGTTCAAAATCAGCCATCGTGCTTGAAACGAATCAAAAACAACATACACCAAACGAGACCTTCTCAATTGATGTCTATGCAGTTGCGACTACACCAGTGAACGCCGTGTCGTTGTCTATAGCCTACCCGGAGGACAAAATCGAAATTTTAGGTGTTGATCGTGGTGAGTCGGTGATTACGCTTTGGACAAGTGACCCGAGAGTCGAAAATGGAGCTGTTATTCTTGAAGGGGGTACCTACCGCAAGGGCTTTGTCGGTAAGCATCTTATTGCTACCATTAATGCCAAAGCACGTAGTACAGGGGAAGTGGTAATCACTACCAAAGAGGCGAGCCTTTTGGCTGGAGATGGTCGTGGTACCAAGATTGACGCCAAAGTTGGTGAAGATAGTGTTGTTCGTGTTCAGATTGCCGAATCAAATGGCACCCTAGAAGGCGAAGCGGTGGTACTCCTTGTGAGTGACGTGAACTCCGACGGTAAAGTCACGCTTGAAGATATTAGTATATTTATGGTTGAGTGGGTCAAACAAAACAACCGCTTCGATTTCAATAATGACGGAGCGATGACCTTTAGAGATTTTTCTATCCTCCTTTCGAACTATTTTAGCTCCAAGAACTAGCTAACGAAGCGAAATCGCGTCCTCGTAACCAAAAACGACTGTTGATAAGCAAAAACAATCGTTGACAAAGTACTGGTATTATATGTTGGATGGGACAACGTAGAACTTTCTAGTTTTTGAAAGTCCCTTTTGAATGAAACAACTACCAGTCAATAAATCATCGTCGCCAGGAGGATCACCCCTGCTGTATCGACTTGTCTTTGAGCGTGCGCTTGTACGGTTCTTAGTTGTTGTACTGGTTTGTTCATTCTTACTCCAAACAGTTGAACGTGCGTACGCAAATGAGGCCCCTCCAGAACCATCACCAAATCTTCCCGTAACGATTACCGATGAAGCGGTAGCCACCATACAACAAGAGTTTACAGAGCGTACGGAAGCACCACCGCCACCTGAGACACCGCCACCAGAAGTAGTTGCACAGCCCGCTCAACCTCCGGCCGAAGAACCATCACCAGATGTATCGCCACCACCTGACTCACCTGTAGTGATAGAAGAAGAACCAACACCAGTACCACCTGATACCGGTGCTGTTGTCGTTCCTGACAGTGGGGAAGTGCTGCCGGTGCCAACCGAAACAGAAAGTTTACCTGAAGCAACAACTACAGACCAAGCAGCCACAACAACCGTTTCAACAACCGACCCGACTACCCCAACCTTAACCGTTGAAAGTGATCAAATGATCCAGTTCAACAAAAATAACTGTCTTGCGGTTGAAGACGGATCTTTCTACTGTCAGCAGGCTACTACCACAAGCCCAGCGGCAGACGAACAGGGTCTCTTCTCGCTTCCTGATAGTGATGGGGATCTTGAAATCTATATCAAGAATAGCAGTGGTTTACAGCAGATTACCTTTAACACGGTTGATGACGCCTCACCATACTACGATCCAGCTTCAGATAGTCTCGTCTGGCATCGACTCATTGATGAGCGCTACCAGATCGTGGTGTACGACATGGCCTCCGGTGAAGAGCGACAGCTCACTGATACGAGTACCAACAACATGGAACCCTTCCGAGCGGATAACATTATTGTCTGGCAGTACTGGGATAACGATGCGTGGCAAATCATGCTCTATGATGGTGAGACTGCTACTCAGCTCACGAACACCAGTGAGCACAACTTGGCTCCGGTCGTCCGCAACAACCTCGTCGTCTGGCACCGTATTCAGTACAATGAAAAAACTATTGAAGTCTATGACCTCAATTCACATGCCTTCATGACCATTCGTGATGACAATGGTGGCACAATTTCAAATCCACGTATGGTGCTTGTGTATGATGCAGCGATGGAAAATGGTGATATCGAAACCCGTGGGTATGACTTGGTGACCGGCGAGATTACCTCCTTTGCAGCTGAACCAGCTCCTCTCCCAGAAGAGATTCCCGATCCTGACAACACTGGTGAAACCAGAGCCCTGCTCTCGGGCAAGTCATCTACTGAAGAAGACGCCCTTGATAGTGGACACACAGGCAACACTAATGCCTCAAGTACGCCACCGGATCTTGATCTAGACATGGCTCCAACAACCGTCGAGGCTGCGAGCTCTACAGGTCTAACTCTCGATTTGACTGAGACAGTAGTTCCGACTGAAATAATCACCGATCCAGTCGCTCCAATTCCTGACCTGGTTGTTACTCCATTTATGCCCGAAGCTTCACCAACAGTCATACCTGTGGTCGAGTAGGTTCTCTACAGCAAAAGCATAGAAAATAAAGCAATACCGTGACAAAATTAACCCATGCGGAGGTTTCCAGCGTTTTTTTGGTATGGATGGCGTCGACTGATAGCTGGCACCTTATTATTCGTAACCATTTTCCTCAACTTCTCGTTTTTGGAGTACATGGTCTGGCCGAGTTTTGCTGAAGCGGCCCAAAACACCATTGACGCAACCGTGAGTACGGATGCCAACTCATTCTTCTTTGGCGGTTCTCAGACGGTCTTTACGTCTGATCTCGTTGGGTACAAATTTTACCGAGATTCAGCGAACACTTGTGTATATAGTAAGACTACCAATGGTGGTACTGTCTGGGGGGCGCCGGTTACGGTTGATGCCCAAACTGACTGTGCCAGTATTTCGGTTTGGTACGACCAATGGACACCAGGGGATACTGGTTCGTTTATTCATATTGCTACCATGGAGACGGCATCTAACCCTGACCGAGTATTCTACAATCGTCTTGATACGACTAACGATACCCTATTTTTAGGAACCGCACCGGCTCAAGCGAGTGCCAGTTCAAGTCAGGCGGGTACCTTTGTTTCGGGAACAAACAATCTCACGATTGCAAAAAGTACATCTAACGAGGTATTTATAGCCATTTCTGACGCTTCAGACTCGTATGTTGTGAGATGTAGTACAAACTGTAATCTCGGAGCTTCATGGACCGAAGCTGGGTCTGCCTTTATGGATCTAGATAACGACTGGAATATCCTATTGCCACTTTCAAACGGCAACACATTACTTATTAATCGTGATATAAGCGCGAACACGATTCGGTCGCGAGTATGGAGTGGTTCGTCATGGTCAGCCAGCTGGACGAACATTGATACTAATGCGGTAGAGAGTGCCACCTACGATACCAGTATGGCAGCCGTCATTGATCCTAATTCCGGTGATGTGTACCTCGCGTATGGTGCCGATCATGACAACTATACAACGCTTGACCACGATGTTCGTACGGCGAAGTTCTCGTCTGGATCATGGACTTCAACCGCAGCGGTGTTTACCAATACCACTCGTGGTCTCAATACCGTTGCTATTGGACTTGATACCAATACGAGTACCGTCTACGTTGCGTATGTTCTTCGTACCACACCAGCGACTGCGACCACCGGTGGTATCTTTTGGGCAACCTCAACTTCGGCCATGTCAGCGTGGAGTCCAGAACGCACTGTCTCGGGTGTGACCGCCGGCGACCACCGTGGACTTGATCTCAACCTCATGAGTGATGAACGTATTTATGTTAGTTGGGAAGACCCAGCCCCTGATGATATTTTTGGTGATACCCTCGCGGATATTGCACCGACTACGAAAGTGTATGCTACCGGTACTGCGGTGAGCACAATTACCGGTGGTACTACCAATGTATACACCGGAGGAAAATATGCTATTCGTGAGAGTCAGAGTAGTCGCAACGTGACGGCGCTGGTCGTCTCTGAGCGGGGCACTATAAATGGTAGTACCGCAGTGAATAACATAAAGGTGCTTTATGATCTTGATACTACAGCTCCGTACGATTGCGCCAGTGAATCCTATAGTGGCAGTGAAACTCAATTTGGTATCACTGACACGAACGGTTTTTCAGGGGCGGATGGTACGGCTAGTTTCTCTGGGCTTCAAAGTATCTCCACCACGCAGGCGATGTGTGTGTACGTGGTTGTAGACGTGCTTGAGGCGGCGCTTGATGGCGATACGCTGGCCGTCTCCTTTGAGTCACCCAATAGTGACATTGTGGTGACTGGTGGCGTTACGGTTCAGCCACCGAGTCCGGTGCGTACTGCATCATCGAGTTTGATACAAAATGATGAACTTACCCAAACCCATTACCATTGGCGAAATGATAACGGTACGGAAGTTGGGGCGACCTCCGCGACCGCCGGTGTCGCTGATACGCCCTTACCAGCCCTTCAAGCGAATAATCCTCGTCGTCTTCGTCTGCAGGTATCAAACGAAGGTTCACTCTCAAGTGCTGCCTCAACCTTCCGTCTTGAATATGGTGAAGCCGCTCCAACCTGTAACGATACAACAACTTGGACAGATGTCGGAGCCGCGAACGATGCTTGGAATATGTCTCTCTCGGCGAACTTCGTTGAAGGTGCGAATACTACCAACATTGCTGTTGGTAGTGGTGGTATGGCAGATGAGAACACTACGTTCCTCACCCCGAACGGTGGCTTGCGTGAAGTGTCCTCGCAGACAGGGTCACTGACGCTCACCAATGCGAATTTCGTTGAACTCGAATATTCAATCGTGGCATCAACTTCCGCGAGTGAAGGAACCACCTACTGTTTTCGCGTCACTAATGCAGGTACGCCACTGCCGGTATATTCGCAATTTCCGAGTGTGACGATTGCCGCGGATGTTAGTGTGACGGCTTCGGGTACACAAGCTACGTCGCTCCTTGTACCATCGACGAATCAAAACATTGGTGGTCAATTTGTATTTCGTGAGAATACAAGTAGCCGTAACATCACGAGTATCATGATTGCCGAAACAGGGACAGTAGATGCTCAAAATCATCTTGATAATATACGTTTGCGTTATGATCTTGATACCACTGCACCTTATGACTGTTCAAGTGAGACCTATGCTGGTACAGAAACGCAGTTTGGTAGTACGGATACTGATGGCTTTACCGCGGCCAATGGTACTTCGACGTTCACGGGTTCAGTAACCGTGACCACCACCCAGGCACTGTGTGTCTATGTCGTCCTTGATGTTACCAGTGCTGCGAGCAATGGAGACACTATCCAAATAGAAATTTCTTCACCTGCCAATGATGTCATTGTTTCGGCTGGTTCTGTATCCCCATCAACCCCAATTGCGATTGCTGGTACGACCACACTCTCCGGACCAGTAATTACCCAAAATGGCTTCCATTGGCGCAATGATAGTGGTGCGGAAACAGCAGCCCTCTCAGCAACCGGGGGAGTAGAAAATGCCATATTGACTGACCATCCCGCCAATACTCCAATTCGTCTCCGTTTGGCACTATCAAACGAAGGAGCAGCGGCGTCGGTATCGACGGCATATCGCCTGGAGTTTGGACCGCGGGTCACGACTTGTAGTG
>CAYSNO010000007.1:0-6516 GCA_964432455.1 uncultured Candidatus Saccharibacteria bacterium
ACCAATCTTGGTATTTTTGGTCAAAACAACACCGAAGAAATCTACACCCCACCCGTAATTGACGAAGTACCGACAGTTGATGTAAATACCGAAAAACTTCGCCAACTAACCACGAAGCCAGTGATCGGTGCCCGAATCATTGATAAGGCCTCTACCACCATCATGCGGTATGTTGAAGCTGGTACCGGACACGTTTTTGATATTGATTTGGTGTCAGGACAAGAGGTGCGCGTCTCACAAATCTCCGTACCTTCGGCCGAAAAAGCCGTCGTTAGTCCAAACGGGAGCTATGTTGCAATTCGCTCAGGATTAGGGAATGAGGGTCTCGTAACCTTGGTAGATTTCTCTGATCTCGCCAATCCAACGAGCAAAAAGCTTCCTAATCAAATGCGTACCTTTGCTTTTGGATATAACAACGAACTACTTTTTACCGAAACCTCACTCGGTCAAACTGAAGGGAAGGGCTACCTCCCCAGTACCGCCACCACAAGGCGTCTCTTCACGGCTCCGTTTGTTGCTCACGAAATGGCCTGGAGTGAAAGTAGTACCACCAACCACATTATCTACACGAAGCCAGCGGCGAGTATGGTCGGCTATGCGTACGAGATAGCTGCGAGTGGTCTCAAACGCTTTCCGTACAGTGGTTTTGGGATGACGATTACCCAGAGTGGGGGAACCCGTTTTGTTGGTCGCCTCATGGATGGTTCGTATCGAGCAATTATAATTAATGCATCAGGGCAAGGAAGCGAATCTCCTGCTGCCCTAATTCCTGAAAAATGTACTAGCAGTAAGGCTGATTTATACTGTGCCAGCCCCTTTGAACTCACTGAAGGTAATTTTCCTGACGCTTGGTACAAAGGTCAATTTGTCAGTAACGACAACCTCTGGAAAATTGATGGCGGAGGCGCCACAATAGTTGCTTTCCCAAGTCGCACGCTTGGTCGAAATCTTGATGTGGTTGATCTGAGACTGAGTCAAAATGGTCAAATGTTATACTTTGTAAATCGAATTGATAATACCCTCTGGCTTTATGAAATATAGTATTTTTGCAACCCTCTCGTTCCTTATTTTACCAGCTGTTGCAATGGCTGGAGGTAGTCAAGGCTTTGTTCCTCTGGTTGGAATCCCTGGTCTCGATTCAGCCAATACCCCAACGTTTGATGACTACATCGATGCCCTTTATGCCCTTGCCATCAGTGTGGCCGCACTTATTGCGGTAATCCAGATTGTGATTGGTGGAGCCGAATACATGATGAGTGACCTTTTCACAAAAAAGGCTTCTGCCAAGGAGCGCATCAAAAACGCCTTAATTGGGCTCCTTATCATCATCGCGGCCGCTCTTATCCTCACCACTATTAATAGTGACCTTACCCGCCTTGATATCAACGCGCCAGCTATAGATGTTAATAATGGCAATGGTAGTACACCAGATCCAGTTGATGCATTTGCTGCAATGTGTGCCGAAGCAGTTGCTAATGGTGGTGCCTGCGCAATTGAGAGCTGTTCAAATATTTCCGCTTTTCAGGGTGTTATGGATATGACCGGGAATACATGCGCTCAGGTATGTAGTGCAATTCAAGGCCGTTTACGAACACCCCCATACAGAAATGCACAGCCTGTCTGTGATTATGACACCTCACGTCTAGCCACTCTACAAACTGAAGAACTCCAAGGCTACGCTGATGCTAATTGCCCAACTGGAGCAACCTCATGTCGTGCAGAATTGTGTCCCCAGTACTCCGAAAGAGTTCGTCCGACTATGGGAGTTATTGAATACGCTCTTACCTCATGCAGAAGCGCTTGTCTCGACTATGCCGGTGGGGTGGCCTACGATGATGAAAGCTGGGCTTGTGTATTTAGAAACGGACAAACGACGACTCCAGGCAATATCACCGTTAACCCAAACACAAATTACACACTTAGGCAAAATGCCGATGAAATTGCGGCGGGTGACCCAGTGCGTACTATTGAAATCGTTGGCACAAACTCAGTTAACGGTTTTGTGGAGGTGCGATTCACCGACACTGGGGAGGTGTCACAACTATCTTGTGCCTATATTCAACCAAGTGTTTGTAATTAAAGTTCTGACCCTCTTTTGTTCAGAAACATCATTAAAACCACCTTCCTCGGGTGGTTTTAATGATCGTAATAGCAACTAGGCTATCGGTGCTTCCGAACGAGTAATTCTTGAATGATGGTGGCGAGGTTACTGACAACGAAGTAAAGCGCAATAGCGGCAGAAAAAGCGTAGGCCACAAAGACCATAAAGATTGGCATCACATACTTCATCTGGAGCTGCATGTTGCGGGTGAAATCATCCTTCATACTTGGGGCGGCATTAGGATCCTTGGGCGCGAGCTTCGGGAGCGAGAGGGAGGTCGCAATAAACTGAGTGAAGCCTGCCACAAGCGCCAGCGCGAGACTCGACGCAGCAATATCAAAGTGCCCGAGGAAAAGCATTGAGATGGTCTCTGGAGTCGGGATGAAGCTATAGAGAATATCTGGATTGATAGCCGGGAGCTTAAAGCCGCCACTGCCGCGTACCGCAATAATACCAAGCGCCAAAATGATAGGGAGCTGAATAAACAAAACCATGATGCTTGCAAAGGGACTAAGACCCGCATCTTTGTAGACCGCCATCATGGCAGTGGCTTGGCCGGGCTTATCATCCTTGAAATCAATTTTGATCTGCTTGAGCTTTGGCTCAATCTCCCGCATGATTTTTTGGGTTTTGACCGCTTTAATGGAAAGCGGGAAGAGAATAACCTTAATCACAATCACCGTCGCAATGATGGCGAGTCCGAGGTCACCATGTGGAACTGAATCAAGGAAGAAAACGAGGAGGTTGTAAACCGGATCAAAGAAAAACGTGTGCCAGATGTAACTAAACATAGTGGCGCTATTCTACCGTGCTTTTTCTATCTGCGCGAGTAGCGTCGCTAATTGGCTCTGGAGTGCTACACGAGTCGCTTTGAGGGCACCTGGTTTGTAGAGAATGATATAGATACCACCGACAGTATGCTCTTTAGCAAAGCGCTCTACCACACCATAGGCCCGGCGGCGCAGGCGATTGCGGTCAACGGCACTTTTGGCCACTTTTTTTGAAACTACTACCGACACTCGAAAGTCTGCTGCTTTGGTATAGACGATGGTAAAATACTCACTATGAAAACGCTTACCTGAAGCAAAGTAGGCAGGGAACTGGGAGCGAGAAACGCGATTTTGGGTGGCTACCATAGATAGAGTAAGTATAGCAGGGGGAGAACATCAGTGTTTATGAGTGCTAGCAAAATACTCATAGACAAGACGTTCAAGCAAGTAAGCGTGAGGCGTATTAGATATACGGTGAACGTTTACTTGTGAAGCACAACGCCGTATATGGGGATTTTGGTAGTACGAAAGCAAAAAAGCTCTTAACGAGCTTTTTTGACGGTGAGCTTAGCGCGGCCTTTACGGCGTCGAGCGCGGACTACTTTCTGACCTGAGGTAGTAGCTTGGCGCACGAGGAATCCGTGTTTGGTCGCGCGTTTGCGCTTACTTGGTTGGTACGTTCGTTTACTCATATGGAATTAATTACCGCCACACTATACCTGAATATCGAAAAATAGCAACCGGCCGGTCTTTGGGTGCCCCGTTGTGCACAGGTTATGCACAGTTGCGAAGTCTGTACAAAAAATGAGGGGTACTTTTCTCTCACTTTTTACTCCCACTTGTTTACAGCGTGGGGAGAACGAGTATAATGCTTGGTACGTTCCGACTTACTATGCAACCGACCTCACACCCACTTCCGCAAAACAGCATTGTGCGCACTGAGCAGATTGATGTGAAGCAATTATGGGATGACGCGCTTGTTAAAATTGAGCTTGCTATTACACCAGCCAACTTCAAAACCTGGTTCCGCGACACTCACATCATTTCACTCGAAGACGGCACCCTCACCATTGGAGTACCAAGTGTATTTGTGAGAGATTGGCTCCAGGATAAGTTCCAGTCGATGATCTTAAAGACCTTGCGTGAGCTCACCCCATATGTGCGGAGTATTGAGTATGCAGTAGTGCAGCGCAGTGACCGCCGTAATGAGACCACAAAGACCCAGACTATCAATGCGGCCCTGCCACTTGAAGATTACTACATCAACAAGAGTGACAATCTTAATCCGAAGTACTCATTTGAGACCTTTGTAGTTGGTTCGTACAATGCTCTCGCGCACGCGGCTGCAAAAACCGTGGCTGAAAAACCAGGTATTGCCTACAACCCACTCTTTATCTACGGTAAAACCGGCCATGGTAAGACGCACCTTATCCAAGCGGTAGGGAACCACGTCAAAAAGAGCGGCAAGAAGGTTTTTTATGTGACCAGTGAACGTTTTGCGGTTGATTATTTCAACTCACTCCAGAGTGGTAGTGCTAATAGTTTTAAGGATAAATACCGCCAGTACGATGTGCTGATCATGGACGATGTGCAGTTCTTGGCCTCCAAGGAAAAGACTCAGGAAGAACTCTTCCACCTCTTTAACGCCCTCCATGACACCAACAAGCAGATTGTTTTTTCAAGTGACATGCACCCAGCTCTCCTCTCTGGACTCGAGGATCGTCTCCGCTCTCGCTTTGCCCAGGGAATGATTGTTGATATCCCGGCTCCAGATAGTGAGTCACGTGCCGCTATTCTCCGTGCTAAAGCGGCACAAAACAGTATTACCCTCAGTGATGATGTGGTAGAACACCTCGCTCATACGATTGAAGGAAATATCCGTGAACTCGAAGGAGCACTTAACACCATCATGTGTCAGTCCCAACTCCTTGGTCGCACTCTCACCATTGATGAAGTAAAAGCAATTATTAAAAACAGCTCTCGCCCACGCAAGACCTTGGCGGTAGGGGATGTGGTTGATAAAGTGGCTCGTTTCTTTGATATTGAACCGGCAAGTATTTATGAGAAGACTCGCCGTAAGGAGGTGGTGAAGCCACGCCAAATCATCATGTATATCCTCCGGGAAGATTTCCAAGTATCTTACCCAGCGATTGGTAAAAAATTGGGTGGACGCGACCACACCACCGTCATCCACTCATGCGAGAAGATCAAAAATGACATCAAGACCAATAGTGAGCTTGAGGAAGAAATTACCCAAGTCCGTCTCTTGCTCAAATAGAAAATAATCCCTTTTAAGGGATTATTTTCTATTTAGATATAGGTTGGGGAAAAGCTGTTGATGGGGTGTATAGGAGGTTGTTTGTTAGGGGGTGACTTTTGGTGGTATGATGCTCTGTAGTTGGGGACTTGGTTGGGGGTATAGTAAAGAGCTATACCCACCACCAAAAGAACCCTTCTCTAATCCCCGCCTTATACCACTACGAATCAAACACTATACCCAGTATTATTTTGGGGTTGGGGATTAAAAACGACCAAAATACAACATATTTTTTAGATATGCACACTTCCACACCCCTAATAAGAGGCAGTAAAATAGTTTTATAAAATGAAGATACACATCAACCAAGAGGACCTTATACACAGTCTCGAACTCATTACCCGAGTGAGTACAAAGCATGTCACCTTACCGGTACTACAGTGTGTTTTGATTAAAACTAACAAGAACGAGGTAACTTTTTCTGCTACTAATCTAGAGATTAGTATTGAAGTAACTAAGAAAGCGGAAATAGCGGAGGAGGGGGTGGTAGCAGTACCAGCCATCACACTCTTCCAAGCAGTACAGTACCTCACTAAGAAGACTGTCACTATGACAGTAACTGATGGAGTGTTGGTGGTAGAGAGTGGCTCTGGTGTCACTAAAATCAACGTGATGCCGTCAGACGAGTTCCCTCACGTAATCAAGCTGCCTGAGGCTGGTACCACAATCAAGCGGCAATTTTGGGCACTTGGTATTAAGACTGTTGGTTTTGCTGCCTCAGTGTCTTCTATCAAACCGGAACTGGGAAGTATCTATATTCAACAAAAGAAAGAACACTCCCTTACTTTTGTGGCCACCGACTCTTTCCGTCTTATGGAAAAAACAGTGCCTCAGCAGGGATTTGTACTACCACAAACCATTCTTATTCCTGCTAAAAATGCACTAGAGCTTGCTCGTATTTGTGATACTCTCGAATCAGATCCCACTCTTTCAATAACTGACAACCAGTGTGCACTCGCCTTCTCTGAGGGGGTGTATGTGGTGTCTCGTCTCGTAGCTGGTACCTTCCCTGACTACGAACAAATTATTCCTAAAGAATATACCACTCATACCACTGTCCTTAAGCAAGACTTGGTCCAGTTATTCAAAAAGTCACAGGTATTTTTGAATAAGTTTATGCAAGTGTCTGTTTCGGTAGAGGGAGATCAACTTGTGGTAGCTTCACAAAATGGTGAGGTGGGAGCCACCACTGATAGTGTAAAGGTGTCTACAGAGGGTTCTGATATCAAACTCAACTTCAACCAACAGTATCTCCTTGATCCACTATCACATATTTCTGATGATAGTGTTGTTATGCATTTTGCGGGGATTGGGCGACCGCTCGTTAT
>CAYSNO010000007.1:6616-20593 GCA_964432455.1 uncultured Candidatus Saccharibacteria bacterium
TTTCTGATGATAGTGTTGTTATGCATTTTGCGGGGATTGGGCGACCGCTCGTTATTCAAGGTCATACCGATGCCTCGTTGCGTTATCTCGTTATGCCGATGAATAAGTGAAATAAGCCACAGAGCCCATAGGGCGACAATGGCGAATTTCCGTGAGTTGGGCCTATTCCTAATGGCCCAATCCACGTCTCGCAATCACCGCCATATCACCTGAAGTCAATTATTTACAATACCTAACTCAGATATATCAGAGCAATAAAACAGTCGCCCTAGGGCGACTGTTTTATTATTTTGAGCTGTATTATTAAACCTTTCCTACAAAGATACGGTTTTTCTTACCACGACGTAATACAGCAATATCATTTAGTTGTTCACTGAGAATAAGGTTTTCATCAGTCAAAACAGTTTCGTTTAGTGCAATAGCGCCCTCACTGATAAACTGGCGGGCTTCACGTTTGCTGCTCGCTAATTCTATTTCAACCAAAAAATCAACCAGTGGACTATTGGTAATTGTTTTGATTGGTGCCTCGGCTTTGAGAAGTGTCTGCTCGTCTGTGGTGAGGGTATCTAGGGAAGTGTTACCAAATAGGGTGTCAGTGGCGAGAGCGGCACCAAGCCGAGCCTTCTCACCATGAACAAAGCGTACTACTTCATCAGCGAGGCGGCGCTGGGCGGTTCGTACACTTCTATCAGCGTCGTGAGAAGTACTAATTGTTGTAATTTCTTCAAGAGACAAAAAAGTGAAGAGCTTTAAGTAATCTATGACACTTTCGTCACTAGTATTAAGCCAGAATTGGTAAAGTTCGTATGGAGTGGTCTTATGACGACTGAGCCAAACCGCGTTACCCATACTTTTACCAAATTTTATTCCAGTTGCCTTGTCGACAATCAGTGGCATCGTGAGTGCATACGCCTCATGACCAGTCACTCGCCGAATTAATTCTACCCCAGCAATGAGATTACCCCATTGGTCTGATCCGCCTATTTGAACATCGGCACCATGATGTTGGTGGAGGTGGAGATAGTCATACCCTTGGAGAAGGGAGTACGAGAATTCGGTGTAGGAAATACCGTTTTCACTTTCCATCCGTTTTGCAACAGATTCTTTTTTAATCATCGCGTTTACCGTAAAGTGTTTTCCGACATCCCGCATAAAATCAAGGGCGGTAAGTTTTGAAAGCCAGTCGTAATTATTCACAAAAGTGATATCACCAGTACTGAGTGCTCGCACCCCGGCCTCCATAACAGCAGCCTGAGCACTAATCTTTTCCACGGTCGCGAGTTCTCGTTCGGTATCACGACCAGACGGGTCGCCAATCATCGCCGTACCACCACCAAGAAGGAGAATTACTTTATGACCCGCTTTCATGATGTGATTGAGCATCATGAAGGGCACCAGGTTTCCGACATGGATAGCGTCAGCGGTAGGGTCAATCCCGAGGTAGACGGTTCTTTTTTCACCATCAAGAATTGTGCTGGTGTCAGCTGAATGTTGGTAAATAAAACCGCGAGCGGCCAGTTCTTCACTGAGTTTCATACTAGAATACTCTAGCACAGCAGAGACAGCTCGTAACTAGACATTTTGTGGTAGTATAAGCATTATTAAACGGTGAATTCTATGCGTATATTTCGTCGCGAGTGGTGGAAAAAACATTATAAAGACGTCTTAATTGACGGGGCAATTGTTATATTTGTCGGCGGCATACTCATCGCCAGTGCTCTCCTTATTTGGATTTCAACCTTGGAAATACCAGACCTATCTTCTTTTGAAGATCGTCGCATTCTCCAGTCAACCAAAATCTACGATCGTACAGGGGAGATTCTTTTGTACGACCTTCATCAGGACGTGAAGCGGACTATTGTGCCGTTTGAACAGATCTCGCGACATGTAAAAAACGCGACGGTAGCGATTGAGGACGAACGTTTTTATAGCCACTTTGGTATCGACCTTAAGGCGATTGTGCGGGCAGCGGTCGTCAACACCACTCAAGGTGACCTTCTTGGTGGGCAGGGTGGTTCAACCTTGACGCAGCAGGTAATCAAGAACTCGGTCCTTGAGCGAGACAAGAAACTTTCTCGAAAGGTCAAAGAGGCAATCCTCTCGATCAAGCTCGAACGTACCCTCAGTAAAGACGAGATCTTGGCTGTATACCTGAATGAGGTGCCGTACGGCGGGACTATCTACGGTGTAGAAGAAGCAGCCCAATCATTTTTTGGCAAAAAAGCGGCGGATCTGACCCTTGCTGAGTCAGCCTACCTTGCGTCTTTACCACAAGCACCAACATTCCTCTCTCCATACGGCAGCAACCGAGCAGCTCTTGATGAGCGAAAAAACATCGTTCTCGATAAAATGCTCCAAAACGGCATGATTACCCAAGCTGAATATGATGAGGCAAAAAATGCGGTGGTGGAATTTTTGCCGCAGGCTGTCACTGGGATCAGAGCGCCACACTTTGTGATGTTTATCCGTGAGCAACTCGTTGAGAAGTATGGTGAAGAAGCACTCGCCGAACGAGGTTTCCGGGTTATTACCACTCTTGATTATGATCTTCAGAAAGAAGCCGAACGGATTGTGGCTGAGAAGGGGGCGGCCAACGTTGAGCGCTTTAAGGCAGACAATGCCGGACTTGTGGCCACCGATCCAAAAAATGGTGACGTGCTTGTAATGGTGGGTTCACGTGACTACTTCAGTAAAGATATTGATGGTAACTTTAACATTGCTTTGGCCGAACGCCAGCCGGGTTCGTCAATTAAACCGTTTGTGTACGCCTCTGCGTTCACCAAGGGGTATCTCCCAAACACTATTCTCTTTGACGTAAAGACTCAGTTCTCGCCACAGTGTCCGCCGGATAGTACTAGCTCCGAATCACCTTGTTATTCACCAAACAACTACAACGGGAAGTTTTTGGGACCAGTCAGTATGCGTAATGCACTGGCGCAGTCTCTCAATATTCCAGCGGTAAAGACACTCTACCTGGCTGGTGTTAAAGACACCCTTAAGCTCGCTGCGGATATGGGCCTGACTACACTTAATGATCCAGATCGGTATGGTCTTACTCTCGTGCTTGGTGGTGGTGAGGTGAAGTTGCTTGATATGACTCATGCGTACGGAGTGTTCGCAAACGAAGGGGTACGTGCGACGCCACGAAGTATCCTTAAAATTGAAGATACCCGCGGTAATGTCGTTTTTGAAAGTAAGGTGGAAACAAAGCAGGTTCTTGATCGTAACGCAGCCTTACTTATTAGTGATGTGCTCACTGACAACGTAGCCCGAACTCCGCTCTGGGGAGCCAACTCACTCGTGAACTTTAAAGAGCGAGACGTAGCTTCAAAGACTGGTAGTACGAATAACCTCCGCGATGCGTGGCTCATGGGCTATAGTCCAAATATCGCAGTTGGGGCCTGGGTTGGTAATAATGACAATAGTCCGATGGGAGGAGGGCTATCTGGCCTCATTGTGACCCCAATGTGGCGTGAGTTTATGGACTATGCACTAAAAAAACTACCAGACGAAAAATTCCCACAACCACAAATTGATCTCGCTGGAGTTAAGCCAATCATTCGTGGTGACTACATTGATAGTGGTATGTTGGCTTCAGAATTGGCTGGTAGTACAACTGATTCAGTTAATGTTTCAAACATCTTGGGTGGTATGCACACAATTCTCCATTTTGTTGATCGAAGCAACCCACGTGGTCCGTATCCGACCAATCCAGCCGCTGACCAGCAGTACTATAACTGGGAGTGGGCGGTACAGGCTTGGAAAAATGCTACTTACGGTTCTTTGGTCACTTCTACCACCACACTAGAAACAGCTCCCGAAGAAGAGACTCCGGCAGAGGATAGTAACCCACCACGCCGCCGCCGCAATTAGAGCTTGCTCTGAAAGTGATCATAAACAAAACCGCTCTCGGGAGCGGTTTTGTTTATGATTAGTGAATCAGTGTTAGAGCATGATTTTTGGGACACTCCGCTCTCCTAGTCGTCCTTTGAGGTGGGCGAGAATCTCCGGCTCCTGACGCTTGAGTTCTTGGCGAATCATCGCGGAAGCGTTGATTTTAAGGGTTCTCGTCGTTGGGGTGTAGGTGCAGGTATGGGGCAGGAGGGTAATACCAGTGACGTCACGAATAACCTCAAGCGCAGCATCGGTCACCGACTTTTGGGGTGCTACCAATCGCTCTTTGTAGATTTGAAAGAGACTGCCAAGGGACTTTATGTCACCAGATCGTTTAGTCATAGGTGACACCAATATAACATTATAATGAAAATGCCTCTATAAAGAGGCATTTTCATTAGGTCGCTTGAAACTAATTCAAACAGAGTGGTAGTGCGCGGACAAAGGCATTAGGAATAGCCTTTGCTCGCGAGCACCACAAGGGTATTTCCATTTTTATACTCCTTGCAGTCGTTAAAAATTAGGTCATTTCGCCATTGTCGCCCTATGGGCTCTGTGGCTCATTCTACATCTCGTCTACATCATCAAACCGATCAAAGTCTACATCCTCAGCGTCTTCTTCGAGTGACTCTTCTTCCTCCTCATCTTTTTCTTCCTCCTCATCTTTTTCCTCTTCTTCTGGCAAGATACCAAAGCCTTCCATCAAATCGTCATCGGCTACTACTTCGTCACCGCTTACTTCGTCGAGTAAGTCATCATCAAGTGTTGCTTCGTCATCTCCGAGGTCAAGCTCTTCATCTTCTACTTCGTCGGTATTGTCGGTGCCAAAATCTTGCGTCATAAAAACATTATAATTATGTGAATGGTTATAACAAAACTAAAAAAGTTTGCAAGTCCCACTCAATCCGGGTGATTCTACCGATTTCGTCCGTGCTGCGCAAGAGTGGTGATACCCACCGCAATGGCGTCATATTCGTCGTCTAGGGCTTTTTTAGGGATGTTGGGTACCAGACGCTGTATCATGGCATAGACGGCTGTCTTGTCGCTGTTACCGTAGCCGGTGACCGCCACCTTTACCTCCTGTGGGCCGTGCTCGTAGATAGTAAGTCCATGTTGCTCTGCAATATAGAGTACAACTCCTCGGGCCTGGGCCACTCCAATACCGGTGGTGATGTTTTTGTTAAAGAATAAGGTCTCAATACCAAGAGCGGTCGGTTTATGCTCGGCAATTATTGTTTCAAGAACGGTCCCGATAGTAGCGAGGCGGTGAGGGAGTGTGGCAGTTTTATCAGTCATGATACAGGTAGAGAAGAGCAACACCTCTTTCCCAGCAGCGTACTCAAGAATAGCCACACCACAACGGTCAAAACCAGGATCGATAGCCAGTATGCGCATAGATGTTTCTAGCATACCAAATTAAAAAGCCGGGCGCATGGCCCGCTTTTTAGTTTGAATCAGCTGTGGTGTAAATCTCTTGGACATCGTCTTGTTCTTCAAGTGCCTCAATCAGGTTTGCCAAGGCTTCACCATCAACATCATTGAGTTCAACGGGGTTTTGCGGTACATAGCCATCAGCGGTTTTGGTAAAGGCCCACATGGCGGTACCGGGAGCACCAAGGCCATAGCCGGCTTTGGTGAAGATGTGGCGAATCTCCGGTGAGGTGCGGTTATTATTGTCCGTCACAGCCGTAATAATCATACCGACGCCCCCTGGGCCAAAAGCTTCGAACACCACTTCCTCAAGGGCGGCTGCGCCCGCACCGGCACCCTTGGCAACCGCACGGTCAATGTTCTCCTTTGGCATCGAATCTTTCTTGGCGCGATCAATGGCGGCAATGAGACTGGGGGAAGAGAGGTTGCCGCCAGCTCGCCGTGATTCCATCGTGATCATCAAGGCGTGTTTACTAAAGATCTTACTTTTTTGCGCATCGGTCGCCGCCTTCTTGTGCTTAATTTTTGACCATTTGTTATGTCCACTCATAAGTTTTAATCTAAATTACACTTACGCATCAATTTTTCTAATTTTGAATCAACCTCAACCCAAATATCCTTACTACGGTCCTGCGCTAAAAGGAGTAGACAAATAGTGATGTCTGCTAGTTCAGCATCAAAATCAATATCCTTGTCCTTATGTCGCTGATTTCTGTCATGTTCTGCCAAAACCGCTTCACACAGCTCACCCACTTCTTCATTTAGTTTAATAACACGAGAAAACAGACGTTCCTTGTCAGTCATGTCAGGATTTGTGGTGTGAAAGTAATGATTTAGTTTATGGAGCTTCGAGTTTATAGAGGCATTCATATTGACTGTATATGTTTATAAGCTTCTGAAGTGGCCACTCGTCCGCGCGGAGTGCGTTCGATGAGACCTTGGCGGATGAGATATGGTTCAATCACGTCTTCAATAGTTGATTCCTCCTCACCGGTCGCCGCCGCAATCGTATTGAGGCCAACTGGCCCACCGCCAAATTTGTGAATAATTGCTTCAAGGACGGCGCGGTCAGGGCGAGTGAGGCCGATGTGGTCAATATCAAGGAGACCAAAGGTGCGGTCAATGATATCGGCATTAAACGACCCACCTTCAATCTGGGCCAAATCCCGACAGCGCTTGAGAAGATAATTCGCTGTACGAGGGGTGGCACGGCAGCGTTTGGCGATACCAGAGAGGAGGGGGTGTTCTGAGGCGATACCAAGAAGTTCAGCCGAGCGGGCAAGGATGCTTGTGATCTCTTCATCACTATAAAATTCCAGTCGGAAGGTGCCACCTGAGAAGCGAGAACGGAGTGGGGCTGAAAGGAGGGAAATGCGGGTGGTGGCTGCTACGAGAGTAAACGGCGGTAGCTCGAGCTGTACGGTGCGGGCAGATGGACCTTTTCCAATGATGATATCAAGTACTCCCGATTCCATGGCGGGATAGAGGACCTCCTCGATACTTTTGCTGAGGCGGTGGATTTCGTCGATAAACAGCACGTCTCCCGGGGAGAGATTGGTGAGGATGGCGGCGAGATCGGCCACTCGCTCAATTGCTGGACCAGAAGTCGTGCGCATGTTGGTACCAAGGGTCTTCGCGACTAAATGAGCGAGGGTAGTCTTCCCGAGACCAGGGGGACCATAAAGGAGAATATGCTCAGCCGCGTGCCCCCGCTCGCGGGCAGCGGTAAGCAAAATCCGCAGGTTTTCCTTGGTTTTTGCCTGGCCAATGTACTCCTCCCAGGTCTGAGGGCGGAGGGTCTGGTCGAGATTTCCTGCGTCGTCGCGGGTAACCTGTGGGCGAGGGGTCGAGCTAGCCATAGTGTGACTAGTATACCAGAAACCAAGAAAGGCGGTGGGTAGCTTGACAAAGCCTATAGAGTATGCTAGTATAGGCACGTTCAGTTCTCCAGTTCATCTAGAGTCATATCTTCTGATATCACCTATTTGGCCGCTCTCTTTTACAACACGCATCAAAAAACGCCCATCACGGCGCCTTTTCTTTTGTCTGGTGTTCTAGACGATAACTCTCTAAGCAACATGAGTACGTTGCGAGGATTATGGGGTTCCACTCTTGAAGTGGGACACTCTGTATCCCCTTAGCGCGGTATTCACTTTCTATGTGGAAGCTTGCTTAGAGAGTTATACTCTCGAACACATTGGTCGCTGTCAGAGAACTAGTATTTCTTATGTCGACTATAGCGCAGCCATTCTCCTTTGCCTATATTGACCACCCTTCCTTTTCTTATTTGAATAAAGTCAAGACAGACGCGCGACCATTTTTGTGGTCGCGCGTCTGATTGTTTAATTGCTAGACGATATATTTACTGATATCGATCTCTTCGTCTGAAGCAGGTGGTTGGTCTTTGGCACGTCGTACATTTTGGAGGTCTACTACTCGTTCGAGTTCATCGATAGTAGTAACACCAGCGAGTACCTTTATCATGCCGTCTTCGGCCATACTTGGAATATTCTGAGGCGCAGCCGCATCAAGGATCATTACTTCGCGGGGGTCACGAATGACAATCTCTTCTACCTTGTCATCGATAATAATCGCTTCAAACACCCCAACTCGTCCTTTAAAGCCGGTACCACCACAGGCCTCACAGCCTACACTTTCATAAATTGTTACGCCCTCGGCAATAGTTACTGGTTCAGGATAGTGGGCAAGGGTTTGACGCATGATGGTTACTTGTTCAGGTGAGGCCACTACCGCTTTTTTGCAATGTGAACAAAGTACACGGACGAGTCGTTGACCAAGCATCACATTCACCGAGCTCCCGATGATACGGGGATCGACACCAAGGTCAATCAAGCGAGGGAAGCCACCAGCGGCACTGTTGGTATGGAGGGTAGAGAATACGAGGTGACCAGTCTGGGCGGCGTGGATAGCGGTTTCGGCCACTTCACGATCGCGGATTTCTCCCACCATAATGATGTCCGGGTCTTGACGAAGAATGGCGCGCAGGCCCGAAGCAAAGGTGTAGTCGGGCCCAATTTGGGTTTGAACAATACCGGTTAGTTTGTACTCGACCGGGTTTTCAATGGTGATGATTTTTTTCTCACTGTCATGTACCGCGCGCAAAAAGGCGTAGAGGGCAGTGGTTTTACCAGACCCGGTTGGACCAGTGGTGATAATGAGACCGTTTGGACGTTTAAGCTCACGTTCCATCACCACTTTGAGGTACGGATTAAGGTCGAGTTTGTCGATACTAAAACTAGCGACACTTGGGTCGAGGAGACGCATTACCATTGACTCGCCACCAGCGCCCGGAATCACTGAAGCACGCACTTCAATCTCAGTTTGACCAAACACAAATTGGAATCGACCGTCTTGGGCTTCCTTTCGTTCATTTAAGGTCATACCCGAGAGGAGCTTGAGACGACTCATCAACCGTCCGTAGAGATGATTGTCGATATCAGCAATATCAAGGAGCACACCATCAAGACGGTAGCGGAGGCGGATGCTCGCCGCTGCTGGTTCGATATGGATGTCAGAGGCTTTTAGTGCCAAGGCTCCCGCGAACATAAGCTCGAGTGTTTCTGAGATTTGGCGCGGGCTATTGACGGTCGAAATCTTGGTGAGTCCTTGGTGCACGTCACCAATGGTTTTGATGTTCCCTGCGGTTGCATTAATTGCGTCGGTGTTAATATCAAGAATCCCTTTCTTACTTGCGGTGGTCATCTTTTGGTCGGCGTACCGGGCGAGGCCATGTTCGATACTCGCGCGTGAGGCCAAAAAGACCGAGAGAGTGTAGCCGGCCTGCTTTAGTTCGTTTAACAACAGGGCCGTATTGGCTTCCTGGGGAGCCATGACTGCTACTGAGAGGTTTTGGCGTGTTAAGGCAAAGGCAATCACGTTTGCTTGCCGTGCCTTCGCCTCCGGTATCTTCATGAGGGCTTCGGGATTGATAGTGACGCCATGAAGGTCAATGTAGGTCAGTCCGTATTGCGGTGCCAAGCTCTGCATCAAGGCTTCCTCACCGCGCTTACGGAGGTCAGCGAGACGCTTCTGGGTATCATCATCATGAAACTGATTCATACCCGTATTGTACATGAAGTATGGGCCAACCTCGGGCTAAATAGTGGAAGGAGACAGTGACTTTTTTCGGTGCTACAATGCCACCATATGGAAACCTTTGCGGCTGCAACGTTGACTGACCTGGGTACGGTAGCTGAGCAGATTCTCACCGACCTCAAATCCTTTCCCCGCGAGCAAGCGATGGTGCTCACCCTGGCGGGGGAACTCGGGGCGGGCAAGACCGCCTTTGTGCAGCAGCTCGGTCGGCAACTTGGCATTACTGAAGTAATGGCCAGTCCCACCTTTGTGGTGATGAAGCGGTACGAAACTACCGACCCAGTATTTACCGAGCTCGTTCACATTGACGCTTATCGTCTTGAAGATGAAGCCGAAACCATACCACTTCACTTTAGCGATATTTTTGCTGAACCAAACACCCTCATTTGTATCGAGTGGGCCTCCCGTATCCCGACCACCATCCCCAGTCCACATGCAACTCTAAACATTATTGATACTGATGGTGTCCGCACCCTCACGTATACAAAATCCGTATGACCAAAAAACCTACCCCAGAAACCCTTGTCCTTTTAGATGCTCATGCGATTTTGCACCGGGCTTTTCATGCGCTACCTGACTTCGCGTCACCAAGTGGGGAACCAACCGGTGCACTTTACGGTGTCGTTGCAATGCTTCTGCGGATTGTTGAGGAATTTAAGCCAACCTATATTGCTGCTTGTTTTGACTTGCCTGAACCAACCTATCGTCATGATGCCTACGCCGACTACAAAGGAACCCGAACCAAAACCGATGAAGCCCTCGTCATGCAGATCAAGCGCTCGTATGACATTTTTGCGGCGTTTGGTATTCCTGTGTTTGAAGTGGCTGGGTTTGAAGCTGACGATATGCTCGGTACCATTGCGCACCAGATGAAGGAGCATAAAGCCATTGAGGTAGTTATTGCTTCAGGGGATATGGATACACTCCAGTGTGTTGATAAAAAGCGGGTGAAAGTGTACACCCTTAAAAAGGGCATTAATGACACGATTCTTTATGACGAGGCAGCAGTCCTCGAGCGGTTTGGCTTCCCGCCAAAACTCGTGCCCGACTACAAAGGATTGCGGGGGGACACCTCAGACAATATCCCCGGTATTCGGGGGATTGGTGAAAAGACCGCCAGTGATTTGATTCAGCAGTTTGGTAGTCTTGAAGCCATCTATAAGGTCCTTAAAAAAGATCCCGAAAAACTCAAGTCCGCTGGTATCAAAGATCGCATGATTGGCCTCTTGCGTGACGGAGAAGAAGAAGCCCTCTTTTCAAAAATGCTCGCGACGATTCGCACCGATGCGCCAATTACCATTGATCTCGCTACTATGCAGTGGCGCGAAAAGCTTGATATCGAACGCATTGGTGCCCTCTTTGGAGAGTTTGGTTTTCGTACCCTAGGTGCGCGGGTGAAGAATATTATTGGGGCTGCTCTCCCGACCCCTGATGAACCAAGTCTCCCCACAAGTGATGTGAGTCATGAGCAATTAACTCGGCTCCAGATCTACCTTTGGCTCCTTGAAAGTGAACGCACCAATGCATCTCTCTCGGATATTATTGATTATGGACGGGCATACCTAGGTACCACCGAACCAACCGCGATTGAAATTGCTCTCGAGGCACGTCTTAAAGATGAGGGAACCTGGAGGGTGTACGAAGAGATTGAAGCGCCACTGGTACCGGTCCTCGCGTACATGCATGAGGTCGGGATTTCCCTTGATGTGCCGTACCTCAAGACCCTTTCGGTCACCATGCACAAAGAGCTCACGAAGCTTGAAACGGCTATTTATGAAGCGGCTGGGCAAACCTTTAATATCAATTCACCAAAACAACTCGGTGATATCCTCTTTGATACCTTAGGACTAAAACCGAAGCAGCAAAAGAAAACCGCCGGTGGACAACGTTCAACCAAAGAGTCAGAGCTTGAAAAGATGCGTGATATGCATCCAATCATTGATCACATCATGCGCTATCGGGAATTGCAAAAACTCGTGTCAACCTACATCGATAATCTCCCGACCTATGTGGCAGCAGATGGCCGAGTGCACACCACCTTTATTCAGACCGGCGCAGCGACTGGCCGCATGGCGTCCCAAAACCCTGGGCTACAGAATATTCCAGTGCGAACCGAAGAGAGTCGAGCCATTAGACAAGCCTTTGTGGCTACACCGGGGTACACCCTCGTATCAATCGACTACTCACAGATTGAACTGCGGGTCGCGGCGATTCTTTCTCGCGATGAAAAACTGATTGATATCTTCAAGCGGGGAGAGGATGTGCATACGGGGGTCGCGATGCGCGTCTTTGGGGTGACGGCAGAAGAAGTTACGAAGGATATGCGCCGCAAAGCCAAGGTCATCAACTTCGGGATTCTCTACGGCATGGGCGTCAACGCGCTACGGGGTAACCTCGGTGAGGATACCAGTCGGGAGGAAGCGCAGCAATTCTACACAGCTTACTTTAATACCTTTACGACCCTCGCGACCTACCTCGAAGACACCAAGGCTGCCGCACGCCGGGATGGGTATACCGAAACACTCTTTGGTCGCCGTCGTCATTTCCCAGGCATCAATTCGGGTGCACCGTTTATTCGGGCCATGGCCGAACGGATGGCGATTAATGCGCCAGTGCAAGGTACCGCGGCCGATATGATGCGGGTAGCTATGATCAATATCTACACTCGTCTGACAAAAGAAAAGAAGACTGATGCCGTCCGGATGCTCCTCCAAGTGCACGACGAACTCGTGTTTGAAATTAAAGACGAGGTGCTTCCTAAAGAAATTGGTGTCTTGAAAGCCGAGATGGAAGCAGTACTCGCTGACTACGAGACGTACGGGGTACCACTGACAGCTGAAGCGGCGACCGGGAAGAATTGGGGGGAGTTGGTGCCCTACAAATAATTAAGATGCGAAAAAGGCGCCCAGGGGCGCCTTTCTTCAGGCCGCTTTGTTTTGCAGCAGTTCGTAGGCCTTGCAAGCCGTTCGCCGACACTCATCGTGCTTTTCGCAGACCAATACCGCAAAAGGAAACATGGCCCTGACGGAACTAGATATATGCCAGTCGCGGCGATGTGCGGTCAGGTAAAAGGTCTCCTGATGGTAGCGGACGATGGTGGTGATTTGTTTGTGGTCGAGGATATACATAAGCAATCCACGACCATCCGTCGTACCGATGACTGCGTCCATGATGATGACATCGAAACTGTTCGTTTTCAGAATTTCGATAGCTTCGTCATAGCCGCTTGCGGTCAATACTTGATGACCAGTCAGCGATGTTGTGGGAAAGTTACCCACGACGAGAATTTTTGGCATGCTCATGCCTCCGTTTTGTTCTGTTCCGCGCACACTGTAGTCTTTTGCCAAGTATCTGTCAACCCAAGCGAGGTTCACAATGTTTGGTACAATAGTGACACCATGATGAAACTCTTTTACGGGACGGATACGATTAAAGTGAGACAGGTGGCAATGGACGAAGCTGATACTCTGCGCGAGGGTGGGGTGAGCGTCGAGCGACTTGAAACCAGAGATATCACGACAGCAAGACTGATTGATATTGCTTCCTCGGTGTCGCTTTTTGGGGGTGAGACAGCCTACGTATTTGATACTCCGTCGGAGGACAAAGAAGCTGAGGAAATATTACTGAAGCAGCTTTCAGCCTTAGCTGAAAGTGGGCATACGATATTAATAATTGAGACGGCAGTATTGGCGGCGGTAAAAAAGCAGTACGAAAAAGTCGGAGCTGAACTCGTTGAATATAAAAAAGAAGCTGGCAAACAAACCTTTGATCCGTTTTTGTTGGCCGGAGCGCTACTCACCAAAGATAAAAAAACGATGTGGATGTTACTCACCGAATCAGTCAGGCTTGGTATCTCACAAGAAGAAACGGTGGGGATTATTTGGTGGCAATTAAAGACCTTACGATTGGCGGCAGTGGGAAAGTCCGCGGAAGAAGTAGGGCTCAAGTCCTATCCGTACGATAAGGCGAAGCGAGCATTGCGGAATTTTGCACCGGGGGAGTTGGAGCGATTGTCGGAGACATTACTCTCGGTCCATCATGAGGCGAGAAGTGGACGGACGGAGTTAGGGGTGGGGTTAGAGAGGTGGGTGTTGGGGGTGTAGGTAAAAAGCGACAGTTTCCTGTCGCTTTTTACTTTATCTGGCCTTACACTTAACTCGCTATGTTTTCAAGACGAGGTACCACTCGGCTTACGCCGCTACTTACCTGATATCTCTCTAGTCGGGTTCCGACTCAGAGGTGCTCATACTGGAGTGGGTTCTTTATATCCAGATAACTATATTGTAACAAACCCACCTGTCTTAACAAGTCTATAGGGATCGGTCACCACTGTAAGGCATATTATTTCGCAAGGCTCATAATCTACCTAACAGTCGCGACCCCGCCCTCACTTTGCCCAACTTCCATTTCATTTCAGTTGGGTCCCCAAAGTGAGGGTTCGATCCCTACTGGGCGCTAAAAAATGCAACAACCCCAAAGCTTTCGCTTTGGGGTTGGCATTTTGTGCGCCCAGTAGGGATCGAACCTACGACCTTA
>CAYSNO010000008.1:0-19146 GCA_964432455.1 uncultured Candidatus Saccharibacteria bacterium
ATCTGTAAGATTCGAGCGAATGAGATTTTATGAGCGAAGCGTAATAAAATCCATGAGAGTGACCGAATCTCTTTACTTCCCGATTCGATGCCCGATTGAGAGACTTTGGGAGCACAGCGTGAGAAGTGATTTAATATCACTTCGCAAGACTCATTGAGTTATTTTATGAGCGAAGCGAAATTAAATAGCCAATGAGTGGACAGTTCCTGTAAGGAACCAAAGTATCCAATTGGGGTACTGGTCCTGTAAGGACCGAATCTCACATTCCTCCATCAAAAACACCAGTATTGCAATCACTACAACCCTGAGTATCATTACTATTATGAAATTCTACATCGCTGGGAAATTCGAAGAGGTCGATATTATTCATGAACTCTTTGATCGGGTACGTCAGGCTGGCTATGAGATTGCCTACGATTGGACAACTCATGTAAAAGCCAAGCCCTATATCGAACATATCGATTTGATCCGTGGTTATGCCGAAAATGAGCTTACTGCCATCTTGGCGTCTGACGTATTTATCTACCTCACCCACGAACGCGGAACTACCCTCCATATGGAATTTGGTACCGCCCTCACCAAAAAGAAACTTGGTGGAGACATAGAGATATTTGTCGTCGGCGAACATAACGACCGTTCACCGTGGTACTTCAATCCCCTGGTCACCCGAGTCGATACCGTCGAGGAGGCCTTTACGATTCTAGGGATAAGCTAACAATACAAAAAGCGCTCAACGGCGCTTTTTGTTTGGCCTTTTGGACGGGCTCTAGAGCTCGTCCTCAGCGTCTGAAATCAAATCAAGTGCTTCATCGATAAGATCTTCAGCTTCATCCTCGTCCCCATCATCGATAGCGTCTTCTGCGTCATCGAGGAGACCTTCGGCTTCGTCGAGGTAATCCTGAGCATCATCCATATCGTCCCCATCATCTTCAGCGGCATCAACATCCTTTCGAACACTCTTCAGTTCTTTCCGAGCGTCATTGAGTTGATCTTCAACGTCACTGTTATCATCTGAACCAATCGCATCAAGAGCTTCGTCAATCAGATCTTCGGCCTCATCTACGAGATCAAGTACTTCTTCATAATCCTTGTCGTCAAGCGCGGTTTCGGCGTCATCAATCACATCACGAGCTTCATCTAGGAGGTCTTCTGATTCACTGGTTGACTTGCCGTCATCATCAGCGGCCGATACCTCATCTTCAGCATCATCGAGTGCGTCGTTCACGTCATCAAGCGCGTCTTCAGCTTCTTGCTTATCTGAAGAGACACCAACTGAGTCAAGCGCGTCTTCGATGTGCCCATCTACATCATCGAGATGGTCTGCGGCCTTGGTAGCGTCACCGGCAAGGTACGAAAGCACTGCCCGGTAGTAGTAATCCCGTGCATCAACGAGGCTGTCGACTGCATCTTTGTAGTCTTCAGCATCATCATTGTCTGCCACTTCGTCTTCTGCATCTTGTAATTCTTCTGTCACTGACTTGAGCCGACCAGCCAAACTACTCGCTACCGGCTTGGTTGCTGTAGTCGTATTCGTCTGATCTTTTATTTTCTGCTGGAGATCAAGAATCTGCTTCATGATGGCATCCTGAGTAGCATTACCCGTGTTTGATGGAGTAGCTGGAGTCATCGCACCACCACTCACAAGACTGTTGTACACCTGACGAGACTTTGGCCCGAAGTAACCACTGGCTGGACTCAGCTTGTTCGCTGTCTGCCATTTGATAACGGCGGCCTGGGTGAGTGACTTGTACTCCCCTGTTTCTTTACCGGGAGCACCGGCACCGGTAGTGCTAATAACGTATCCGTTGGCGTTGAGGTACTGCTGCAAGCAACGAACGTCCTCACCCATGACACCAAGTTGGAGGTCACGACTAAAGGTACAGGTAGTTGCGGCTGCTGCGGTAGTTGCTATTAATGAAAAGAATCCAGCTACGAGCACTGTGATGAGTGCGAGGTGGAAAGAAAATTTGTAACTTGTATGCATAACAAAGGTAGTATACAGGAAAAAAGTGGCACCACACCACCTGTGGTATCTGGGGATTACTTTTAAGCGAGTAGTTTGATGCGGATCTGGATTGAATCATCGGCGTAAATCCCCTCTTTCTTACGAACGGTGGCTTTAAGCGGCAAGAGATACTGCCCAGACTTCTTATCTGGGAAGATGGAGGTGGTCCAGACCTGGGCTCCGACCTGCACCTCAACCGGCACCGACCCAAAACCCGCTTTTACTTTGACACCATTTTTTATAGCGGTTGATTCGGCTTTCGGGACGCCCACGAAGTGCCAGCCGGCCATCCCCGGGTAGAGCCAGACTTTGGAGGTGAAGGTGTAGGAGCGTTTCATATATATCTATAGGTATGTTTCAATAACTTTTATAACCCACGGACCTGACAACTGACTTCTCATCGCGAATATCTCTTCTTTGGTAAACCAACGTAAATCAAGTATCTCATCTTCCGCATACGAAATTTCTCCGCTGATTATTTCGCCCAAGTAAACATGAGTTTCTTTAGTGCCTGCAAATGGATTATTTATAACCGTTAGCTTTCTCACTAGTGATACCTCTAACCCAGTCTCTTCTTTCACTTCACGCACGGCTGCTTTTTCAAGACTTTCACCATTTTCTACCTTGCCCTGCTGCCAATTCCACAAACCATAAATAATCGAAGTCGCTTCCTGGCCGAGCAGAAACTTGTCTTCTTTTTGAATGAGCACCGCAACTCTGATATCTGTATCCATGAGCAAAGTATAGCAAAACAGGATTCGTCCTGACGGTCACCAAGCTATATTGTTTCGTATTCACTCACAATCTAGCAGGTGCCGCGGGACACGGCTCGCCGACAAGCCCTCGCTTCGCTCGTCTTGTGTACCGACTCCGCCGCTCGAATCCCTCCTTTTCTCGCAACAGCAACGGCCGAAATGCATACGCATTTCGGCCGGCTGTTTGCGGAAAAGGAGGGATTCGAACCCTCGAGGGATTTAACTCCCTACCTTCTTAGCAAGAAGGCACAATCGGCCTCTCTGACACTTTTCCAGTGGGCACATGGTACTTTATTCTCTGTGTTTTTTCAAATGTTTTGGATTATTGCTGCCAATCAGCTTCATATATTTTTTTACATCTTCAACCGCATCAATTCTGACATTTGTTGTCGAACTATGCGCTTTGATACCAACGGAAGTAAGAACCGCCAATACATCATTCCTCAGCGGCTCTGAGGCAGATGAGAAAGATATTTTGTTGTACGAGTACATTTTATCCTTTACAAAATACTTATGCTTAAAAAAGGTTCCGTCGGTATCGACCAAGCCCCTCACACAAGCCCGAGCATATGCACTGTTTTCCATGATCCATTTCGGAATCGAGACCTGATTCCGAACTTTATGACCAGGAACTAAACCTCTATCTATAAGAAACAGTACTAAATTGACCCTGGCCACGACTATATCGAGCGCTTTCATATGTTTTCTAACATAAACTTTTGGTTGCACTTTGAATATCTTTTCAAACAATGAGACAACGTAATGACCGTACTCCAAATCATCTACTGAATTGAGTGTTACTGCAACATGGTATTTGGCAATAGAACCGTCCCCTAAAATAATACCTATCAACTCAGCAAGTTCACTGCTAATTTTTGGAATATGAAGCTTTTTCGGTTGTAGTATTTTTACATTATCCCGAGCACCAGAAGTCTCCCACCAATCTCTCCAAGCTTTTTGCCGATCTGCTTCTTTGACAGGGACTTTGCCATATTTTTCAATTAATGCCCGACCCCCTTTCTTTCCAGCCGCGCTTGTATGACCATATTTATCAACTTTCTTAACGTCCGGTAAAGGTAATGATAAGTAGTTACACAAGATTACAACAGAATCATAATCAATTAAAAATTTTTCACGCTGCCAATCTCTAATAGTGCGCTCAGAAAATGAACATAACTGTGCTATCTGCTTAATGGGTAGCTGATTTCGAATCTGAGCGAGCCAATCTGATTGTGTGTCTTTGTGGTGAAACTTGGCGTTATATTTTTTCAACGATTCAGGCATATCTCCCATATTATGCCATACTATGGTAAACTATTCACCTATATATGAACCACCAAACCACTTTTTATCACGTGCTCGCGAACAACCTCCTTGCGGGTATTACCAACAACCTCGTGTGGTTTGCGCTCACCTTTTGGGTCTACCTCGAAACCGAGTCGGTACTCGCGACCTCTTGGATAGCCGGCACCTTTGCTATCGCGGGTATGTTTGGTGGTTTTATCTTTGGACCAATTGTTGACCGCGAACGTAAAAAGACGGCCCTCATCCAATCAAGCCTCATGTCACTCGTTGCCTACTGTATTGGCGCCGCTATCTATTTCACCCACAGTGAAGCGACTTGGCAGGAACCCTTCTCTCCCGTACTCTGGACAATGATTGTCGTCCTCATGCTCGGCGTGGTCGCGAACAATCTCCGTATGATTGCTCAGTCGACCATCGTCACCATGCTCTTTGCAGACAATCGCGACAAGGCCAACGGACTGGTGGGAGCGTCAATGGGACTATCGTTTGCCGTGACGTCGGTCTTTAGTGGACTGATCATAGGGTTCTTTGGGATGGGTACCGCAATTATTGTGGCGATTAGCGCTACATTGCTCGCACTCCTCCATCTCGCTTTTATCTCACTACCGGAAAAAGAGATTGTGCATCTGGAAGACAAACCAAAGCGTATCGATATCAAAGGCTCGTACCTACTGGCGGCTGTCATCCCGGGACTCACTGGCATTATCCTCTTTAATACGTTCAACAACTTTCTCGGTGGGGTGTTTATGGCGCTGATGGACCCGTACGGTCTATCACTTGTATCCGTGCAGGCCTGGGGACTGATGTGGGGTATGGTCAGCCTCGCGAGTATTGGCGGGAGTATTTACGTGAGCATGCGCGGTGTCGGCGCCCACCCGATGCGGCTCATTATGATACTCAATATGGTGATGTGGGGTGTCTGTCTCATCTTCCCTCTGCAGGCCTCGGTACCACTCCTCCTCGTTGGTATGCTCACCTGGATGATCTTCTTCCCTATCATCGAAGCAGCTGAACAAACCGTGATGCAATCAGCCGTGCCGTTTGAACAACAGGGTCGGGTCTTTGGTTTTGCCCAGAGTATTGAAAGTATGGCTACCCCAATCACTACCTTCCTCATTGGACCAATTGCGGCCTTTGTCTTTATTCCGTTTATGACCACCGGAGCTGGTGTTGACCTCATCGGAAGTTGGTTTGGTACTGGCGCCAACCGCGGTATGGCGCTCGTGTTTATCCTTGCCGGTCTCCTCGGTATGATTGCGACAATGCTCGCCTGGGGTTCACACTCGTATCGACTCTTAAGTCAGCACTACACTACGTCAAAGAAATAATCTTTGAGCACCCCTTTAAAATCGGTACTGACAGCATGTCGCTCTCCTGTGGCATCTACCACAACCGTACCGGCACCCGTCCTAATGTCCAGGGCATTCGTCAGCGCCCAATCTTCATATTGGTCTTTCATCTCTTCCAGCCAATCATCACGAAACTTTCTATATTCCTGATGGAGTTCTTGTGAGGCTGAGCTACCAAACGGTGGTAGTATGCCGTTTTGTATACAATAATTGTAAAACACTTCTTTATCCATACCCCCATCAATCACATTTTGTTGATAGAGCTGATCAACACGCCTACCAGCAACGGTAGGTAGAGTTCGACCAAACCAGAGCATGAGCAAATGCATTTTGTCACTGACCGGGACGGTCTCGTCCTCTGCTTTATACGACCAAAATTTTTTAACGAAATTTTCGTAAAACTCGAACGAAACAGTTGGCAATTTTTCGAATTGGTCAGCAGATTCAGCTTTCATGTTACCGAATCACACTCGCCACCGCTTTCACGAGACCTGGTGTCATCACCGGTGGAATCACCATCTCAGCGGTTGGCTTCTTAACCAAACTCGCAATTTTTTTCGCCGCGGCGAGTTTCATTTCATCGGTAATGGCGGTCACGCCACGATCAAGGGCGCCGCGGAAGATACCGGGGAAGGCCAGTGAATTATTAACCTGATTAGGATAGTCACTGCGACCAGTCGCGACTACATACGCACCTGCGCGCTTCGCATCTTCGGGCATGATTTCAGGGATGGGGTTTGCAAGCGCAAAGACAATCGGCTTCTCAGCCATCTTCTCCACGTGCGCTGGCGCAATCGTGCCAGGCCCTGAAAGTCCAATGAGCACATCCGCTCCCGCAACCACACTCTGTACATCACCCTGAAGTCGGTCAGTGTTCGTGGTGAGCGCGAGGTCGCGTTTGTACCCAGTAAGGTCCGGACGTCCAGCATAAATTGCCCCCTTACTATCAGTCACAATAATCTGACTGATACCGGCCTTCTTGAGGAGGAGTGTCACGGCTCGCCCAGCGGCACCAGCACCAACGACCACAATCTTGAGGTCTTCAAACTTCTTTCCCACCACCTTCGCTGCATTAAGCAGTCCCGCGAGGACCACAATTGCGGTCCCGTGCTGATCATCGTGCATGACCGGAATTGAGAGTTCGGCCTTGAGCCGCTCTTCAATCGTGAAGCAGTGTGGCGCAGCGAAGTCTTCGAGGTTAATCCCGCCAAACGTCGGCGCGATTGCTTTGATCACTTTGATGACCTCCTCTGGATCCTGTGTATCAAGCACTATTGGGAAGGCATCAACACCCGCCATTGCCTTAAAAATCGCACACTTCCCTTCCATGACCGGAAGCGCTGGTACCGCACCGAGATTCCCAAGACCAAGAATAGCCGAACCGTCTGAAATAACGGCCACGGTATTTTTCTTGATGGTGTATTCACGAGCATCCTTTGGATACTTGGCCAAGTGACTGGAGACCGCGCCCACGCCTGGACTGTACATGGTACTCCAATCATCACGGGTTTCGAGCTTACCCTTACTCACGACCTCAAGCTTCCCTTTGAGCTTTTTGTGGAGGGCGAGCGCTTTTTTGGCATAGTCTACCCGCACACCAACTTTAGTTGGTTGTGCTGGGTCTACCCGCACACCTTTTTGTAAAGGTTGTGCTGGGTCTTTTTTCTTGATGACCGTTTTCTTGGTTACTTTTTTAACCGCTGTTTTTGCTACGGCGGTTTGGGCTACTTTTTTTGGAGTAGCTTTTTTGGTAACAGGAAGAGATTTTTTTGATGCCATAACGGATATGCAAATAGTAATGCCCTAGTATATCACCCCTACGTAGATACGAAAAAACCCGTCATGAGTCCATCGGCTACAACAGTAGCAGTACTCATAACAGGTGGATAGTTCCAAGCAATTGCTTGGGGTGGCCCACCCCCTTGTGAGGGGTGGAGCCGATTCTTGGGAGACCAGGAGGTCAGGCCGAGACGGCCTCGCGATGGCCGTGGCCGGCGCCGGACGTCTTGGACGAGGCGATGGTCGCGGCGGGCGAGGTGGACGTATTCGCGGCGGTCAGACCGATGATGGACCGTTCGATGTCCTTCCGGTTGTAGTTCGCGATGGTGCGCTTCGCCAGATAGTGGCCGTCGCCCGGTTCGAGCCCGACGACGTTGAGCCGATCATCCTTCTGGTAGACGCCGAAGCTGTGGTCGCCGAGCTTGATGACGATCAGATCAGCGCCGCCCTTCGTTGCGTGCCTGAACTTGGTCTGGTCACCCGTGAGCACGGTCACCTTTTCCACCTGGCCGCCGCCCACAAGCGAGAGCTGCGCCAGGACTTCGTCGAGGTCGAGGGTCAGATCGCGGCCGAGCCGCCTGATGTAGTTGTCGGCAGCCCGCGTGGGGGTGATGTGCCCGTGACGGTCCATGCTGGCCATGACGAACTTGAGATCGTCCCCATGCGCCTTGGCCACGCCGACGATATCGAATTTCTCATCGACCGGTTCGAGCGCCAGCAGTGCGGGCATGTCGCCGCCGCGGTAGGCGAAGATCAGATTGGAAATGCCGTCGAGCTTGAAGGCGGTGTAGTCGCCGGCCGAAGCGGAGGCCAGCTCGGAAGTCGAAGCAACCGCTGCCAGCAGGCCGAGATAGGTCAACGTACGTTTCATCAGGATTCTCCCGTTGGGTTTCAAAAGGTCTTCCACACCGTCATCCATCCAGAGATGGGGTGCGTTCTGTAGTCCTAGTTTCCTGCGGACACAGGGCGACATTTAATCACATATCAAATACGAATACAAGGGACTTATACCAAACTGTTTATAACTGAGTTTTACATACGAAAAAGGCCATACCAGGGAGCCTATTCATCTGCCAGTGCAGTAGAGTCTCCTTGTATGGACTTAGGTTTGTGGTCGGCGGGGATCTCTCCCCGCCGCCCGATTGGTCAGGCCGCCTGCGACAGCGGGACGAAATCGGCAATCGACTGCTTCCAGACCTTCTCTTCGAGGCGCTTGATACTCGGGGCTTGCACATCAAGCCGCTCCCCTCCAGCGCTGCAGAATTCGAAACTGGTGCGCTCGGCCGGCGAGACAAGTCCGAGGGACTGCGCGAGGTGCTTCGACGCATCATCAGTATCCAGGGTCAGCATGACCCGAGTGATGCGCGGCGTCTCCCGATCAGGGCATTTCACCGACAAGTAGAGGTTGGCCTTGCCGCGTCCATAGGTGTACACGGCGGCCGGTCCTTCGTCGCTACGAAGCGGCTCCGTATCCTCCATCAACGAGAGGACTTTGGGCAGCATAGCGATCGGTATCATCTTTCGATTCAAGATTGGCTTCTCCTGTTGGGCATTTTACCCGGTTTATTGTCGCCTTTAAAAGCGACAGGGAACACCATACCACGGTATTAAAAAAACACAAGAAAAGCCCTGGGGTTGTTTTCTTGTTAGTCTCACTTTACGTGAGGTGGGAAGAAAACAAACCAAGGGCTTGCGGGTGAAGAGCAGAGGGCCGCTCTTCACCCTGATCATCAAGCCGCCAGACTTTCGGCGACCATCTTCCGAATCCGCGGATCGAGGATCGGATCAGCCGGCAGCTGATCCAGCCGGTTGATCCGCATGTCGCGGGTCAACACCAGCGTGGTATGCCCCCTCAGACGGTTGAAGAGGGACACGAGACGCCGGGCGGTCAGGTGCGGGTTCCGGTGCTTGATGTCGCCAGCACCCAAGGTGTGGACACCGCCAACGTCAAGCAGAACCGATACGATGTGGCTCGTGAAGCCGAAGCTGAACACGGCGCCGGTTTTGCCGTTGAGGGCAGGCTCAGCCTCACCCATCGGCAAAGCATCGACCACGATTTTGTCCCCGAACTGGAAGATCGGGTTCGGCAGATTCATCGGAATTGCAACAGGGGTCATTTCATTGAGCTCCAAGGGTTTCACCTGGTGATTATTATACACTTATTTATAAAAAAGTCAATATTCTCCTATTTATATTAAAAATGAGAAAAGCCTCTGGGTTGTTTTCCTACGGTTCTCGTCTATAGATACGAGAAGGAAAACAAACCAGAGGCTAAGCGCCACATCATTCACGCTTCCGCGTGAGCCACAGGAGGATGCCGAGCGAGATGCCGAAGGCGAGCTTGAAGGCGTCTCCGAACTCGACAACCTTGTTGTAGAGTAAAAAGCCGAAGAACGTGAAGACCATCAGAACAACGGTCCCAGTAAGAAAGATCAGCCGAAACGAGGGGGACATTGAACAACTCCCTATGTGCCAGTTCAAAAACATTATAACACAGTGCATGTAAAAAACAAGAAAACCTCTGGGTTGTTTTCTCGTGGTTTCCACTCGATGATGAGTGAGAAGAAAACAAGCCAGAGGCTTGGGGTGTGGGGCGGACAATGGCCGCCCCACACCTATTTAAAGCTTGATCCTTTCGTCAGGCCCGGGAACGAGCCAGCATGAGCCGCGGCTGTCCCGAAGCACCTTGTCCGACCAGCTGCTTGAGGTTGCTGATGAGCCACGCCACATGCCCGCCGACCGTCGAGGCGAACTTGCGGTGCGACTTGGCCGTCTTGCCGCCGTTGTCCTTCGGAATCGAAGCCCAGCCATGGTCGTCTTCCAGCATGTCACGCCGCAGCAGATTGACGTAGGGCCAGCGCGCCTCGAAGGCCTGGACGGTGAAGCTGAACAGCCGGTGCAAGAGACTCGGCCGGCCAGGCTTCGGATTCGTCACATCCAGCACCAGCAGCACCACGACAGCGATAGCCAGCGCCCAGCCGACCAGGTCGGGGCGGAACTCGGCGTAGTTGACGTGCCAGTCGAAGATCATCGCGACGACGAAGAGAAGAACCAGAATCGGAACGGCGAGGATGAGGATGGAACGGAAATCGAGTTTCATTCGCATTTCTCCCAGTGGACCCGCAGGTCGAAGGTTTCGAAACAGCGCACACCACCATTGGTGCCGCTCAAAATACAATACGCCCAATTTGGCTAGGGTGCAATAGACTGCGGTCTCATTTGCTATACTACATATATGTCCCCCTACGACCCTCTCTCGACCCATTTCCGTATCGACACCATCCACCAGAAGGCATTGAAGCGACTAGGCATCTTGACTGTCTACGATCTCCTCATGCACCTCCCTGCCCGGTATGAAGACGTGAGCGACATCCAATCGGTCGGCGGGCTCGTCAAAGACCAAGAGGCGATTGTCTTTGGACAGCTCTCGGGCCTCAAGACCCGCAAAGCCTGGACCAGTAAGCGTCCGATTTCTGAAGGCTACATCGAAGATGGCTCGGCCAAAATCAAAGTGATGTGGTTCAACCAACCATACATGGCCAAGATGTACAGCGACGGTATGTATGTGAAGCTTGTGGGCAAAGTGACCGGCAGTGAGGGTAAGCTCTATATAGCGAACCCAGAGGTCGAAAAGCTCGATGCCCTGCCGGTCGATCGCCACGATAGTATCTTTAAAGGCAGCGAGATCACGGATGACACCATCTACCCGGTCTACCGTGAGACCAAGGGCGTAACGAGTAAATGGTTCTACCACACGGCACTGAAGTGCTTTGAAAAGGGCGTGCTCGAGACCCTCCACGACCCTATCCCCGAAGCGATTCTCACCAAGTACAAACTCCCTGCCCTCAAGACCGCCCTGGTATGGATTCATAGCCCGAAGAAGGCCGAGCATGCAGAAAGTGCGCGCAAGCGCTTTGCCTTTGAAGAAGTATTTTATATCCAGGTACAAAAGGCACTCGATCGCGCAGCGGTGAGTGCGGCGACCACCTACCAGGTCAATACAGACAAGAAACATCTTGAAGCCTTCACGAGTCGCTTCCCCTTTGCGCTCACACAAGCACAAACAACTGCCATCGATACGATTATCAAAAACTTCACCGATAACGTCGCGATGAGTCGCCTCCTTGAGGGGGATGTCGGGAGTGGCAAGACGGCGGTGGCTGCGACAACAGCCTACGCAGTTGCAACCAGTCGTCCACCGGAAGGCCGTAAAAATTACACCACAAAAAACGCAAGTACGAGGCAAGACCTCGAACAAGTTCGAGGTCTTGCCTCGTCTGTTAGTGATTTGGAATATGGGAATCTGCAGGTGGCTTATATGGCCCCCACGGAAATCCTCGCCAAGCAACACTTTGAATCATTTATCGAATACTTCAAACACCTCCCCATCAACATTGGTCTTATCACCGGTAGTGGTTGCCAAAAATTTCCGAGTAAGAGTAATCCGAACAAGCCGACACCCATCAGCAAAGCCCAGCTGCTGAAGTGGATCAAAAATGGTGAGATCCCCATTCTCATTGGTACCCATGCCCTGATATATAAGAGTGTAGAATTCAAACACTTGGCCTATGTCATTATCGACGAGCAACATCGCTTTGGTACCAATCAGCGTAAAGCGCTCGCGAAGAAAGATGCTCGCATGCCGCACCTCCTCTCGATGACCGCGACCCCAATTCCCCGTACGCTTGCACTTACTATCTACGGCGACCTTGATATCACCTTGCTTGATCAGATGCCGAAGGGTCGCAAGCCCATCATCACGAAAATCATCGGACCTGGTCAGGCCGCGAGTATGTACGAACATGTCCGTAGTGAACTCGAAACCGGCAGACAGGCCTATGTCATCTGTCCCCGTATCGACGAACCAGATCCAGACAAACAAACCGCCCTCATCCTCAAGTCTGTGACAGCCGAAGCCGAACGCCTCGGAAAGACCGAGTTCAAAGGTTGGCGCCTGGGAGTACTCCACGGCAAAATGACCCCGGCCGAAAAAGATAAAGTGATGGCCCGTTTTGCTGCTCACGACATTGATGTCCTGGTCGCCACCTCGGTGGTCGAAGTAGGAGTGAACGTTCCAAACGCCACCAACATCATTATCGAAGGAGCCGAACGGTTTGGTCTCTCACAGCTGCACCAGCTCCGTGGTCGCGTGGTGCGCGGCACCCACCAGCCCTACTGTTTTGCCGTCACCGATAGCAAAAGCGAAAAGACCAAAGAACGACTCAAGGCGCTCGTGACCGCAAAAAACGGTTTTGAACTCGCCGAACACGACCTCACCTTCCGCGGCAGTGGCGAACTCTATGGTGCAAAGCAGTCTGGCCTCTCAGACCTCGGCATGGAAGCAATCAAGAACCTCAAGCTCGTCGAAGCGGCCCGCAACGAAGCTCGTGATCTCGTTGCCCATCTGCCGTTTAATCACACGACCCCTGACCTTAGCCGCCATTACCCCCTTATCGCCGAACGAGTCTCAAAGATTGGCGAGAGTCTCCATATGGAATGAGCAAACGAGGCGCTTGCGCCGACTATTGCGAATTTCCGTGAGCAAAGCCTATTCCTAATGGCTTTGTCCACGTCTCTCAATTACCATATACTCTCTTTATGCTGCATATAGCAAATTTCCGTAGATAATGACTATCTATAATGCCCTCATCCTCAGTTATCCACCGCTTGCACATATACCCCCCTAGGGTATACTACAGACCTATGTCTATAATTGAAAATTTGCAGTGGCGCTACGCCACGCAGCTGTTTGATACAAGTAAAGAATTACCGGCCGAGCTGCTCAACACCATCCTCGAAGCCGGGAACCTCGCCGCTACCGCCTATGGTCTCCAGCCATTTGCAATGGTCGTGGTCGCAGATCAAGCGAAACGTGACGCACTTGTCGAACACGCCTACGGACAGGAACACTTCGCGAAGAATAGTGTCCTTGTTATCCTCGCTGCCCGCACTGATATTGATGAAGCGTACATTACTGAGTATGTGGAGCGTACTGCCCGTCTCCGTGGCATGGATGTAGCTGCACTTGATGGCTTTAAGAACATGATGCTTGGCGATATGACTGGTCGTGGTGAAGCAGGGCGTCTCGCCTTTGCCCAGCTCCAGGCCTATATCGCTCTTGGCACCATGATGGCTGCTGCTTCTGAACTTCGTGTCGACAACCATGCCATGTCTGGCTTTAATGCTGATGCGTTTGATGAGGTACTTGGCCTTAAGAATCACAACCTCCATGCTACCGTCGCCCTCGCCCTTGGGTACCGCAGTGCCGACGACGCTTGGCAGAACTACGCCAAAGTGCGTAAGGATATGAAGGATATCGTGGTGACTATCTAGTTTTACTCACAAAAATATAAAAGCCAGCGAGACAATTGTCTCGCTGGCTTTTATTGAGAAACCCTCCATTTCGCGGTATAGTATGCCACGAACCCAATCCGTGTGTATGCTGAAAAACTTAAACTGCTTTAAGTTTTTCCTGATTGCGTAGCAAATCGTTGATATTTATGAGACGATAGGGTTGGTTAGAGCCTTTTTTTATTATTATAAATTTTGTCCGTGTGTAGCTCAGTTGGTTAGAGCGCAGAGCTTATACCTCTGTGGTCCTTGGTTCGAGTCCAAGCACACGGACAAAGTTTGTAATGACATCAAGTCCAAGCACACGGACAAAAATTGTTAAAACGTCAGATATTTCAAACGAACGCATGCTACACTAGCTGTATCATGCGTTCGTTTGTTCTTCGGCATGGAGTAATTGTTGGCGTGGCACTCGTCGCGATTGGATCATGTGTGTTTTTTCTCGTCAACATCCTGACTCGCGACCCGCTCGAAGGACTCACCCAGGCCACTGTCGAAACTGGTGTCGTCGAATCAATTGTCTCGGTTTCAGGCGTGACAAAAAGCCGTAACACGGCCGAACTCGCCTTCCCTACCCAAGGGGTGGTAGCAGCGGTGCCCGTCAAAGAAGGTGACCGCGTCGAAGCGGGCACCATCCTGGCCACCCTCGGGAGCGCACGAGAAGTAGCCAATCTCGACAAAGCCCGAGCTGACCTTGCTATTGCTGAAGCCAATCTCGAAAACCTCATCCGAGGTGTCCGTCCTGAAGCACGCGCTGTCACAAGCGCTGGCGTCGAAGCAGCCCGAGCCGAAGTAGAGCGAGTCACTAAAGAAAGTAATCAGGCGGTTGATAACGCGAGGCGTGCTTTGTACTCAAGCGCACTCGCTGCTGAGAGTACCGATCCGTTTGAATCCTCACCCGCGCCGACCATCACCGGCACCTACCGTTGTGCCGAACCCGGTACCTACATGCTGCGCATCTACAACTCTGGAGCAGCGAGCGGTTATTCACTTGGACTGACTGGTCTCGAGACCGGTACCTACTCTGTTGGTATTGATCAGCCAGTGCCCTTTGGAACGTGTGGCCTCCAAGCCCAGTTTGCCGATAACGAAACGTATCATAATACGACCTGGCAGATTGAAATCCCGAATACCCGCAGTAGTGCATACATTACACAAAAGAATGCGCTTGATCTCGCCCTCACCAGCCGCGACAATGCCATTGCAACCGCTGGCGAAGCGCTTCGTCTCGCTGAAAAAAAGCAATCGCTTGAAAACGCCAACCCTTTGACTACAGATATCAAAACCGCCGAAGCGAAGGTTGCCCAAGCCCGGGCAGCGCTCACCGAAATCGGCGCCACCCTGAGCGACCGCTCGATTGTGGCACCGTTTCCTGGCCAAGTAACCGCCGTTGATATCCTCCCTGGCGAAACCGCCCCTAACACACCAGTCATTACCCTCCTCGCAGCTGATGCGTTTGAGGTGGTCGCTCGTGTCCCCGAAATTGATATCACCAAAATCGCCCTTGATCAGACTGCCCGAGTGGTCTTTGACGCCAAGGCAGACGAAATAAAAACCGGCCGTGTTTCATACATCTCACCACTCCCCACTACCATTGATGGTGTCGCCTACTTCGAGGTTAAAATCATCTTCGAAGAAATGCCCGCTTGGCTCCGAGGTGGACTTAATGCCGATATTGATATTGTCACTGGTGCCAGTAGCGACACGAGTAAAATCCCAACCCGCTACCTCATTACCACGGATGAAGGCACCTTTGTCCGCACTCTCTCCGGCACCACTATCAGCACCTCAACTGTCGAAGTACTCTTTAGCGGTAATGATGGCTACGTCTCGATTCGTGGTCTCGCCCCCGGCACCACCATTGTTGCTCCTTAGTTATGCAATCACTCAAAATCGGACTTTTGCTCGGCTGGCGCCAAATACAACGGGCGAGTCTTTCGACCAACCTCCTCATCGTCTTTGTGATGATGCTCACCTTCCTCAATCTCATTGCGGTATCGGGGATTCTCGTTGGACTCATTGTCGGAGCGGAAGTAGCTGTCCGAGAAAAATCGCTCGGCGATATGATTATCACTGCTCGAGATGACGAAAACCACATTCTCGAAACTGAGCGCTTCGTCCGAGAGCTCTCTGCCTACCCTGAGGTATCAGCGTATTCCGTCCGTTACAAAGGAGCAGGCGTACTCGAGGCTAATTACCAGCTGAGGCGCGACCTTTCCGGCGAACGCGATATCGCCAACGTGACGGTCACCGGTATAGATCCCGTTGCTGAAGAAGGTATGACTGGTCTTTCAGAGGAGCTTATCGCTGGCGAGTACCTCACCCCAACTGACGAAGGCAAAATCCTCCTCGGTGCCCTCTATACCAAGGAGTACGCAAGTAACTACGGTGACATTTTTGAAACCATCGAAGGAGTATCAGTTGGTGACACGGTCCGACTCACGAGTGGGTCTATTACCAAAGAGTTTGTTATTAAAGGCATCGTTCAATCAAAGGTTGATGAGGTCTCGCTCAACACCTACATCCCCGAGCGCGAGTTCCGTCGTCTATTTAATCGCATCGACCGCAATGCCGACCAGATTGTAGTTCGCCTTGATGTGCCAGAGGAAAGCCAAGATCTCAAAACTGCCATGGTCGACAGCGGCCTTGATGGCCTGGCCAAAATTCAGACCTACGAAGAAGGGGTACCGAAGTTCCTCACCGATATCAAAAACACCATGAATCTCCTTGGCACCCTCATTGGCTCAATTGGCCTCGTGGTTGCCTCTATCACTATTTTCATCATCATCTTTATCAACGCGCTCGCCCGTCGTCGCTACATCGGCATCCTCAAAGGGATTGGTATCGATAGACGTGCTATCGAATGTGCGTATGTGGTGCAGGCGGGTATCTACGCGCTCGTGGGGTCACTTCTTGGTGTACTTATGACGTATGTCATCCTCATTCCCTACTTCCGGGCGAACCCGATCAACTTTCCGTTTAGTGACGGCATTCTCGTCGCTCCGATTGAAGGCACCGCCATTCGCTTTGCGATACTCCTTGTGACCACCTTGATTGCCGGCTTTATCCCAGCCCTCATGATTGCCCGAGGTAACACGCTTAATGCTATTCTTGGTCGTAAATAATTCATATGTCCACTCCACTTATTATCGGCACTGGCATCACGAAGTCGTTTGGCACCGGCGACCTTATTACCCATGTCCTGCGCGGGATTGATATCACTATCATGGAAGGTGAGTTTGTGGCTATCATGGGTAAGTCTGGCGCTGGTAAATCAACCCTCATGTATCAACTCTCTGTCCTCGATGAGCCAACGACCGGCACTATCAGTGTCGCTGGAGTCGAAACCACGACCCTATCAGAAAAGGAACAAACCGACTTTCGTCTTCGCACCTTAGGCTACGTGTTTCAGGACTACGCACTTGTGCCTGATCTCTCAGCGGAAGAAAATGTCCTCCTCCCTTTGATGATGCGCGGTGTCCGCAAGGATGATGCGCGTATGGTAGCGCAGCAAGCTATTGATTCAGTTGGTCTCGCCGGTAAGTACAAGAATCTCCCTTCAGAACTCTCAGGTGGTGAACAGCAACGTATCGCAATTGCCCGCGCGGTCGCCGGGAAACCCCGCATTCTCTTTGCGGACGAACCAACCGCAAACCTAGACAGTGTCTCCGGCGAACAGATTATTGCTCTCTTGACGAAGCTCAATAAAGAACAGGGTCAGACGATTGTGATGGTCACCCACGAACGTGAGTATGCACAGTCGGCCGATCGTATCATCAATATGGAAGACGGACGGATTGTTGGTGAAGAGCGACCGTAACGGTCATATACAAAACCGGCGAGACCAAGACGGTCTCGCCGGTTTTGTATGATGTTTGTCTTTACACTAGTGCACTGGTTGGATCCCCAGCTTTGGCATCCTCATCCCGCTGCTTCTTGTAGATGTCATTAATTGGGACACCTTCTTGCTTGAGGAGCGCCTCGTATTCATCACGTTCAAGCGTCTCGACTTCAGCAAGACGGACGGAGATGTTATCAAGGGCGGTGCGATACTTGGTCAAAATATCTTTGGCCTTGGTCATACCCTCCTGAACAATTTTATTGATTTCGTCGTCAATGGCTTTGGCGATTTGTGGAGAATAGCCACGATCTTCGGAGAGACCACCACCAATGAGACGTCCGCCCGTTCCTTCAAAAGCGATTGGACCAAGTGTCTCACTCATCCCCCACTTCGTCACCATGTCGCGCGCGAGGTTCGCCACGACCTGGAGGTCGTTGCTCGGACCGGTCGTGAGGTCATCAAATATCATTTGTTCAGTTACGTAGCCACCGAGCGTCATCGCGATGTCATCAAGGAATTCTTTTTTACTGTGCATCTTGCGGTCTTCGTCAGGGAGCTTCAGCGTATACCCAGCGGCACGGCCACGGGAGATAACCGAAATCTTTTGGACCGGGTCAGCATATGGCAGCACTGAGGCAACAAGCGCATGCCCTACTTCGTGGTAGGCAGTCACGAGCTTCTCGCGCTTACTCATCACGTGACTCTGGCGCTCGGGTCCAAGCATCACCTTTTCGATAGAGCGAATCAGGTCAAACTGCCCGACGGTCTTGCGGGCTTCACGTGCAGCCAAGATAGCCGCCTCGTTCATCAGTGAGTAAAGCTCAGCCCCGGAGAAGCCTGGGGTACGCTGCGCAATAATTTCGAGATTCACATCATCCTGGAGCTGCTTCTTGCGCGCATGCACCTTGAGGATTTCCACCCGGTCTTTTCGATCAGGAAGATCAATTGTTACTCGACGGTCAAAACGACCAGGACGAAGGAGGGCTGGGTCAAGGACGTCTGGACGGTTCGTCGCTGCCATCACAATCACCTTGGCATTTGGTTCAAAGCCGTCCATCTCCACAAGAATCTGGTTGAGAGTCTGTTCGCGTTCGTCGTTTCCTCCTCCCATACCGGTCCCACGAACGCGTCCAACTGCATCGATTTCATCCACGAAGATAATCGCTGGGGCATTTTTCTTTGCCATCGAGAAGAGGTCACGTACTCGAGAGGCACCAACACCAACAAACATCTCGACGAACTCTGAGCCAGAGATACTGAAGAATGGCACTCCCGCTTCACCAGCTACTGCACGCGCGAGGAGGGTCTTACCCGTTCCTGGTGCACCCATCATCATGACACCCTTTGGAATCTCTGCTCCGATATCGAGGAACTTCTTTGGGTTCTTGAGGAAGTCGACAATTTCTTCAAGCTCTTGCTTGGCCTCTTTGGCACCAGCCACATCCTTAAAGGTCACCTTCTTTGAGGTATCGTTTGGATCAATCATGCGTGCCTTACTATTACCAAACGAAAGCGCCTGCATACCAGCCCCCTTCACCGAACGAGTGAGAAACCAAATGATGATACCGAGGAAAAGAAGTGGAAAGAGGAATGGCGCAAACACAGACATCCAGTACCCAAAGCCGGTCTCACGCTGCACGTCGATGGTGATCTGTGCTAACTGTTCACTCGTGACCCCGAGATTGGTCAGTGTCTCAGAGACAGCTGCGTCGGTCTCGCGCTTGGCTTCACCTTCGTTACGGGTCTCGTCTTTGTATGCCA
>CAYSNO010000009.1:0-2706 GCA_964432455.1 uncultured Candidatus Saccharibacteria bacterium
AGGGAAAGGCCGGGGTTATTCACTCCCGGCCTTTTCGTTATTTTGCAACATCACCGCCGACACACTGCGCGGACTTATGACCCGCCTGCGAAAGCCTCGATCTTTGCTGACCAATCAGGTTTCCGCACTTCTTCGAACAGAGACCGCGTCAGAGCTGGATGTAGCACGATACTCCGCTTCAGATTCCGAAAATAGTAGACGACTTCTAGACATTCGCCATCAATCCGTGACACCAAGGCAATCTGGCACCGCTTCTTTTTGTAGTAAATCCAGACCGCTGGGTAAGCTGGTGTCACCTCTGCCAGAGTTGCGCACAAAAGATAAGCCAGCTGAGGAGAACACGGGATCGACTGAGAGGACCAATTTCCAAAAAGCGCATCATCCTTCTCTTCCAAAAAGAAGGCTTTGGTGACAGGATCATAGAGGAACCGATACTGAAAGAGCAATTGGGACACTCCCCCAGAAAACGATTCACCCTTGTGAAGATGACTCGCTTCAGTCAGTAGGCAGGCATGTGTACTTTTCCGCACACTTTTCATGGGACACCTCACTTTCTGAGCCTAGTAAACACTATTTGCTACAAAAAAGTCAATTAGAAGAAAATGCTATTGATTTTATGGTTATTTTCAAAGTTAGGCGTAGAAAATGATCATACTGATGAAGGAGGTGTATGTAAACGTTATTTTGGCTCAGGATTTTTGTAGGCAGAAACGAGAGCTGGACTGAAAGGATATTTCAAGTGGGATATGGACATCCAGCGAGAAATATACTGAGGGAAGCACCGTTTCTGCCACAAAAAGACCAGCCAAAATAGAAAAAGGCCTTGGGAGATCGTAAGTCGAAGGAATAGTTTCAACTGCCGATGCCCCAAGGCCTTTCGTCGAGCTTTGTTTGTTTGAGACTAAGTCTCAGTTTGGAGTTACATAGGTGTAATCTGACCAAAAATTAAGCTCTTGTAAAGTGATAAATCAATGTTACTTGCATATACCAGCGTAAGTCCATCTCAGCCGACCTTCGCTAATCATGTAAGAAGATTTCTCTTTGGTTGGATCTTCTTTTTTTGTGCGTTAGAATTTTTTTGGAGGTAATTCTTTATTTACAATGTACTCTTTAAGGGGTACCTCCAGGGTTCGTATCATAATGTCTTTTATGAACCGAACTCTGGAGATTCCTGCTCGCCCTCTCTGGGCCTACATGTATAGTATGTCCTTTATAGATAGTCGTAAAGGACACCATAGTGGATATCTGGGGATTGTGTAAAAAATATGTCCTTTATAAAAGACAACGTCTTCATATACTAAAATTACCCTTATAAAATAAGGGTAATTTTAGTACTCAAAAACTATTGTTGACAATCGTGTGTTTTGTATTCTTATTTTCTACTCATTATCTAGCGGTAAGTTGAGTTCAACGGAGACCGGGCAGTGATCCGATCCAAAGGCGAGCGGATGAATCTGGGCGCGCTTGAGGAGGGGGAGGAGTTCGGCTGATACCATCACGTAGTCAATCCGCCAACCGACATTGCGCTCGCGGGCACCACCCCAGTGGGACCACCAGGTGTAGTGATCCGTCTCCCCTGGGTGGAGGTGGCGGAAGGTATCAACAAACCCGGCGGCCGTCATGGCGTCAAAACCCGACCGTTCCTCCTTGGTGAACCCCTTCTTGCCATCGTTCTCCTTCGGGCGGGCAAGGTCAAGTTCGGTGTGTGCCACATTAAAGTCCCCACAGTAGATAACGGGCTTTAGGGCAGCTAACCGTTTCATATACATAAGAAAGGCCGGGTCCCAGGCTTGGCGCATCGGGATACGCGAGAGGTCGTCTTTGGCGTTTGGGGTATAAACAGTACTGACAAAAAAGCCTTCAAATTCAAGGGTTACTACCCGCCCTTCAGTAGTAGTGTCCCCATATGAGTCCGCCAGGGCAAACTGTGCAGCAATATCCGCCGGTAAGCCATAAAACACCGAAACCGGGCTTACTTTGGTAAATATGGCCGTGCCAGAATAACCTTTCTTTTCCGCGCTACACCAGTATTCCTCATATTCCCCAAGGTCGATCTCGGTCTGTTCACGCTGTGCCTTGGTTTCCTGCAGGCAGAGGATATCGGGGTCATGTTCAGCTAAAAACCTTTGTAAATCACCCTTTTTGTGCACAGCACGGATTCCATTAACGTTCCAGGAGTAGAGTTTCATAACTATCGTATCGTAACACAGAGGGCAAAGGTGGTTCTAGTGTAGGGAACAATCAAAATCGCTTGTATTTGTCTATAAATGTGCTTTAATAGAGCTAGCGAAACTAAAACTCCTTGAGGCAAGGACAACGTTGATCAGGTGTAGTGACGTTTTGTTTAAAAAATAAAAAAATAATATGACAGGTTCAATTGTACGTAAGACTGATAAGGGCTTCGGCTTTATCAAGCCTGACGACGGTGGAAAGGATGTATTCTTCCACGCACAGAATGTAGTAGACGGATTGTTTGACGAACTCGCAGAGGGTGAAAAGGTTACCTTCGAAATCGAGCAGGGTCCAAAAGGCCCAGCTGCCAAAGACGTTCGCCGCGCATAAGTCACGCGTCACTCACAAAAAGCCGCAGGTCAATACCTGCGGCTTTTTGTGCATACACTACATATATAGGTAACGGCTACGGTATACTAGTGGAGTATGTTCTTCGGACTCTTTTTTGAGTACACGCGTTGGCATTATAGTCGT
>CAYSNO010000009.1:2716-10271 GCA_964432455.1 uncultured Candidatus Saccharibacteria bacterium
GTTATGTCCGGATACTCAAAAATTTTTGGTGGTTTACGGTGGCCTACTTTTCGATGCCGCTGCTTTTTAAAACCCTCTTTGTACCGTACAAGCGTATGACCGAGACGCCAGAACGAACTATTGGTTCATGGCTTGAAGCGCAGGTCATCAATACCCTGTCGCGACTGGTAGGACTGTGTGTACGTCTCTTTCTCCTCACTTGTGGTTTTTTGGCGCTTTGCTTTTTGACGGTTGGTGGGATTCTAGGCTATGCCGTCTGGTTGATTGCCCCAATTCTGTCGACCCTGCTTGCCACCTACGGAGGTCTCCTCATCCTCGTCAATCTTTTTTAGTATGTCAGTCAACATCAGCAAACAACATACCGCAGTCATTCAATTTGAACGTTACTTTTCAAGGCGGCAACAAGACTACTGGCGGGGGAGTGCGTTACTCCTTTTGACCATCGGGACGGGTCTCTTATTTGTAAACAAAACTATTACGCCGATGGTTGATGAACAGATACTCATTGGGGTACTCTGCCTTATCCTGGCAACATATGTAGATTTGTTGGTGCTCCGACTCTTTTCTAATGCTACCTATTACGCCGGTCTCTTTTCAACCACTGGCAGTGGCAACTATCAGGAACATGGCCTCACCTATGATGCGATGGTGGTGCTCAGCGCTGGAGAAGATGACCTCACCAAAGCCTTCCTTGAATCGTCGTTTGGCCAACATATATATGTACGCGCAGAATTGAGTGAAGCGGTGGTAAAGACCTGGCTTACGAGTGAACGCCATCCTATCAAAGCCGCCGTGGTGAGTCTTTCAAATGGACGTGCTACCTCACTTATAGATGTAGTTCAGGGTATTCTCACGCATGACGCAGCGTTTGCGCAGTTCCTCGAACATCATGGCGTCACCCACGACACACTCCTGGGTGCCGCACACCTGGTTCTTGGTCACTACTACCAAACAAAACGCCTTGAACGCTGGTGGAGTCGGGATCAGCTCAGTCGCCGTGGCTCACTAGGACGAGAATTGACCCTCGGTGCCTGGCGAGAATACGTGCCCTATACTGAACCAGTCGCTATAAATACCGAAGCCCCTAATGAGTTTGAACAACACTACCTCAATTTTCTCCACACTATTTTGCAATCACGCCGGGATAGCAACATTCTCCTGGTCGCACCGGACCGTGATTGGAACCGCGTCATCCTTGAGAAGTTGCAGCATACCTTTGTGACGGGAACCGCCCTTGGTTCTATCAATACGATGAGTGTCATGATGCTTGATCATGATGCACTTCTATTTGAAAACAACACCACCGTGAGTGTTGAAGCTGCATTGCGTAGTATCCTCACCGAAGCGAGCCTCGCCGGTAATATGGTAGTGGTGCTCCCTGACCTAGAACAGGTAGCCGCTCGGTATGCCGCCAAGGGAGTTTTATTCACCCATATCCTTGAAGAGTTTCTCACGGCAGATCGACTCCATGTCATTATCACCAGTACTACTGAGGCCTACCCGACCTTGAAGCGCACTGAGCTAGCCCTCATCAAACGTTGTGAGGAAGTAGTGGTTGAAGCGCTGACCGAAGAAACACTCCTCCGGTACCTCACCCATCATATATATAGTATTGAGACAAAAACAAAAACCGTCTTTAGCTACCACGCTTTGACCTCCATCGCCAAAACGGTGTATGCCTATGATGTCCCTCTCGGAGCCCGGGTAGAGGAAATCGCCACCACGATTGCGCAAGAATATTTTGGACAAGCGCTTATTACTCATGATATGGCCGAACGTAGTCTCGGAACGCTCCTTGATCTACCAGTTGGACCCCTGACCCAAAACGAACGTGATATCTTACTTTCCATCGAGCGCATCATGCAGCAAGAAGTGGTTGGGCAAGACCGGGCTATTCATGCCATTGGTATTGCGCTGCGGCGGATGCGCGCTGCGCTCGTTGACACCAAGCGTCCACTTGCCTCATTTTTGTTCTTGGGTCCCAGTGGTGTTGGTAAAACAGAAACCGCAAAAACTCTCTCTAAGGTGTACTTCGGGAGCGCTGACGCACTACTTAGATTTGATATGTCTGAGTTCGCTGACAAAGAAGGACTACCGCGACTCCTCGGTAGTGAAACCACGAGTAGTCTGCTTGAAGACCGACTCATGCAGCATCCTCGCGGACTCATCCTCCTTGATGAATTTGAAAAGTCTCATCCTGATGTGCAGGAACTATTTTTGCAGATTCTTGATGAAGGGCAGGTGAGTACGTATAGTGGGACTGTCCTTCACTTCCGTCAGTACATTATCATTGCGACGAGTAATGCCGGGAGCACGCTGATTGCTCGCACCAAAGACAAACGAGCAGAAAGTCCTACCCTCGATAGTGATGTCATCGCACACATCATTCAAACCCGAGCCTTAGCCCCAGAACTCATCGGACGTTTTGGTGACGTCATCCTCTTTGATGCACTAACGCCAACCGATGAAGTGACCATCGCCAATCAACTTATTGCCGCTCTCGGTCACAAAATTCGTGAACGCGGTTTTGTACTCGCCGTACAAGACGGGGTAGGGGAAATCATTGTTGAGCAATACCACAACAGTCAATTCGGCGCTCGACCAATTCGCCATGCGATTGAGCACGTGCTCGAAGACATCATCGCCACCAGAATCATTCGGGGTGACGCAAAGCCGGGCGACACCATTACTATCTCGCATGAGGACTTACCGCGCAGCACTCGCAACTAGCTTCTGTCCATACTATACTTATAGGGTGATCAGCATGTGTTAGTCTGGTCGCGTAATAATTGTATATGCCACCTACTCAATCAACTCCGACACCAGCTGAAACTACTCCAGCTACGGGGACACCAACCGGGGGAGACAACACGACACTGTTTGGTGTCCTTGCCTATCTTGGACCGCTCGTGATCGTGTCGCATCTCATGGGGAAAGATAATCCATTTGTGGTATTCCACACCAAGCAGGGGATGGTTCTCTTTGCTATCGAGCTCGCCATTTATATATTGTCGAGTTTTATGTTTTATGGATTCTTCTTTCTTTCGCCAATTCTCGCGTTAGTGAATCTTGGCTGCTTCGTTCTCTCTATTATTGGCATTATCAATGTCATACAAAAAGAACAAAAGCCGCTACCGGTGATTGGCGGTCTATCTAAGCACGTCCCTTTTTAGCATCACAAAATTAAAATAAGCAAAAGCACTCCATCACTTGGGGTGTTTTTTGCACCTGCTCTATGTCTAAAAAATAGACATCAGGTGTATACTATAGAATATGAAAACAACATCATACGCGAAGCTCTTGCGCTTCCTGCGCACCGAGCGTGACCTCTCACAAATTACGGTAGCAAAACAACTTGGACTATCGCGAGCCTCATACCTGGCTCTCGAACATGGGAGTCGAGAACTGTCTCTCAGGGAGGCGGTCAAAGTGACCACGCTTTATGGTATCCGGATCGATGATCTTATCGTCAACCACAAACCAGATTTTGAAAAATATAAAATGATGGTCTTGGCACTCCTGCGAGCGGCCAAAGAAGAATCAGTAACACTCAAGAAAACCAAGCTTTCACTCCTCTTGTACCTCGCCGATATGCGTAACTACTACGAGACCAAAGAGAGCATGAGTGGCATGACCTACCGCAAGCAAAGCTACGGTCCGGTCTGTGATACCTTCCACCGGTTGATTGATGAGATGGAGCGTGATGGCTCCCTCACCATTACCCAGATACTCCGTGACGACTACCATATGTACGAAATCAAAGAGAGTCGGGGTAGTGCTCGTACGAAGCTACAACACCTCTCGACCAAAGAGCAAAAGCGACTTCACGAACTCTGCGGGGTCTGGGGCACTATACCAACAGCCGAACTCCAGCAATTCATCATGGCTGGACGTCCCATCAGTGAAACGGCCGAGGGAAGTGACATTGACTACGCGCTCATTAGTACCGAAGAGCCACACCTCGTCTCATAAGCTACCCTTCCCTTTGCGGGGGATATCACGTGGATGAACTACGTGCTTATGGTGTCATCAGGGTTTTGGACAAAAAAACAGTCTTGTGCCATAGAGCAATCTGGCGCACTACCAATTCATTTCTTTGTTGCCACAGGAAAGAACAAGGGAAGACGGGGAGAAGTGACCCAAAAAGAGGCAAAGGGAGTGGCTTGCATTTTTATTAGATTATGCTATAATCATGGCATCCTTCGCAGGTTATAACGGTGAGGCAGACGCCAAGGAAACTTGGGTATCTACGCTCTGTTTCACCATCACATACATCATTTTATGTTAAGTAAGCGAGTTAAAGAAAACGTGTTGAAGCCAGTTAAGCGTCACGATAGTGACACTGGTTCACCAGAAGCACAGGTAGCCCTCCTCACTCGTCAGATTGAAGAACTCTCTACCCACCTTCGCAAGCACAAGAAAGACTTTCACTCACGCCGCGGTCTTCTTCAGCTCGTAGCCGATCGTCGAAAGCACCTCAAGTATCTTGAACGCAAAGACGCCAAGGCCTACCAGGGTCTGATCGAAAAACTCGGTTTGAAGCGCTAACAATCTGCTCCTTAGGGAGCATTTTGTTTTTTTCTAAAGAGGCGTATAGTTAGAAGTGCGAAGGTATTAAATATTTTTTATATGGGAATCATTAGACATCCAGACCAGCGTGTCGCCGTTTTGATTGACACGCAAAACCTCTATCACAGTGCAAAGAATTTATACAAAGCGAAAGTCAATTTCGGGAATGTGGTGAAAGCCGCCGTTGGTGATCGCAAACTTATTCGCGCCCTCTCCTATGTGGTAAATACCGAGAGTGGGGAGGAGGCGCCATTTTTTGAAGCTCTCGAAAAAGTTGGTATTGAAATCAAAACCAAAGACCTGCAGATATTTTTTGGCGGTGCCAAGAAAGCTGACTGGGATGTGGGACTCGCAATTGATGCGATTAAGCTCGCCCACAAAGTGGACGCTATCATCTTAGCAAGTGGAGACGGTGATTTTATTCCCCTCGTGGAATACGTCAAAAGCCAGGGATGTCAAGTTGAAGTCATCACCTTTGGTCGCTCTGCGTCAGGCCGTTTGCGTGAAGTGGTTGATGACTTCATAGACCTTGATGAAGCACCACAAGATTTTTTGATCGGCTATCGCAATCATCGTGGCCGAGGAACTGGACCACGCAAACAAATGAAGCATATCGTTGGCACCGATACGGATAACTTATAATCAGTACCACACCACAGCAACCACCCATCACGCATTGAGCGTGATGGGTGGTTTTGGTATGCTTGAAGAGAGGTTTAGTAGCAAGTGGGGAGGTAGGTAGATTTCAAAGATTGAAATCTAAAACTTCCCCATTTCAAAAAATATTTCATGTACAAAAAAACCTACGAGATGCAGTTTGGTGGAAAGTTACTCATTGCCGAATTTAATGACCTCACTCCTAAGGCTCATGGTTCGGTCATGATGCGCTACGGTGAAACGGTTGTACTTGTCACTGCCGTCATGGGAGAGAAAGAACAACCTGACCTCCCATACTTTCCACTCTCAGTTGAATACGAAGAAAAGTTTTATGCCGCAGGAGCTATTCTCGGTAGTCGCTTCCAGCGACGAGAAGGGCGACCGAGTGACGAAGCCATCCTCAGTGCACGTATTGTTGACCGTACCATTCGGCCACTTTTTAATCACGCGCTTCGTCGTGAAGTGCAGGTAGTAGTTACCGTACTCGCTATCGGGGATGAGGACCCAGACGTACTCTCGGTCATTGGGGCGGGACTTGCACTTGGGGTTTCACCCATTCCTTGGGATGGTCCAATTGGTGCTGTCCGTATCGTGAAGCGAGAGGACACTGGGGCACTTGTCATCAACCCAACATTTAGTGATCGAGCCGCCACACCGTTTGCGTTTGAGGTGCTCGCCTGCGGAAAGGACGGTACAATTAATATGATTGAGACCGCCGCCAATGAAGTGACTGAAACTGATATCATCGCCGTCCTCGAAGCAGCAACGATACTTCACCGGGACATTGTCACGTTTGCAGAAGGGATTATCTCTGAGCGGGGGAGTAAAAAGTACGAACTTCCGGCAGCTCCGGATATGAGTGCACTTGAAACACTCTTCACGAGTGAGTTTGCGACCCGACTCGGGCAAACACTTTTTAGTAACCAACCGGGGAAAGCTCATCTGTATGCGCTGAAGAATGACTGGCTCGCAGCCGTTACCCTCCTCCCCACACCGGTTGGTCGGGTACTCGCTGATGGTTTCTTTGAGGAAATGATTAATGAAGCCATCCACGTCGGCGCAGTTGAGTTCGGGAAACGAGCTGATGGACGAGGACTTGATGAAGTACGTCCCCTCTATGCTCAGGCCGGTGGTGTTTCACCAGTCCTCCACGGCAGTGGCATCTTCTACCGGGGTGACACGCACATCTTTAGTGCACTCACGCTTGGTGGCCCGGAGGCGGCGCAGCTGATTGATACCATTGAAGATCAAGCAACGAGCAAGCGCTTTATGCACCATTACAACTTTCCTCCATTTTCAGTTGGTGAAACCGGTCGGGTAGGTGGGTTTAATCGACGCATGATTGGCCACGGGGCACTCGCGGAAAAAGCCCTGCTACCGGTTATACCAGACAAGGAGACCTTCCCGTACACTATTCGTCTCGTTTCTGAAACACTCTCAAGTAACGGCTCGAGTTCAATGGGGTCAGTGTGTGGAAGTACGCTCGCGCTCATGGATGGTGGGGTCCCGATTAAGAAACCGGTAGCGGGGATAGCCTCCGGTGTCATGATTCAAGGAGAGCGGTACACCCTCCTCACTGATATCCAGGGACCAGAAGATGAACATGGTGATATGGACTTTAAGGTAGCCGGTACCAAAGATGGTATTACCGCTATCCAGATGGATGTTAAAGTTGGCGGCATCAAGATCGAAATACTCGAAGGAGCGCTCGAGAAAGCACGCCTCGCTCGCCTTCATATATTAGATACTATTACGAGTGCCATTGGCGCGCCACGAGCTTCGATCTCTCCACGGGCACCAGAGATTATTGCCCTGACTATCCTGCCTGAGCAGATTGGTCTCGTGATCGGCAGTGGTGGCAAAACCATTAACAAGATTAAAGACGAATCAGGTGTCACTGATATCACGATCGAAGACGACGGGACCGTCTTCATTACGGGCAAGGACGGAACGGCCAGTGTAGCCGCTGCTACCATCAAAAGTCTCACGCGCACCTATCAGGTGGGGGAGACCGCTACCGTAACGGTCACCAAGATTGCCGCCTTTGGAGCTTTCGCAAAACTTGATGATTTCCATGAAGGATTAATCCACATTTCTGAAATCGCTCCATTTCGACTCGACGACATGACCGGTGTTCTCACTGAAGGTGAGACAGTGTCAGTAGTTGTGAGCAAGGTAGAAGACGGTAAGATTGGACTATCCATCAAACAAGTTGACCCCGAGTTTGCAGCCCGAAAGGGAATTACCGCCAAGCAATAGCCCATCCCATAGAGAAGCGGCCGCCCCAGGAGTTGGGGGGGGGTCTATATAACCCTGAAAAAAAAATTAT
>CAYSNO010000009.1:10281-19048 GCA_964432455.1 uncultured Candidatus Saccharibacteria bacterium
AAGTTGCCCCCGTTTTTGCCCCCCTATTGTTAATCCCCCCCACCCATTCCCCCATCCCACAGAGACGCGCCCGCACCAGTAGGGGCGGCCGCTTCTCTATACCCGTGAAAAAGTCTTTCTGACATCTCTCCTGTATGAGATACTATAGTCATAATGTCTGCTCCTGTTCTTAAAAAAGTTCACACCTTTGCTGATGACTTGAACCTCGTTCGAAGCGAGCGTGGTATCACGACCAAAAAATCCGCACCAGTTGTACAAAAAATGCCCGTCAAAAAAGCGGGGGCTGAGGAAGTTACGATTACTGCCGCCAGTGGTACAGGACCAAAAAAAATCATCACCAATACGAGCACAACGCTTAAACCGTCAGCCAACGATCTTCCTGCCACCATCATCACTGACCAACGAGGGAAGCGCTTCAACTTAACTTCCGAAATGAGTTCGGCTATTGGTGAGTGGTGGAACGAAAAAGTAAAGTCGGTCAAAAAATCCAAGAAAAAAAATCTCTACAGTCTCCCGTCAGCCGAACGACGAAAAGGGGTAGTTACTGCTGCGACGACCCACACTGGACGTCATGCTGCGAGTGATTACCACGCAGTTGTCGAGCGCGTAAAAGCCAAACCTGAACCAACGGCAGCGGCGGAGCCAGTGGTCCCACCAACCCCGGTAGAAACTCCGACTGCCCCAGCGGCTAGCAATTGGGAGACAGCTAATGAAACTACCCCCGTAGTACCATTTACGATACCAACTGTTACCGAACCAGAGCTGGCACAAAGTAGCCTCGAGTCAGAAGCGGCGAGTGTCGTAGTGACTGACGTCACCTACCGTCAACCACGGATAGTACCAACTATTCCTGATTACGAAGAGGAAGAAATTGAAACCAATGAGACTGAGGAGGAAGTCTTCGAGCCAGTTATCCCAGAACCGGAACCAATGAACCTGCCAGAGTTTGAAGAGCCGGTAGTTACGCCAATTGTGCCTGCACCTCGTCAGTTTGAAAAAATTACTCCCGCCATACCAACAACTCCTCTTGTCGCAGCCGCTACCCCAAGTGCCTTTACCCTGATGAGCGAGGTGCCAGCCCCTGTGCTCCAGAACAAGCCCGACTACGTAAAGACAACCATCGCCGCACGGAAGGAAGCTCTGGCTGCGACGGCTGCGACGGCTGCTACCGCTACACCACCGTCACGATTACTATCCCTAGCACCATACCTCGCAGGTGGAGCATTTGTATTTGTGACCGTCGGAACAATCGCTTACTTTATGATTGCAGGCACAAGTGGCACCCCAGAGGCGCCAACCGGTGACACGACCTTACCAACCGACACCGCTAGCAATACTACCGACCCACTGTCACTTACTCCTACTGGCGGTCCGGTGACTACCGCACTTGATGCACCAAACAAATCATCACTCTTTAAAGCGATCTCCGAGACTGCCAATCAAGGCGAGGGTTTGCAATTGGTCACACCACTCTCGCATGATACGTTTTTGCCACTGGGGAGTCGTGAACTCTTAAGCCTCCTCAACCGGCAATTTTCTCCGGCTTTCATCGGTAGTGTCACGCAGGTTCGCTTAGGTATGTATCGTACTGACCCGGTGATTATTATCACCGTCAGTGACGGCGCAACGGCTCGCGGTAGTATGTTCTTGTGGGAAAACTCTATGAGCCAAGACCTCAGTCCTTGGTTTGGCATACCACTTGGCGGCAGTACATCTGATTCGGCTCCAACCTTCAAAGATGCCCAGAGCTCCGGCTATGACGTACGGGTTCTCAAAGATGATATTGGCACAGAACGGATTACCTACGGTATCATTGGGCAATCCACCATCCTCATCACTACCAACAGTACCGCTTTTCTTAACATTACGGAAAACTATAATCTGTTCTAGGTTAACCAAGTGGTATACAATATATGTATGCACGAAACTGAAAAAACCTTGCTCGAAGCGCAACTTGAAGCGGTAACCACCGAACTTAAAACCCTGGCGGTACTCCACAAAGAAACAGGGGATTGGGAAATTCGTTTTGATAATGACCCTCGCAGCGAAGCGGATGAAGACCTAATCAGCGACAATGCGGAAGCCGCTGAAGAAGCTATTGCTACCTTAGCGCTCCTTGAAACCCGCTATCGCAATATCAACCGAGCCCTCGAAAAAATTGCGAATGGGACGTATGGATTGTGTGAAATCTGTGGAGAACCAATTGAAGCTGATCGCCTCGGTGCCAACCCAGCCGCTCGTACTTGTAAGGCTCACCTTAACGACGAGATTGATTTGCCCCTATAGAGCATGCCCAAAAATCCCACATACTTTGTTGCACTTCACTCGAAAATACTCATCGTATATTTAATACGCCTCGCACTTCCTCGCTCGTGCGCCTCGTCTGTGTGCTTTTTGATCACGCTCTTGATTGCTTGTACAAAGTTTAGTGAAAGATTCTAAATATCTACTACTATGTCCATTGCTCGCCTCTTTACGGTTCAACCAACAGTTACCGGCGGGCACGTGGTCTCAATTGAAGCTGATATTTCGCGCGGGTTACATGCGTTTGCAATTGTTGGGCTGGCCGGCAAGGCGATCGAAGAAGCAAAGGATCGCATCTCCGCCGCTATTAAATACAGTGGGTATCCCGCACCGAAGTCACAGAATCACAAAATTGTAATGTCCTTGGCGCCGGCAGACCTCAAAAAAGAAGGTCCGTTATTTGATCTCCCTCTGGCGCTCGCCTATCTCATTGCCCTTGAAGAAGTTGTCATTGACGAAACCAAACGTATCTTTGTGGGTGAACTCGGTCTCGATGGGACCCTGCGGCCGGTTCGGGGAGTTATTAATATGGTGAGTGCCGCCAAGGCGGCTGGTTTTACTGAAGTCTTTGTACCAGTTGAAAACGCTCGTGAAGCAGCCTGTATCGACGGCATCACCATCTTTGGTGCCAAAGACCTAACAGCGGTGATCAATCATGTGAATGTCAAAAGTAAGGAGCGTCACTACCTCACAGCGCTTCCGCTCTCAACTCTTGATGAATCATGGACTGACACAGCCATAAAACTCGAAGATATCAAAGGGCAGGAAAGTGCCAAACGGGCACTTCTGATTGCGGCCGCCGGCCGACACAACGTGATCATGGTCGGACCACCGGGTACGGGTAAAACAATGTTAGCTCGCGCCTTCCAGAGCATGCTCCCGCCACTGTCTCGCGAGGAGGCTCTCGCCGTGGCGATGATTCGTTCAATTGCCGGGGACACCACCGACCTTCTGACGACCAAGCCACCATTTCGTACGCCTCACCATACTGCCTCACACACCGCACTTGTTGGTGGTGGCACAAACCCGCGACCAGGGGAGGTGACAATGGCACATTTTGGGGTGTTATTTATGGATGAGTTTCCTGAGTTTGATAGGCGGAGTATTGATGCCTTGCGGCAGCCGCTTGAAGACCGGGTGGTGAGTATCTCACGCGTCCAAGGCACCGCCCTTTTTCCCGCTGATGTCATTCTGGTAGCGGCTATGAATCCGTATCGGGGGAGTGAGGATGGTACTACCGACCTCGCGCGGGCAATGCACCAAACCTACAAAGACAAAATCTCTGGTCCAATCCTTGATCGTATCGATCTCTGGATAGAGGTACCCCATGTGTCGTACGAGACCTTGGCTCAAAAAGAACGAAATGTTCGTGAAACTACCGACGCTCGTAACCTTATCAAAGCGGCTCGGACACGCCAGGCCAAACGTCTCTTGGGTCGGGGGATTACCACCAATGCGAGTATGACGAGTCGTGATATTGAAGACACCATTACGCTCACTCCCGAGGTCGAAACACTCCTTAAGACATCGGCCGTCAAACTAAACCTCTCCCCTCGGAGCTATCACCGTTTGATAAAAGTAGCACAGACCATTGCTGATATCGAAGGTAGTGAAACTATCACTACAGCACACCTCCTTGAAGCCCTGCAGTACCGGGTCAGACTTTCAATATAGAAAAACCCGCATCGATGCGGGTTTTTCTATATTGAAAGGTGATTTATGATATGACCTTAAAATGGGTTGCGACCACCACGCACCTCAAAGTGCAAATGTGGCCCAGTCGACTTTCCTGTATTACCAAGGGCACCAATTGTCTCACCGGCGGCTACCACATCGCCGACACCTACGGCGTTACTTGAGAGGTGCGCATACAGTGTCTGGGTGCCGTTGGCATGTTTGATAACCACGTACTGTCCATACCCACCATTCCAACCGGAATTCTTTGACACAATCACCTCGCCACCGAGGGCTGCCCGTACAGTCGTACCAATGGCTCCACCAAAGTCGACACCGTTATAACCGTGAATACCCTGTGTCTTAATTGTACCGGGGGCTGGGTGGATGAAACTACCAGTACCCTTACTACTACCCCCCTTACTACTGGTGGTTGGCTTCTTGGCTACGGTAGCATGCAATGCACCGCCAGGCACAATAATGGTTTCACCAACAGTTAATGCAGAGTCTTTCTCGAGTTGATTGTATGAAGCTACTTCATCAGTATTGGCTTCATATTTCTTGGCAATTGAGGCAATCGTGTCCCCTGACTTCACCACATGACGAACACCAGCAATTGGGAGAATAATAAGTGTATCTCCAGGCTTAATTGCTTTGGCACTCGCAAGGTCGTTCGCCCACAAAATCGTGTTAGCAGTCACATCAAACATTTCAGCAATCATCGAAAGGGAATCGCCTTCACGGACGGTATAGACACTAATTTCTCCACCACTCTGTTTCTTTTCGCTGAGTTCGTCTTTACCAATCGGACCAGAAGAGACCAAAGCCCCTTCGCTTACCATCACATCCGCTCCGCCTCGAGCGCTGCTTGGATCAGGGTTGGTCGCGGCAGCGAGAAGCGGAGTATCAAGCACCGTCGTCATCGTCACTACTTCTGGGGTTGAGAGCGTACTTGACGCATCTGTGCCGCCAAAAAATGGAAAGACCCCAGCCTGCACCGAAAAAGGGACCACCACGACGAGGAGGCCAACGAGCATTTCAAGAGAGCGGCCTATGGCCGATGGAGTATAGTATGACGTCACCGAACGGGCTACAGTTTGCACGCGTGCCGATGAGTTTTTTATGAAACGTTGAATAAGGTAATGCTTATGGACTCGCCGCCTTGTTACTACCATTACGGAAAAACTGAAATCCCGAGAAGTCGCAGTGACTTCGGGATAGGGCACCAAGCAAACAGGTGCACGTGAGGATTATTTTACTAGATGGCAGGAAAGGGGCAATTGACTGTGATTGGTTTCTGGGGTATCAGACCAAGGAAGGTCAACGGCCACTGTATATATGGGTATTTTTACCCTCGACAAGCTCGATTATTTGTTACGTATTGTGTAATGGGGGTCTATGGTATAGTACTCGCACTATGGAATCACGACCGTACCTGGAGACATTAAACAACGCCCAAAAAAATGCGGTTACCCATATCGCAGGACCACTCTTAGTACTTGCCGGAGCAGGATCAGGTAAAACCCGAGTGATTACCCACCGTATTGTGCACCTCATCCACGAAGGAGTACGACCAAACAACATCTTAGCGGTTACCTTTACCAATAAGGCAGCCAAGGAAATGCGCGAACGGGTGATTGCGCTCATGAATCAGTACAGTCCATCGGCCCGGGCGTCAGCTGATGCGCTTCCCACTGTCACCACCTTCCACTCATTTGGCGTGCGGGTGCTGCGAGAATTTCACGATGTCTTGGGTCTGCGTCGCCACTTCACAATATACGATCGCAGTGATAGCGTCCGGGCCGTGAAGATGGCCATCGAGCGCGCCAACTACAATCCAAAAGAATTTGAACCACGGACCATCCTCGGAAAAATTTCTCGGGCTAAAGGGGACGCCATCAGTGTGCAAAGTTTTAAGGATAGCGCGAGCTCATACCCTGACCGAGTAGCAGCTGAAGTGTGGGTAAAATACGAAGAGATACTTACAGCCGAAGACGCGCTTGATTTTGATGACCTCCTTGTAAAGACTCTGGTCCTCCTGCGCGACTACGCACCGGTTCGAGACACCCTGGTTGCTCGCTATCACTACATTCATATTGATGAGTATCAGGATACTAACCGCGTGCAATTTGAAATTGCCCGGCTCTTGGCTGGTGAGGTGCAAAACATTTGTGCAGTAGGAGACATCGACCAAAATATTTACTCTTGGCGGGGGGCGGATATCAAAAACGTTTTGCAGTTTGAACGTTTTTTCCCAAAGGCGGAGACGGTACTCCTCGAGGAAAACTACCGGTCTACCAAAAATATAATCGGGGCAGCGAACGATGTCATTGCCAAAAACAAAAACCGCGTTGAGAAAAATGTATTTACCACCAATGAAGAAGGTGAAAAAATCACCCTCTACGCCGCGATGAACGGGGGAGACGAAGCAGAGTACGTCGCTCGTACCGCCAACAAATTAATCGGGGAAGGTATTTCACCCAGCAGTATCGCGGTGTTATACCGAACCAACTTTCAATCGCGCGCCCTTGAAGAAGCCTTTTTGAATTACGGCGTAAGCTACCAGCTCCTTGGAACCAAGTTTTATGAACGTAAAGAAATTAAGGATGTAGTGTCGTACCTGCGCCTAGCGATGAACCCAGGAAGCACCGCTGATTTAGCTCGTATTATTAATGAACCAGCTCGTGGTATCGGGAAGGTCACCATGCTCAAAGTAATCGAAGGAAGACGCAGTGACCTTACGGGTGCAGCGCTTGAAAAAGTCACCCGGTTTGACGACATGATGATGGATATTGCGGCTGAAGCACGGACCAAAAAACTATCCTCGACGCTAAAATTTATTATCGCTCGCACCGGCATGGAAACCGAATTCAAAAAGAGTGGTACTGACGAAGATCTTTCTCGTCTGGAAAACCTCCGTGAACTCGTTTCGATTGCTACTCGTTATGACGAGATGGATACCGAAGCGGGTATTGAAGCGTTTATTGAAACGGTGGCGCTCCAAAGTGATCAAGACGAACTCAAGGATAAAAGTGAGCAAGATGCCGTTCGTCTTATGACCGTGCACGCCGCCAAAGGACTCGAGTTCCCGTACGTATTTATTGCTGGACTTGAGGAAGGACTCTTCCCGCACGAACGACTTGATGATAGTGGGATTGACCATGAGGAAGAACGCCGCCTCTTTTATGTGGCACTTACCCGCGCCGAAAAGAAGATCTACCTTACCTATGCGCATATGCGGACTATTTATGGCAGCCAGCGGATTAATGTCCCTTCGAATTTCCTTAATGATATTAGTCGAGAGTATGTTGAGAGTGCTAATCCAAAAGGTTGGGGGAGTTCCTCATCGGGGTACGAAACAACAATTTTTTTGGACTAGGGAAGGACGATTCAATAAACAAAGTGGTGGTGCGCGGACAAAGTCATTAGGAATAGACTTTGCTCGCTAAAATTCGCTATTGTCGCGCAATGCGCTCTGTAGCTCATTCTGCTTGCAGGTCATTGATTTTACCGCTATGCTCACGGTAATGACTACTCGAGACGACGAGACCAAAGAAGGTTTTGCCCACAAAAAGTCCCTCGGGCAGAACTTTTTGACGACCCCGGTAGTCCCAAACTGGATGTGTGATGCAGGTACCGTGGGGGCAGGGGATATGGTTATCGAAATTGGTCCTGGGACCGGTGCGTTGACCCGGGCTCTCCTGCAGCGTGGCGCAACCGTCTATGCGATTGAGACCGACGAACGGGCAGTTACCGTACTTAAAGAGGCTTTTGCAGCCGAAATTACCGCCGGACAGCTTCGTCTTATATATGATGATGTGCGAACATTTGATTTTGGAACGCTCCCAATTGCAAAAAAACCGTATAAAATAGTGGCTAATATCCCGTATTACCTATCGGGATTTCTCCTTAGACATTGCCTTGAACTGCCAGAACCACCAACCACTATCGTGTTTTTGATGCAAAAAGAGGTAGTCGAACGCATTGCTCGCGATAAAAAGAGCTCTTTATTATCGCTATCCGTACGCGTCTACGGCGAACCGAAGTATTTTAAAACCGTCTCCCGGGGCCATTTTAAGCCCGCACCTAATGTAGATTCGGCCATCCTCGCGATTCATAACATCACCCATACGGAACTACCGACAAAGTCTGATCGCGAAACGTTTTTTACCCTTCTCCATGCCGGTCTCGGGCAACGCCGTAAGCAATTACTCGGGACACTCACGAGTCTCTATCCACGCGAGATGCTCGAAAACATCTTCACCGAACTTGGGCTGTCACTGACCGTTCGTGGGGAAGACCTCTCTATCATGATGTGGCTCACGCTGTACCATAGGTTACAATCGTAACAAATCCTCCCCAGTCCATACACAGGGAGACAAATCGAGTGGCAAATCTATTGCTATACTGTACTCGTAGTCTATGGAACGATTCCATATCAATAAAAAAGTCTTGGGCGCCACACTAGTCGGTGGAGCTTTAGTGTGTGGGGCATTTGTTTTAAACAACCTGCGCACTACTCCAGGACAAATGGCCGCTGTAGCAGAACCAGTACAGCAAATTGATACCACCCTTGGTGATCGCAATTTTATTCCTGTGAGTGACACTAATAATGACGGGGTAGAGGACTGGCGCGAAGAGTTTGTCGTACAAGCCCCAATTACACTTCCCGCTACCGGTACACCGACCGCGTTTACGATGCCGACCACTATTACCGATCAGGTTGGTATCCAAGTCTTTGAATCGCTCCTCAAAAATAAGGCTAATGTGCAGTTCACCCAATCAAACG
>CAYSNO010000010.1:0-18999 GCA_964432455.1 uncultured Candidatus Saccharibacteria bacterium
TTACGGAGACCGGGATTCCACCGTCGTCACTCTTCGCTCCACGCTTCGCTGCCTGTATGACTGCGCGGGCAATATCAGGAGTCTTGATCATCGCAGCGCCACAACCCTGGTCGATAATCGCACCAGCCGGACAACCCATATTGATATCAATACCATCAAAGCCGAGTTCGAGACACAGTCGTGCCGCATACTCCATATGCTCCGGGTGCCGGGTAAAAAGCTGCGCAATTATAGGTCGCTCTTCCTCGCTGTAGATGAGGTCGGCCATGAGCTTGACCTTGCCCTCGGGTGTCGCACGGACGAGGCCATCGGCGGCCACAAACTCTGTCCAGGTGATGTCAGCGCCACCCTCTGAGCCATCCGCGCGGGTATGGCGTGAGTACTTCGCCATCATCTGACGAAAGGCAGCATCGGTCACATCCGCCATTGGCGCGATAGCAAGAAATGGCGTCGGGAGTTGTTGCCAGAAGTTCATAGTTGTTGTACTGTACACGATAGTATAAAAAGCTCAAGGTGACCCATGAATACCAGAGATTCCGTCTGGCGGGTGATGCGCATCTACGCGTGGTCTTCAATCCTGTGGGCGCTTGCTTCGTTCCCACTTGAGTCTGTCGTATTGGCGTTGATTGATGCCCCCGACATCGCATCACTAGTCCAACTTCTCGCAGTCGCAAAAGCCTTCTTCATGTTTCTAGAAAGCATTGCGGCGCACCGCATGCTCAGCCGACCTGAAGACGAACAAGCCGCTTATCTCGAAATCACCAAGCAGCGATTTCGCTAACGCCACTGGAGAGGGCACCTCCCCGGTGGCCTTTTCATTTAGGCATCATCAGTACTATCCGCATTCACTTCACTGGCAGGCTCTGTCACTTCACTGACCGGTTCACTACTCGTCGCGGTTGTGGTCGCAGGGCTACCCGGTGCTTCTTCATTTATAAATACTTTGTTCCCGAAGCGCAGGTCGATGTATTGAAAACTGCCCGGCTTGATATCGGAAAATTCTTTTGAGGCGAGAATGCTCTTGAGGTTCGAGACAGTTTCCTCCGAAGACATGCGCAGGGTGGCTTTGATTTCCCCACCACCTGCCACTCCGAGGAACACATCACGCACCATATCGGTCTCGACAAAGGCAATTGGGAGACCGAGCTCGTCGCTCAGTGCCTCACGCAGCGTCTCAATCGCCCGGAGGTCGTCGGTCGGAATCATATTTGTACGTTCTTTGGCCTCGGTACCAATAGTGTGAAAACGCGGGAAGGTGCCCCCTTCGAGCCGGGGTGCCCGGGTAAACGCATAGCCAGCGTCATCGATAAAATAACACTCTTCACTCCCCCGTCCCTGACACCAGAGTGCGTGCGGAATATATTCGCTGAAGCTCAGGTGGATGGCGGTGCCACTCACACGCTCAAGAATTGGATCTTTGACCCGTGGGATAGTCCGAACCTGTTCGAGGATTTCTTCGTCCGGGTAGGTCCAGGCAAAGCGGCGCGGGACAAGACCCAGGTAGTCGCCTTCGAGAACTCCTTCAACAGTCTTTTTGACCGTCTCATGATTGATGGTCTCACCACCTTCGATGGTCACATCGGCGATGGTGAGAAAGGAAACACGAGTGCCATACCAAACAGCAGTCAGCAAAAGACCGATGGCGATGAGAATACTAAGGCCGATGATTACTTGCCGCAGAATCGCGCGCGTACGCGGATCCCACTGGCGACGCTGTTTCTTCGCCTTCAGTGGTGGGGCAAATTTCTTTTTGACCGGAGACTTCTGCTTGAACATGGTACCCAGTGTAGCATATTCACTACAAGCAACTCATTGTGGCTTTTCCCACCTTAGAGATTGGAGATATTAGCCGTAGACGAGGTGAGGAAACATGGGGCGTTTCCGCAAGACTCATTGTGTATTTTGTGAGCAAGCGAAACAAAAGACCAATGAGTGGACAGTTTCTGTAAGAAAATGAGTTTTTTCGTTCGAGTCGTATCCAGCATACGGTGAGGACGAAAAAATGAAATACAACAAAGTATACGGTTAATATATACAATCTCTACCCAATCTTGCCCTTACCGAAGTACGGTATCAGTACATCTGGAATCTTGATTGATCCATCGGCCTGTTGGAGGTTCTCGACGAGTGAGACGAGGATACGAGGAGCCGCCACCGCGGTGTTATTGAGTGAGTGAGCGTAGCGCACGGTACCATCAGTGTCCTTGTAACGGATATTAAAGCGGCGAGTCTGGAAGTCATGGAAGTATGAAGCCGAGTGGGTTTCGCGGTACTTCTCTTCTTTTGGTACCCAGGCTTCGATGTCATACTTCTTCACCTGACCCTGACCGATGTCAGCGCCACAGTTGAGCACTACGTGGTATGGGATACCGAGCGACTGCATGAAGTCTTCAGTGTTCTTCGTGATTTCTTCGTGCCACTTCACACTTTCTTCGTGAGAGGCTTCACAGAGGACAATCTGTTCTACCTTGTAAAATTCATGCACGCGGATAAGACCTTTCACATCTTTGCTGTGACTACCTGCTTCGCGACGGTAACATGGTGAGAAGGCGAGGAACTTTACTGGCAGTTCACTCTTATCAAGGACCTCGTCACTATAAAAGCCCATACCAGAAACTTCACTGGTACCAATGAGGTAGTCGTCGTCTTGGGTACGGAAGACATCGTCGGCGTCATTCGGGAGATGTCCAGTACCGTAGAGGTTTTGCTTACGGACGATGGTCGGTGGCAACATCTGCACGAAGTCACGGGCCCCAAAGAAATCGTTCGCATAATTCCAAATCGCCCACATGAGCTTCGCTCCGTCTCCAAGCATGTAGTAGCCACGGAAGCCGTGGACTTTAGCCCCCCGTTCAAAATCAACCATCTTGTGGGCGAGCATAAGCTCGATGTGGTCCTTGGCCGCAAACGGAAACTTCGTCTGCTCACCCCAAGTGCGCACCTCGACATTGTCTGCATCACTCTCGCCATCGGGTACGGTCATATCTGGAATATTCGGTACCTGGAGCATCAAAGCCTTCCATTCTTCAAGGACCGGCTTCAGCTGCTCTTCTTCGGCCTGGACGGCTGCCTTCACGGTCTGCATGGCGGCGATAAGTGGTTCGCGGACACTCCCCTCAGTGGCTTTGGCGATGTCTTCAGACACGCGGTTTTGCTCGGCTTTTTTACCCTCGATACTCGACATGAGGGAGCGGCGGGTATCATCAAGCGCCACGAGGCGATCTAGATCTACTTTGATTTTCTTTTTGACCGCCGCCGCCTTAACTATATCGAGGTTTTCGCGAATAAATTTGATGTCGAGCATACCCTAATTTCTACAATAATAACGTTAAAAGTATACACGAGTTTGCAAATAGATAAAGAAAACGCCTCCGACAGATTGCCGGAGGACGTGAGAACCAAAAGGTCAAAAGATCAGAATTGGAAGCCGAATTCGAGGCTGACGACGGTAGCATTGGTGACGAGCTCGCCGTTCACCTCGCCCCAAGAGTCGGCGCAGTGCAGGTTGTAGCGGCCGATCTCGACACCAATCGTCGCCCCGTTCTTGAATCGGTAGTCGAGACCAAGCGATACATATTCGCCCGGCACATACCCTTCAAGCGACGATTCGGCAGTGTGCCCACCGTAGTCGCCCGAAAGCGTCAGACTGGCATCGCTGGCGACAAAACCCGCCTCAGCCGTGATGAGCATCCGCTCGTTCACGATGTAGCCGAGCTCGAGTCCGGCGGTCGCCTGCAACTCGCTGTCATACGCGAGACGGGCAGACGCACCAGTCTTTTCGTGCTGCCAGCTACGGCCGCCGCTGAGACCACCTTTCATCACCGTGATGGTCGGACCGACGGTCAAGCGAGATTCGCCCACCTGCCACCGGTAGCCGGCCTCGAGAACGAAGCCCGACCCCGAGACCGGGAAGGCCCAGAGTTCATGTGCACCCCACTTTTCATGGGAGAGCGTGAAGTCATGATCACCCGCCTGTTTGGTAGTTCCAAAGCTCAGGTGGACGCCCTGCCAGACGGATTTTTCCGCCTCGGCAGCCGTCGACAGCACAGAAAGAAATGCGACCATCATGGCCGAAAGAATACGTTGCATAGAACTGCTCCCTCTGTTTGCGCATATTCGCGCTTGTTGCACCGACCAGTATAATATCACAATTTCTTGTATTTGTCAAAATTGTACATGACTTATGTTACAATTTTTTTATGAGTACCTTGCCACTACGGCAGTTACTACGGGAAGAGTTCCCGGCTCTTTTGGCGGAGATCCCCCAGCCACCAAAGTCTCTCTGGGCGGTCGGAAATCTCCCTCCCTCCGACCTCGCCCTCATAACCGTCGTGGGCTCCCGCCAATACACTACCTACGGGAAGCAGGCGGTCGAACAGCTCATTGGTGGACTTAGTGGCTACCCAATCGGTATCGTCTCAGGCCTCGCACTCGGCATTGATGCGCTCGCGCACGAGACGGCACTGACAGCTGGGCTCTATACCCTCGCCGTCCCTGGTAGTGGCCTCGGTGAGCGAGTCCTCTACCCTGCCACCAACCGCCGACTCGCGCAGCGTATCGTTGAAGCTGGTGGTGGACTGTTATCCGAACTCTCACCAGATACCCGCGCAGCGTTGTGGACCTTCCCGCAACGCAACCGCATCATGGCCGGTATGTGCGCAGCAACACTCCTCATCGAAGCGGGGGAGAAATCAGGCACCCTCATCACGGCGCGGATGGCGGTTGATTATAATCGAGAACTCCTCGTCGTACCGGGCAGCATCTTCTCCCCGACCTCACGGGGCTGCCACCAATTCCTCAAACTCGGAGCGACACCCGTGACCTCACCGGCGGATATTCTTGAGGCACTCAATATTGAACAGACAGCCACTGAAACAAAGACTGTGATCAAGAGTAATCTCTCACCGGAAGCCATACTCGTCCTCACTCACCTACCTGAACCAACCGACCGAGACACCCTCATCACCCGACTTCGACTCCCGACGGCAGCCGCCAATATCGTCCTCATGCAGGTGGAGCTCGAGGGACATATTGTCGCGGAAGGAGGTGTCTACACACCAGTCACTCATCTTTAATCTTATCTTCTATCCCCACGTACGTGTCGGTGAATTTACATCGGTCAAGTTTGTTCAAAAAGCCCGCAGACAAGGTGAGAAAACGTGGGACGTTTTCGCAAGACCTTTTGTGATAATATGTGAGCACAGCGATACAGATTAGCCAAAAGGTGTACCGCTTCTGTAAGAAGCAGAGAAGGAAATGTGAGGCGTATATTGAAATACGATGAATGTTTACGAGCGAGTAGTGACGCAGTATCCGGGCGTTTTGGACGAACGTTGTTGTTTGACAGAAGAGAGAAAACCTAGTATTTGTTACGGCACACACATATATATGAGTACCCTCGTTATCGTAGAGTCACCAGCCAAAGCAAAAACCATTGAAAAGTACCTTGGTAAAGGCTATACCGTCATGTCCTCAATTGGACATGTACGCGATTTGCCGAAGACAAACAAAGACGCCGTTGATATTGAAGCGGGGTTTGTCCCTCGTTATATCGTCTCACCAGGTAAAGAAAAGGTGATCGCCGAACTCCAAAAGGCCGCCAAAAGTGCCGACCTCGTCCTCCTCGCCTCCGACCCCGACCGTGAAGGAGAAGCCATTGCCTGGCATGTGGCCGAACTCATCAAGGGTGCAAATAAGAACCTCAAACGTGTCGTTTTTCACGAAATTACCGAAGGTGCCGTGAAGGAAGCAATCAAGCATCCCCGTGCCATTGATGAGAACCTCAAAGAAGCACAAGAAGCTCGTCGTGTACTCGATCGTCTCGTCGGTTACGACCTCTCCGGACTCATCTGGAAAAAGGTCCGCTATGGTCTCTCTGCTGGTCGCGTACAGTCACCCGCCTTGCGTATCATCATGGAGCGCGAGCGTGAGATCCGTGCCTTTGTGCCCGATGACTTCTTTGTGCTGACGACCACGGCCAAAGCCGGCAAGACGGCACTCCCCCTCACCTGTAGTATCGAACCAACTGAAGGAAGTGAAGCAGACCGCATCAAAAAAGTCGGCGAAAAGGGTACTTGGAGTGTAACCGATCTCAAAGAGACTGAAGCGCGTCGCGCACCGCGAGCACCATTTACGACGTCGACCATCCAACAGGCCGCCTCGACCCGTCTTGGCTTTTCGCCATCACGCACCATGGGAGCCGCACAGAAGCTCTACGAAGCCGGACATATCACCTATATGCGTACTGACAGTACAACTATTAGCCAAGTGGCCCAAAAACAAATCATTGCCCATATTAGCGCCGAGTACGGAAAAGACTACCTTGCACCCCGTCAGTACAAAACCAAGAGTAAGTCGGCTCAAGAAGCCCACGAAGCAATTCGTCCGACGAACATCGCGATGAAGAGTGCTGGTCTCACCCAAGACCAAAAAGCCCTCTATGAACTCATCTGGCGCCGGACAGTCAGTTCACAAATGAGTGACGCCCTGTTTGCTCGCACCAAAGTAGTCGCCAATATCGCCGGCAAAGAAACAATTCCAGACTTCGCCGTCACCGGTGCGCGCATCACCTTTGATGGGTGGCTGCGTGTGGACACTGCCTCACGCGGTGAGGATGTTGAGGTGCCAAAACTCGCAATTGGTACCGAGCTTACCGTCAAAGAAATCGCCGTTGAAGCCAAACAAACCCAACCACCAAACCGCTACACGGAAGCGGGTCTCATTAAAGAACTCGAAAAGCGTGGTATTGGCCGACCATCCACCTACGCGAGTATCATGAACACCATTACCCAGCGTGGGTATGTCCTTAAGGAAGGTCGCACGCTTATCCCAACCGATACGGGGGACGTGGTATCTACCTTCCTCGAGCAGTACTTTGGTGAATATATTAGTGACACCTTCACGAGTGAGATGGAAGACGAGCTTGATGAAATCGCTGAAGGTAAGCGCACGTACGAAAAGACGCTTAAGGATTTCTACACACCGTTTAGTAAAGATGTCGCCGCCAAAGAAGATATCCCAAAGCTCACGAATCTCGGCGCTGGACCAAAACAATTCCCTTGCCCAACCTGTGGTGCCGGCATGGTGATTAAGCTCGGCCGTTCGGGCACCTTCCTCTCGTGCGAACGCTATCCAGACTGTGAAGGCTCACGTCTCATTGACGGCAGTGAGCTAAAGGCCGAAGCCCCAATTGGCAAACACCCTGAGACTGGCGACGATATCTATGTGCTCAATGGCAAATACGGACCCTATGTCCAGCTCGGGGCTACCCCCGAAAAGGTGAAGGGCAAAAAAGCCGTCGCGCCGAAGCGAGCCAGTCTGCCGGCTGGTGTGAAAATGGAAGATGTCACGCTTGAGATGGCGACGAAATACCTCATCCTGCCGCGCGAATTAGGTCAACATCCAGACACTGGAGAGGTGGTGATGGCCAACACCGGTCAGTATGGTCCGTACATCGCACACGCGGGCGACTTCCGCTCGCTCAAGGGAAAAGACGATCCATACACCATCACCTTCAAACGAGCGCTTGAAATATTCAAAGAGCCCAAGCAAGGACGTAAGGGCGAAACGCTCCTCAAGCAAATTGGTATTCATCCACGTACTCGCAAACTCATTAACCTCTACGAATCAAAATCTGGTCGCTACTTTCGTAAAGGTTTTAAACGCATCAGTATTCCAGACAACATGAAGACCGACGACATCACGCTTGAGGTGGCGGTTGAGTTACTAAAACAGTAGTCCAAATATAAAACAAAGAGGCCAAAGATGGCCCCAGATGATCGCGCTTTTAGGCGCGATTATGTTGTACTGCTTGTACTCATTAAGAACTAGTCGAAGATGGGCGAACCCCGCCCATCTTCGCGGCCTGCTCTGGCCTCAGCGTTTCAGCTGCTCTTGATAGACGGACCCACAGGATCCGACCCGCCCAATGAACGTGCCTTCCGGCATCTTTGCGAGGGGGTACCCACTCGGCGAGATGGTGGTCGGGGAGATTCCGTGCCAGTGTTCGGCATCCGGAAGCTTGGCCATAGCAGGCGGTGCCAGGGTAACTGACGGCAGTTTATTGCTCTTCATCTTCTGTCCTTACTTCCCGCGCTTCACGCGGGTGATGTTTTCACTTGCAGACCGGCAAGCTTCGGTTTACACGTTGTCCCAAACGTGTAAACAAAATTGAACCATAAAATCAAGCGTATTGCAAGAAAATCCCATTATGTGTACGTCGTCTAAAACCGCTACTGTAATCGCCAATATATAACTTGCTATTCCTACCACTCTTCCCTACAATGACTTAATGCGTACAGCGAACGACATCATCGGCAAAATGCCGAAATTGACGACAGCAAACGAAGAGCTCATCACCAAGGCGTATGAGTATGCGGCCAAAATGCACGCCGCCCAAACCCGCTACTCGGGCGAGCCGTATATGACGCACCTGGCGGAGGTAGCGTACAAAATCGCTGATATGGGGCTTGGACCCCGCACCGTCGCCGCCGCCCTCCTCCATGATAGTATCGAAGACACCGAAGCGACGCCTGAGGAGATAAAAGAACTCTTTGGAGAGGAAATCCTCTACCTGGTCGAAGGGGTCACGAAGCTCTCGTCCGTTCGGTACTACGGAAAGGACCGGCACAATGAATCGCTACGAAAGCTTTTTGTGGCGACGAGTCAAGACATTCGTGTCCTCATCATCAAGCTCAACGATCGCCTTCACAACATGGAGACGCTTGGTCATGTACCAGAGGAAAAGCAACTCCGTATTGCGCGTGAGACCCTTGAGATCTACGTACCAGTCGCCCACCGCCTCGGAATGGGTAAGCTCCGCAAGGAGCTCGAGGACCTCGCCTTTTTCTATGTCTATCCCGAGGATTATAAGCGGGTGAAGCAACTCCTCGAACAACGAGCTGGCAAAAGTGGTGAAATCCTCGAACGCGAACGAAAGTCGCTCCAAAAGCGTCTCGCAGAAGCGAAGCTCCTTGATTTTAATACCTCATACCGCGTAAAGGGACTCTACAGTCTCTACCACAAACTCACCCGCAAGGACTGGGATATTAATGCGGTCTACGACCTCATGGCCATGCGCGTGGTGGTCCCAACACTCGAGGACTGCTATCGCACGCTTGGTATCATCCATGACCTCTGGCGACCACTCCCGGGCCGCATGAAGGACTACATCGCCTTCCCGAAACCAAACGGCTACCAGTCAATCCATACCACCGTGACCTCAAATCACGGTACGATTATGGAAATCCAAATCCGTACCCGCCAAATGCACCAGGAGGCGGAGTTCGGTGTGGCTTCACATCTCATCTATAAAGAACAAGTACTTCCTCAGGCGAACAGTACTGTGACCGGTGGACGTTTTTCTAACCTTATCCCATCACTCTTCCGTCCATTTTCTAAGCGGGCCGTTCCAGAAGAAACTGTCGACGTCAAACTCCCTGACCACAAAGAAAAAATTCCGCAGTGGATTAGTCAAATTGGCGACATGTACACCAAAGACGAAATGAGTAGTCAGTTTATGGCCGATATGCGCCAGGACTTCTTTATGAACCGCATCTTCGTCTTTACGCCAAACGGTGACGTGGTTGATCTTCCGCTCGGGGCTACCCCAATCGATTTTGCCTACGCTATCCACTCGGAAATCGGCAACCATATTTCTGGCGCCCGCGTAAACCGAAAGTTCGTGCAGCTCGAGACCGAACTCAAGAACGGCGATATTGTCGAAATCGAAACCAAAGAATCAGCCAAACCCTCGAAGAAGTGGCTTGATATAGCAAAAACCTCACTCGCCCGCCGCCATATCCGTAGTGAGCTCGGACTACCAGCAGTTGGAAAATAATTACAGAGCATACAAAAGCGGCACCCTTCGGGTGCCGCTTTTGTATTTTGTTTATATAGTGAACTTCGTCACCGAATAGAGGTCATCATCTGACGCCGGCTTCGTGGCCACGACTTCGGGTGCTGGTACCGGATTTGTCACTGGTGCAGCCGGAGTTGCTACCACTGGAGCGGGTGTAGGCTCCGGCGCCCGATTACCAAGGAGTGACGCAAGTTGATCACGGAGACTTGGCTTGGCTCCACCTTCGGCTGGCGCCGTCGGGGCTGGTGTCGGTATTGAAACAACCGGCACTACTGGCGACTCTGGCACTTTGACCATTGGAGCAACTGGCGCCACTGGTACCACCTCAGATTCTGTGACTGGTACCTCCAGCTCTTCAGGTACTTCGAGTACTTCTGGCGCCACTGTAGGTGTAGCCACTACCTGACTTGGTACCACCGGTTCGATACCGGTAGCACGAGCGAGCTCGGCTAAGGTCGCCATCTCTTCGTCCACCTCGTCACTCACGACAGTATCTTTTGATTCATCTTGGTAGTCCGCTGGTACAGCGGTACGCGCGTCGCCGAGCTTTTCTTGGCGCATCCGTTCGAGCATCGACTCAAGGTCTTCAAGTGAGAAGTAATCGATAGTGAGACGACCACCAAAGTCGGTCTTCGTAATACTGACACGAGTACCAAGCGTGCTACTAAATTCCTTTTCCATCTCAAGCAGTCCATCATCCACCAATTCCTTCTTGCGGACTTTTTCGGTCGCTATACCACGGGCAATCTTTTCTACTTCACGAACTGATAGTTTCTTGAGGAGAATCTCACGGAACACTACATCCTGCTCCTCAGGACGATCGTTGAGCATGAGGAGTGTTCGCGCATGTCCTTCGGTGATGTCGTTGCTCCGCAGCGCATCGAGCATGTAGTCAGGCAGCGCCAAAAGACGAATCGAGTTCGAGACATATTCGCGACTACGCCCTACCTTCACACCTACCTGGGTGTGCGAGAGCCCAAATACATCGGCGAGCTGACGAAACGCGAGTGCGCGGTCGACCGCATTAAGATCCTCGCGCTGGAGGTTTTCGATAATAGCGAGTTCAAGCTTCTCTTGTTCCGTCTGCTCACCATCGCGAATAATCACTGGCACTATCTGTAGCCCAGCGAGTTTACTCGCGCGTAAGCGTCGTTCTCCGGCAATAAGTTCGTACTCACTACGGAACGATCCATCTTCTCCCTGGATTTCTTTGCGGGTGACCGTCAGTGGCTGCAAAATACCATACATCCGTACTGACTCGGCCAGTTCTTTGAGTTTTGCCTCATCAAATTCGCGGCGTGGCTGGAATGGGTTCGGGACAATTTTTTCAACTTCTACCCAAAAGATTGAATCACCTTGAAATGCCATGATGGAATGATAGTTAAAACACGGAAAAAGCCGAGCAAGAATGACCTCCAAAACCGTTCTAACGCGGTTGCTCGTCCCTCTATTCTACCACAACCCTTCCCGCCCTGGGTGTTTATAAGTTTTTTGATACACAAAAACCCCTAAACGGGGATTTATTGTGCCTCGGGAGGGGGTCGAACCATACTGGTTCAGTACAGGTTGTCGCTCTTACAGAGCTGACAACCTTTTCGACCCCTCACGAACATGACATTTAGTCATGTTCTCCAAGACACAAAAACCCCTAAACGGGGATTTATTGTGCCTCGGGAGGGGGTCGAACCATACTGGTTCAGTACAGGTTGTCGCTCTTACAGAGCTGACAACCTTTTCGACCCCTCACGAACATGACATTTAGTCATGTTCTCCAAGACACAAAAACCCCTAAACGGGGATTTATTGTGCCTCGGGAGGGGGTCGAACCCTCACACCTTGCGATACACGATTTTGAGTCGTGCGCGTATACCAATTCCGCCACCGAGGCAATCGCCAGATTGTAGCAAAGAAATAGACTTTCGCCTAGATAGAATTAATTCTTTGCTTCAACCTTTATATTCCCAAAATCAGATACCCGCAGCCACTCCACCTGCCAACCAGTTTCTGCCAGCAATGTTCGTACTTCACCTTCTGAATAGAGACACAATGGTGCCGAGATAGAAAACAGTTCCTGCCCTACGGCATCGAGCTTCCCCCACCTTTCTGTTATCGGCTTGGTGAGGGCTTCATAATGACTCGCTATGGTGGTCGTCGTACCTGTCACCGAAAGATAGAGCGTATCGCTCACAGAATGTAATTTTTCTAAAACCATTCGCGCGTCTTCATACGGCACATAATGAAGCACTCGCTGCAACACCACGAGATCAAACTGCTCGGTATTCGTAGCTACCCAGTCGCGGATATCTGCTTGGATATAATTAATTGCGTCACTATGCGAAACAGACTGTTCGTGTATCACATCGCTATAATCATCGATATCAAGTGCAGTCACTGCAGCACCAACCTGCACCAGAGCCCGAGCCAGTCCACCCTGCCCACACCCCACATTAAGCACGCGAGGAGACACTCCTGCACTCACCATCTCTTTGACCGCGGCCAGTACCCGTTTATCAAGATCATCAAGTCGTGTGCTCGCGACATCTACCCCGTATTGCATCGTCATATACTACGTAAATTAATAACAAAATACCACCCTAGACATTTCCTAATTTTGCTATAGGCTACTTTCGGATCGCACCTTGACGAAGCGGTTTACGTTACATCACCATAGCTCTGGAGGGCAATATGAGAACAGGTGACAGACCAGTCGACCGATTGATTGTCGGGATCGACAAGAAAACTGGCGACGAGGCTCTGCAGGTGTTTGATGCAGTGGCAAACGCCGGCGCGACCTATGTGAAGATTGGCCCTGTGCTTATGTTGAGAATGGGGCTCGCTACGATTGGTCGCGAGTTGCGTGATCGCGGCATCAGCCAATGGTTCCTCGATGGCAAGTTCTGCAATACCGACGACATCCTGGCTGACACAGCCACAGAAGCGTCCCGGCATAGTCCCACTATGATGAACTGCATGGCCGATGTGGGACCGGCTGCTCTGAAACGTTTCGCGGACATTTGTCGAGATCAGGGAATCATTTCACTCGCCGTGTCTGTCCTGACCACGAAAGATGACGCGATGTGTGCAGCGCAGCACAACGGCCGCACTGCCAAAGACCAGGTGCTTTTCTATGCCAATGAATGGATTGCCCCGGCCGGACTTGACGGCATGGTCTGTTCGGCACAAGAAGCCTCGGTCTTGCGGGCATCTGGCTACACCGGTCTGTTGGTGACGCCAGGAATTCGCTTTGCAGGAAACGCTGTTGGCGATCAACGCCGTGTCATGACGCCCGCCGATGCGATCAAGGCTGGATCTGACTACGTCGTGATGGCAACTGACATCCTGGCAGATCCAAAAGCTAGGGTCCAACGCTTCATCGCAGAAGTGAGCGCCGAGGCGAATGCCCACCATCCGGTCATCATCTGACCCCATCACCGCCGCCCTGGCTAACCCTAGGGCGGCGTCTTCTTTTTTATAATCTTGCAATTTCCTGTATTTCACGTACCCTACCGTCAGACGTCAACCGCCACAAAGAGTGGCCAAAACAGGAAGGATACGTACTTTGTGTACTCACCCAACGCTACTTGATAGAATCCATGGCGTGGCCGATGTCTATACCAATAGACACTTCGTCTACACCAGCGGACTCCACGGCGATGGCTACGTCAACTATCGTCCACTCGGCCAAGAGGGGCAGGAGCTCCTCCTTCGTGAAGTTGTCGCAGAGCTGCTCAAGATGGCGCTACTCAGCGTGTCGGTGGCCAAGTACCGCAACATCGTGGTTGTCGGTCCCGAAACCATGGGCATGAAGATGGTCAAGCAGATCACCGCGCTGACCGAGGCCGAACTGCCCTACAACGTCGATACCGGAATACTTCTGAAAGACAAGAAGCACGAAGGGAAATTTGTCTGGAATATGAACCCAGCCAGAATCATCGACGACGACTCGCTGGTGCTCTGGATGGACGATCTTCTGAACGAAGGTTCAACCTTCCGGAAAACCGCACCCATGATTCAACAATACGGCGCAGACGTCTACGCCATCGTCACCATCGGCGACCGTAGTGGTCTCACCGCAACCGATCTCGGCGTGAGGAGTCTCGTTTCTCTCGAGCAATTCAACCTGAAGCGCTTCCCGGAAGACGACTGTACGCTCTGTCATGATGGTGTCCCGATCGTCAAAGACCTCGGCCATGGTCAGAAGTTCGCCGACAAATACCCGACCTATGTTGGCGGATTCATTTCCGTCAAATGACCACGTCGCCGCCCTGGCTCACCCTGGGGCGGCGTATTCTTTTCACTTTTCCTTTGCATATTATTTCTACCCTGTTACAATCAACTTATGACCTTCTGTCACACAACAACTAAGCGTATGACTACATGGATGCCACTTCATGGCTTCGCGCTTGGCTTTGTATGTAACTGATTTTTTCCCCCAAATTCCGTTGTGAACAAGACCCAGGCGCCAAGCCTGGTTTGTTCTTTATAAAAACGAGGGAGTCTTAGATGCCGTATGTGCCAATTATCGCCTATGCACCAAACCAAGAACTAAATCCGCTCTTCGGCTATGAACTGTGGCCAACTCACCCGAAGCGCGGAACACCGTATATTCTTCACTTATCAAGTGACGAATATACCAAAGCTCAGGCTGGGCGCATTGGCCACTGCTACGGCAAGATGGTAGACCTGTACACACATGTCCCGCCGCTCGCGCTCTATGCGACGCACAGTGAAGCCCTGGCTGCACTCACCGCGTTTACGCCGCTCCGGTCACTTCGCGACCTTGATGCCACGCTCCCGTAGCGTGGCATTTCCTTTTTGGCCATTTTTGCTACACTGCCGCTACCAGTCATGGACAAACAGCCACTTATTATCATCGTGGGGCCGACCGCTTCCGGTAAGACGTCCCTTTCCATCAAAATCGCCAAACAGTACGCAGGTGAGGTGATTTCGGCTGACAGCCGGCAGGTATACCGTGGCCTTGATCTCGGTAGCGGTAAGGTGACCAAGGATGAGATGCAGGGTGTCCCCCATCACCTCCTTGATATAGCAGAGCCTATGACCGTCTACAACGCGAGTGATTTTGTCCGTGATGCAAAGTCGGCTATCACTGATATTGCCTTGCGCCAGCACCTCCCCATCATTGCGGGGGGTACCTTCTTCTACATCGACAGTCTCCTTGGTCGTCTCTCGCTCCCGGCCGTACCACCAAACGATACCCTTCGTACCGAACTAGAAGCACTACCTGTAGATATGCTCTATGCCCGACTCACTGCTATCGACCCCGTCCGGGCTGAATCGGTGGATAAAGATAATCCTCGCCGCCTGGTGCGTGCTATTGAGATAGCCACAGTGCTGGGATATGTACCCCCAACTGAAACCATTGACTCACCCTACCGCCCACTTACCCTCGGTATCACTATCGATAAAGAGACTCTTCACCACAACATCCACGTACGCCTGCATGAACGACTGGAAGCAGGGATGGTAGCTGAAGTCGAGGGACTTATCGCTGCCGGTGTCACGCACGAGCGTCTTGAATCACTTGGCCTTGAGTACCGCTACATCTCACGGTATCTCCGCGGTCTTATCGATTACGACAGTATGGTCACTGAACTTGAAACCAAGATCCGCCAATTTGCCAAGCGCCAATACACCTGGCAGAAGCGTGATACATCAATTATCTGGATTGATCCGAAGGATACTGAAGGTATCAATCGCCTCGTGACAGACTTTTTGGCCACCCATATTTCCGACTAAGTAATTTGCCTTTCGGCCATTTTTTGCGTACTATGGTGCGCACTGATGGGCCTATAGTTCAGTGGTAGAATTCTGGTCTCCAAAACCAGCGACCTTGGTTCGAATCCAAGTGGGCTCGCAAAAACAAAACACCCATATTAATGGGTGTTTTGTTTTTGCGAGAGGCGCAGCGATGTGAGGAGCTAGCGACGAACCAGCGAGCCGGGGTCGACAGCACTTACTAGAATTGGAGTGAAACGAACAATTATAGTTAGTGACTGGTGACCGCCACAACTTAACTATGCGAGGTGGGGTCGCGGAAAATTTCCGGAAGAAATTTATCTGTGATCGCAAGAGAACTAGACAACAATTGAATGTAGCAAAAAAATTGTAGCTCATACCCGTGACCGTCTACAGGAAAACCACCCAGCCGGTTTTCTATTTTCATTACCTAGAGCTAATGTATCGAATATAAGTCTTCCATTGCACTCATTAAACAACGCTCACTCGTTGCTACTACAATATAATTGAGTACCCAACCGTAAGATAGCAATTGATTAGTCTCAGGCACCGCAGCAAAGCGATATGTTTCAGCTAAAACATATTCATCAGTAACCGGTTTTGTCTGAAATGCTAATTCTTTTTTGATACCAGAGAAATTATTTGGGAATAATATACTCCCCCAGTCATTGTACATATTTTTTTCAAAAGCTTTCATAGCCTCTTCGCTCTCGGTAAAAGTATTTATACCGTTACTCCCCTCTTTATACTTCCCAATTAAAATTAGCACGGGCGATTCTTTGCCTTCAATAGTACAGCTTTTAAGATAGTATTGGTCGGTGAAAATATTTTCCAACAAAACCTCTTGTTCAGGTGATACAGAACCAGAAACTAAATCCCTAAAATCGCTCGGTTTGTCTTCACGAACAGTAATAGTTGCAAAATCAGTAACAGTCACCTCCGATGAAAGTGGTTCGTCTTCACGTAGCGTACGTAAAAAGAGCACGACGACAACTAAAGTCAGAAAGATAAAAACCCAAGTTAGGAGTGCTTGCTTACTCATATACTAGCCACCCCTCATATTACCACCTTCACCGGGAGCCTTGCTATAGTGCATGGTATCTTTTGAAGAATTCCAATTACCACCCCATCCCCAACCTTCATTCAGGAATAACTGTCTAAATGCTGGCGGCATATTGGTCCGACCGTAATTTGGATCGCCAGGTCTCGTATGCGGATTATCCGCTGGATTAATATCAATAGCTAGTCCATACGCATGATTAGAACGCCGATTGGTTCCTGCAATATTCCGACAATTATAGCCACCAACAGAATATACTCTGTAAAATGAATTACCACCCATCTGCCGCCATCGAGCATCTATTCTTTGTAAACTGGGAATAAATTGACGATTTACCGTGACACTCATACCTAGAAAATTCGTCGTTCCTAACTGAGAGGTATCACAAGCACGAATATCTACTACTTGAGTGCCGGCTGGTGTATTTATCGTCACCTGACCAGCGGTGCCACCTCCTTGGTCAATAAGATAGGTATTCATCATCGCGGCAGGGATCTCCTCATTAGGCTCAAATGTCTGTGGTGTAAAATTACGTGCATGTGGATCTGGTTGGTCATAACACTCAACCGTACTCCAGTAGAGCCAACCAGTCACCTGCCCATTTGGTATTTGCCCCTCTGAGCCTTCACGTCCAACCAAACCGCGCATAATGGTGTCTACAATGAGCCACGCCGCGAGCACAATAATGAGACCTATAAGTGCATTCACAAAACGGTTCTTCGCTTCATCGAGGGCATGGTGATTGCCACTTGAAGTCACTAGACCAAAACCAGCGTACGCGAGGATAACCGCGAAAATAATAAAAAGAAATCCAATCAGCCAGGTAATGATGCCATTGGCGAGATTCACCAAGTTACAAGCCGAGCAGTCCGTTCCCGAACAGCCAGCATATTCAGCAAGCGATATCTGGGCAATGGCCACGTCCGGCACTACCATCGGTGCAATGAGTGTGAAGCTGAAGATAGCCAGAAATAGTCCGATGCGCATAAGTGATTATTACAATTGTACACTACCCGGACAGAAGCTAAATCGGTAATCAGCACCGGAAGCAGCTTCATCAACATACCCGGGCACACTGACCGTGTAATCTAATCCACACATTTGTGATTCTTTAAGACCAAGCGTCTCTTTTATATAGGCTTCGACCGCTAGACGACTGGCTGCGAACGGCTTTTTGAGGAGTATGATATTAAAATACTTTGTCTCGGCGTCAAAAGTAACAATGAACTCGGCTGTTTGAACATCTTCAAAAGTGTTACCCAAGAAGTAGTTATTTTCATTATACGTAGCCGGAGTGACTTCAGGTAAGGCTAAAAAGTTTTCAACATCGATACTTTCACCGTTTGCTAGCGGGAGTGTTACACCAACATCGCCCGGTGTCGCTATTGTATTATCTGGCTTGGTGATAGACGCATCCTTTATCAAGGTATTATAAAGAACATACACACTAATCGGGATAAAAAAAACGAATATTATTGTGATGATTAATGAAAATTTCATACTAATTTATTACATCCTGCCACCATAAGCACGAACACAAGACGCTGCTTTGTTGTTACAATTGGGACAAGTCCAATCACTGTATCCATTGGCTCTGACTAACCGCACCATCATTTGTATATTGCACTGCGCGCGCTGGCAATTTGATTGCCAATCATTACATGCCCCAGGGGGAGGGTTGCCTCTCCAGGTCGTACGTGTGATCTGAAAAGTGCCACAGGCAGTCGAGTTAGAACCTGGGTGTGTTTCATTATACGGAGGAGTACTCGGAATGCCAGAACTTTCAGTCATGGCAATACAAGACATAACATTTGCCTGGACTGGTGTTAAACCAGCAGATTGTAGCGCGGCTACACTACAGGCGCTATTTGATGCACTGCACTGCACACCGCCACCCGCTCCGCCTCCAGCGCCACCACCAGATAAGCTACCGCCTGTACCACCAGTAACATATGTATAACCTGGCGTAACGACGACACGATTACCTGGAATCTCCCCATTAGGATCAAAAGTTGTTGGGCTATATGAAGCTCCGTCTGGATTAGGCTGTGCCATACAACTCAGTTCATTCCACATCCCGAGCCTTGTCTCGCCATCAATCAAAAGTGCCTTCATCCCCGTATCAACGAGGAGCCACCCAGCGAGGACTATCACATAGCCAATAATCATGTTGCTGATCATCGACTTGGCATCTTCTTTGGCGTGCCGATTACCACCCGAGGTCACGAGCTTAAAACCAGCATACACAATGATAATAGCGGCCACCGTACCAAGAATTAAAACAAGCCAAGAGATCACTCGATTCACAAGCTCAACTGCATAA
>CAYSNO010000011.1:0-13606 GCA_964432455.1 uncultured Candidatus Saccharibacteria bacterium
GGCAGGAAGATGGCGTGATGCTTCGGTTCAGTCTGTGGGGTCGTCGTCATGGTTGTCTCCATTGTGAAAGAACAAGGCTTGCCCACATAAAATCCCTCAGGCCTTCTATGCGAGCCGAGGGATTTTTATGGTTTTATTTCTAGAGGAGAGTTATTTCATACAAATTCCACGGCTATATACAAGGCCACGTGTGACAATTGCAAGCTTGGCGACAGAAAAGCCACCACGCCCACAATCGGCGCCGTTCATCCAGGTATATACTTGTGCGAATCTGTGATTCATAATCCTATCTAATCATGGAGCGTTTTTTTGTCAAGAAAGATGATTCTACGTATACTGTCACAGTATGAAAACAATCGTCATTGACATAGACGACACTCTTACTACTAGTAACAGCTGGGAAAGGCTAAATGCTGCTGCCGGAGTAACACCTAAAGAAGATTACGAGTTGTACACTAGTTACATACGTGGTGATTTTGATTATGAGTCATGGACGAATCAACTCGCTGCTCTCTACAAAGAACGACGTGTGCTCACTCGTGAGATTGCAAGAGCTGCTCTTCTGAATTTCCAACTAAAAGAGGGCGTCATTGATGTCATTCAAAAATGCAAAGACAAGGGACATACCATCATGCTTCTTAGCGGCGGTTTTGTAACTATGGCAGAGGCGGTTGGTGAGATGCTAAACGTCGACGTTGTGTTTGCCACTTCAGACATCGCTTTTGACAGTGCCAACAATTTTGATCATTTCATGAGCAACGGGGAAGAAGGGGAAGCCAAAGCCAATATTCTGAGAGCCTACTGTGAAAAAGAGAATATTGTATCAACTGACTGTATTGCTGTAGGTGACAGCATGAACGATGTTCCCCTCTTTAATCAAACAGGGAATGGAGTAACATTCAGCTGGTGTAAACCCGAAGTACAGTCAGCCGCTCGTCATGTTATCGAGGACATTCGCGACTTCCCTGCTTTACTTGACATTTTATAAATCTGTTGTAGTTAGAGAAACGGGGGACTTGGACTTAAGTTTGCTGTTTGATCTACCGGGACTCTGTACTACCGACAAGAGTGCACTACAGACAGATGACAGCAACGAGTCAAAAACTACAAAATTCGTTACAAAAAATATCGGAAATAAATCTTGGATAGACTTTACATTATCTGGATAAATTTTGACCCATACCAAACCTCACGTAGATATGGCTACTAAGGTCAATAATCGCTAGCAGACAGTCATCATATGAGGGCGTATACACCTCTGTGAGCTTCGCAGGGCATTTGAGACGATACAGACATCAGGTCAAAAACTGACGTGGTCAAGAGGCTTGATACAGATATCGGTTCCTAAGGCATTTTGACGGGATACTGGTATCACGTGGCAAATCAAAACCAAGTCAAAAATTGAAGAAAAATTAGTAATAAATAAAGTTGAAGAGAAAAGTAAAAAAATAATTTTTATACGAGTGTAGGGAAGAGAAGAGGAATAACTGAATAAAGCCGGATTATAAGCCTTATTGGTTTGTGGATTACTAAGGTGCGAAATAGCGTTATTTTAGATATAATACTGAGTATTAGAGTTATTATACTCAGTTAATAATAACCTAAAAGGAGGTGCCCCACCGCCGGGGTATAATACAATTACCTACAAAAGAATTTTGGTTCAGTATCAAATCTATGGCAAAAACTTCTACCAACACACTCCCCTCGATAGATGATTTTCTTTTGCATATTCAGGCGAACAATTATTCGCACGAGACTCTCTACAACTACGAGCGCGACCTCGACACCTTTGCGAATTTCCTCAAAAATGAAATGCGTGACCTCCCCTTCGACAAAGTCACCAAAAAGACCATCGAACACTACAAGGCCTACCTCAACTCCCCCACTCGCAAGACCGCAGATGGGCAAGAATCTGAAGTGAAGCTCAAAAGCGGCTCCATCAACCGTCACCTAACCTCACTGCGCCGCTATCTCTCCTATCTCCTTGATATGGACGAGTTTGCCCCTATCCCCCCACAGGCGATTAAGCTCCTCCGAATGGGTAAACAGCATGGCCAAGTAGCCGAACTACACGAACTCATTAGACTCATCGAATGCCCCACTACCGTGGAGAAGGACGAGTTTGTGGCGAAGCGCAATCGCGCCATTATGGAAACCCTCTTTGCGAGCGGGATGCGTATCTCTGAACTCATCTCACTGAAGATCAATCAGCTTGATCACTCCGGCAAGATCTTTGTCGAAGGTAAAGGCCGCAAACGCCGCTTCATCTACCTCACCGCTCGAGCCGAAGGCTATATCCGTGACTACCTTAAAATCCGTGACGACAAGAACCCATACATCTTCGTGGCAGAGCGTGGTCTGAATGCCACCAATGTGAAGAAGCACATCTCCCCTAACTACGTGCAGATGAAGATTAAATGGTATCGCGAATACCTCGGTATGAGTATCAAAACAAGCGCCCACAGTCTCCGTCACGGCTTTGCCACCTATCTTGCTGAACAAGGAGCGAACCCCGCTGCTATCCAGGTACTCCTCGGTCACGAATCACTTGAAACCACCACTCGGTACGTGCATGCGTCCGATCGCTACGCCGAAACCACCCATCGTGATTTCCATCCCCTGAAAAAATAAATATATGAAAACCCGGCAAGACATGCGCTTGCCGGGACCTTCCTCTTCGGCTGCAGCTTACGCCACGGCCATAACGCTTGAAATGCTCCACCCCATCACACCGTTGGGGACTTTGGCCTCAGACTTCTTGTGATCTTCGCGCCAACCGAGGCGATCGCCAAGAAATTGTACGAGCTTGAACACCGCCTTGTCGTGAGTCTTCTTCTTCCCGTCAGCGAGGATGTAGTGGAAGGCGATATAGTGTTCCCTATCCTTCCCTGCCCCGCGGATATGAAGGTCGACCCACCGCTCCGGATGTCTCGACTTCAACTCAGCCAAGAATCCTGCCAACTGTTCTATCGACACCGAAGCATCGAACCTAACAGTGCCAGCTGCGCGATGATCGTAGTTCAAAAGAGCCGTCATCTTCGTTCTCCCATTAACATGGAGGATAAACGTGCCAGGATTGGTCACGCACAAACACAATATCATAAAAATATGATATTGTCAATTTACGTTTGAAACAGCGGTGCTTTTTAATATACGAAACCCGGCCATGTCATTGGCCGGGGTGGATATTTTTTGGTGTTGTCACGCTCTGACGCGAACCACCGGCAGTCCATCGACACGGATCTCACCGTGGTACATAGCGTGTGTGACGCCATGAAAGAGAAACGGTCGCTTCCCCTCCCTGACGGCGTCCCGGTAGTGGCTTCGGGTGAAATTACTGATGCGCGCGTAGCGGAGATGCTCGTCAGCTTGATAGTAGCTATCCCGACCTTCTTCAGCGAACTCATAAACCACAAGACGTAGCCGGCCGGGAGTCTGTTGCATGAGGACCTCCGAATCAATGACGTACGCCTCAGCTCCGATCAGTCCGTAGTAACCGCAAGCAGAGAGCTCCATATGGAGCACCTGCGGATGCACCGGACTAAGGAAGATAACGTCTTCCCACGAGCAATCAAGCAAGGGGATGAACTGAAAAGGTACTTCTCCCCTACCCTTGTACTTCTCAAGGGCTTTGACGTAGACTTCCGGATACTTGTCCCGAAGCCCAGCGAGCGGCAACAGCATATTCCCAGCCAGTCGGGGCGGTTTGAAGTGATACAACTTCGGCATCAAAGACCTCGTATTTGTGCTGATTTACTAAACATAATGACATTAATCATAGGATTGTCAATATATAGGCTACTCCTCTATCACAACGTATTCGCCTTCTTTGAGAGCGTGTATTGGGAGTGAAATATCCCGGTAGGTTTCTAGTTCTTGGTAAGCCTGCTCCCAATCTATAGGGCCACGAGGGTCGTCAAAACCATAATCTGACTGGTAGTGTGAGATGAATTTTATTGGCAGTATGCCTAACCCGTCTAAGTTCTTGCGCCAATCACAGGTCCAGAAATGTGCTGCCAGGGCATTTGAACTCGCAGAGTTGGTGGCTACTACCTTTCCTTCCCATAGCTTAGGTAAATCTTCAAATTGACTCAACCAATACTGAATTAAGTGATCATCACCGCCGTGTAAATATACAACATCATTGGCTTCAATTTGCTCTCTAAAAGTTTCCGGAAAAGCCAATTCTAACTGTGGAGCAACTGACTCTGGAAATAATTCACGTCGCTGAACATCTGCTGCAAATTTTGCCTCCCAATCCTCTCGTGGTTGTGCAAAACAGCAGATTAATAACTTTGGACTAGGTCCAAGATCCTTAAAAACTTCGCCAAAAAATTTCCTTGCGAGCTCTGGATACCGTCCAACGCCACCTGAATTAAGTACATATTTTGTCATTTCAGTCTTTTATTTTAGCTTCTTGATCATCTCATACTCCTCCTTCGTTACCTCAGTAATCGAAAGTCGATTCCCGGCTCTGAGGATGGTCATATTCTTGAGGGCGGGGGTGGCGCGGAGTTCCGCCAGCGGCACTACCCTGCCCCAAGTGGCGATATGCCGAACCGGGAGAGCAAGCCAGCGCGGACTGTCCTGTGGCGACTTCGGGTCGTAGTAGTGGCTTGTGGAGTCAAACTGGGTTGGGTCTGCTATTGGCGTGCCTGCAATCTCCATCTCCCCCACTACCCCTACCTCCTTGCAGGACGAATGATAAAAGAGGGCTCTGTCCCCTACTTTGATGGTATCGCGGATGAGGTTCCGTACCTGGTAATTGCGAATCCCATCCCAGAGAGACTCCCCTTTCAGCTCGAGGTCGTCGATACTGAATTCACTGGGTTCGCTCTTCATGAGCCAATAGCGTTTTGCCATGGGTGTATAATATAAGTGGAAAGAGTTACTGTCTATCACCCTAGGTCACAAGACCAGCTATGGCGATAGATTGAAGCAAAGTATTTTACATTTAATTATTTCACATATTTATATGATGAACGAATCACATCGAAAGACGCTCCAGAGTAACGGCATCTTACTCGGACGCACGCTTATTGGTATCCTCTTCCTCTACACTGGGTACGGTATGTTTACCGCCGGACCAGAGGCAATTGGCGGATATTTCACAACTGTCGGCGTACCAATGGCCGCGCTCGCTTACTGGGTAGTGCTCGCGATCAAGTTCGGTGCTGGACTAGCACTCGTCCTTGGCTACAAGGTAGAACACGCAGCGCTTGCTCTTATCCTCTTTACCCTTGGGGCAACTTACTTTGGTCATAGTGACTGGAGTCAGCCAATGAACGATGTTATGACCATGAAGAACCTCGCCATTGTTGGCGGACTCTTGTACGTGATGGCGTTTGGAGCTGGTACCGGCTGGAAGATCAAATAATCAATTATCTATTGCAAGTTCGAGGAAAGACCTCGAACTTTGATAACACAAAAGCATCCCTTACGGGATGCTTTTGTGTTTTGCTTTCGCTTGTGCTCGATGGTGGAGATTAGTTCATAGCAAGCGTCTGTGCCCAACAAGGAGCTGACGCATTCCATGGCTTCGTACCCTGTGTCTCATAGAGATGGCGGGCATAGGCCATGTTGCCTTGAATATCATCGAGACTAAGACCCATCGCAGCGGCTGCCTTCGCGTGGTAACGCTTGTTGATTTGCATTACTCCGGTATCGGCACCGTCTACGCGTCCCTTAAGGACGGTTCCGTCAGCTAGATAGTGACGAAAATGTGACTCACAGCGGGCTATCTGAATCATGACCGGTACGTCCGCAAAGTAGGCACGTACGACGGCTTCGGTATCACCGACCGCTGCAGCTTCAGGGGCATAGGCCACCTTTTTGTTAGTTGCAGCAGCTGATTTTGCCTCAACAGTCAATGTACTTACTTCACTCTGGTTGGTCGTGATTTGTCCGTAGGCCATGGTTTCCGGTACCGAAAAAGCGGTAGAAGCGGCAACGACGGCGAGGACGATAGTCGATATAATAAGCCAATTGTCTTAACGGGTAATACCGGTGGGGACCGCCCAAATCCGGTAACCGCACTATCCTAGCAGATAAAAGCGGATTCCCAGCATAATAGCACATTTTGGACTTACTGTCAATGAAATGGGGTGGTTTTTTGCTCATAAAAGGCACAAAAAATGGCTCTATTGAGCCATTTTTTGTACCTACACTCGTAGACTACCATTATTTGACATCCTTCATCTTTTGTTGCAAAAAGGCCAAAGCCCCGTGGACACCGGCTTCATCCCCCAATTCGGCCGTGGTGATGAATGGACACGGCATGACCCCATCAAGAACGGCTACGGTAGCCCGGCGGACCGAATCAATCGGAATTTTCGGGTCCCCTACCATCATAGAGCCCCCGAGAATAATGGCCTCTGGCGACCAGTAGAGGACGGTATTGCGGAGTCCCTGGGCCAGGTAGCCGGCCAGTTCGTCCCAAATGACGTCGTCCTGGGCGATATCATAGGGTTTGACACCCATGCGACCTTCGACCGCCCGACCAGAAACGAGGTTCTCGAGGGTCGGTGGTACATCTTCGCCAAGAATGGTGCGGTCAATATCAAGCACCTGGTGTCCTGGCTCAAAGCCAACACTCGCCATATCGATAACACCATCCTCAATCCGCACGCCCCCTACCCCGGTACTGACAGTATGGTAAACAACAAGCCCGACTCCCTTCCCGGCGCCGTAGATCGCTTCACCAAGGCCAGCGAGTGCGGTATCGTTCTCGAGGAATACCGGCACTTTAAACTCGCCCTTGAGGAAATCTACAATCGAGATGTTCGCCCACTTGGTCAAAATACCATCATGGTCGATACCTAGACGGTCTTCACGAAGTACCCCTCGGACACCACCAGCGATACCAGTGACGTCTTTGGCATTTTCTTTAATCACTGCGACTACCTCAGCCAGCCCTTGTTCGGGTTTCGGATCAGTCTTAAATGACTTCACGGTATCAAGCTTCTTCCCATCAGACGAAAAGGCAATGCGTGTTTTGGTGCCGCCAATATCAAAGACAACAAAGGTCATACCTTAGAGTTGGTTCACGTTGTTACAATCAACGTTCTTGAGAATATACTTCTCAGCTTCTTTAATATCATCAAATACCTTAAAGAGGTCAAGGTCTTCTTTACTGATGGTCTTGAACTTCCGAAGGAGTTCCTTTTCAAACCAAGCAATGAGTGGGTTCCAAAATTCACTACCGATCATAACAACTGGGAGTCGTTCGATTTTTTTGGTCTGGATAAGCGTAATGATTTCAAAAAACTCATCAAGTGTCCCGAAGCCACCTGGGAAGTAAACGTAGGCCTCAGACGCAAAGGTCAGCATCACTTTACGTGAGAAAAAGAAGTCGAAGTTGAGCGTCTCAGTCGTATATGGGTTAAGCTTCTGTTCAAACGGGAGCTGGATATTAAGACCAACTGACTTACCACCGACCTTAAAGGCACCAACGTTTGAAGCCTCCATGATACCTGGCCCACCACCAGAGATAATTGAGAAGCCTTTTTTCGCGAGACGTGCTGCGAGCTCTTCGGCCATCTTGTAGTACGGATCGTTTGGTGAGAGTCTCGCACTGCCCCAGAAGGTAACAGCGAGGCCGTGATTACGCAAGAGCTCAAAGCCCGACACAAACTCGGACATGATACGGAATACACGCCAAGACTGAATGGCGTCACCATCAGTTCCTTTTGGATCCAACAAATCAGTCACGACACGGCAATGCGGCAAACTTTTAGACACTTTAGCTTCCCGCTTCTTGCGGGTCAGACCAAGAACTTTTCGAACCATATGCGTGTATTGTACCACGCAGGTTTATGCCCACGGGATAGGATACGAAGCAAACTCGGGGAGAAGTGGTCGATTGTATAAGAGTCGTGATGCGACTTCTGCATGACACTTCGCCCCCGTGAGCGCATTGTGCGGGTCTGGTTCTTCGGGTATACCGCAGTAGTTTAAGACGGCATCGAGATTGAGGGCTGTACGTTTATGCTCGGCATCAAACGGTGGTGTGATACCCGCCTTCACCATATGCATGTAGCACATCGTATGTGTATCAAGCGTGCGGTATGGTAAGGTCCAATTCTCCCCCGCGCGGATGGTAGCAGCCTTGAGCATATCGCGATCAAAGGACACATTTTGCCCAACCAGTGTTCGGTCACTAGACATCTGCGTCCACTCCATAAACTCCCGCACCAGTTCCGCTTCGCTCATCTTGGTAGCGTCGGTGATTTGTGCTTCGGTGAAGCCGTTGACCGCGAGCGCCTCCTCCATAATATGCGCCCCTTCCCAGACCCGGCACTCGGCATAAAACTGCCGCTTTGGGTTACTCATATCAATCGCTCCGAGTGAGACAATCGAGTGCAGCTGGTATTCGGTGCCGGAGGCTTCTATATCTAGGACTATCATACAAGTATTATGCCACAAGATGCGGGCTCATCCCTAGTATGCTACATTGTGTACAGAAAGGAGACCAAACCATGCCGACCAGCTTCATCAAAGGGCGGACGGCACGAATTGACCTCCGCCGTCCAGAAGACCTGCATATCTTGCTCATCGAAACCGACCGCCACAACAGCTTCGACTGGGAACTGCCTGGCGGCAAGGTAGACCCACACGAAACCATCAGGCAGGCAGCACTGCGTGAATTGCGGGAAGAAACCGAACTCCAGGCAAAGCTGAAGTTTGTACGATATAACAAGCGCGCCATCCCCCATGACCCCAATGTGTTCTGGGAGCACTACATGTTTCGGGGGATGTATATGGGTGGCAATATCGTGCTCGAATCACCGGCCGCCACTTACCGCTGGTGCAGTTTGTGGGAAGCTCATCACCTTTGCACTGACTGGTGGACCAAACACTATCTTCGGTCACTACTCACCTAAACGCCACCAGCGGCTGCGCAATCGCCGCCACTGGTGGCGATTGTTGTTATAGCTTGTATACTATTGGTATATGGTCGTACGCATCGAAGAGTCGTGGCGGGCGGCACTCTCCGCCGAATTTGAAAAGCCGTATTTCAAACGGCTGACCGAATCAGTGCGCTTTGCCTACGAAACCGAAACCATCTACCCGCATCCGAAGAATGTCTTTCGTGCCTTTGACCTCACCCCATTACCTCAAGTTAAAGTAGTCATCCTTGGCCAAGACCCGTACCATGGACCACATCAGGCCCATGGACTGGCCTTCTCAGTTGAAGACGGCACTTCTCTACCACCATCACTCCAGAACATCTACAAAGAATTAAGAACTGATGTGGGAGTCGAACGCACTACTGGCAATCTCTCAGACTGGGCAACTCAAGGTGTCCTTCTCCTCAACAGCACCCTCACTGTGCGCGCCGGCATCGCCGGCGCGCACCAGACCTTTGGCTGGGAGACTTTTACCGATGAGGTAATAGCCACTATTTCCCGTGAACAGACGGGAGTGGTATTTCTCCTCTGGGGCGCGTTTGCGATCGCAAAACGTCGTTTGATTGACGAAACAAAACATCACGTACTCACTGCCCCACACCCATCCCCTCTCTCCGCGCATCGTGGGTTCTTTGGCTGTCGTCATTTTTCAAAAACCAATGCCTATTTGGAGGAAATCGGTCGAACGCCAATTAGTTGGTGAACCCGCTACCACGAGCTTCATCATACACACGAGCAAAAGCAGCGCCGTAGAGAATAATACAGGCGACTACATACACCCAAACAAGAAGTGAAATGAGAAGACCCGCTGCACCAAAAAGTGTTTGCACTGGCGCGGTCGTAAAGTGAAGAGCTACAAGCTCACGACTAAACAGCAAAAACAAACCGGCTACTGCAGCCCCCATAAAACGACCAGAAAAAGATGGGGCACGCAACGCCAATAATCCATACGCAATGGTCAAAAGGAGCATCGTAAGAAGAAAACCGGCAAAGAAACTGACAACTGCCCATACCGGTCCACCAGCGACACTCAAGACATACACCAAGACATCTTCAAGGAGTATTAGCAAGACAAAATAGCATTGCACTACCGCAATAAACAACGTCATGCGCCAGAGTCGTGAGACATAACTCCGCCAGCCATAGATTTCGACACCCCACAACTTGTGAAAGCCGATAATAAGACTATTAAGTGTGATGTAGATCATAACCGATAAAAAGAGCAGGCCAATAACTGGCCAATAGTATTGGGTTGATACGGCATCAAAATTCTGCACCGCTCGGTAGACCAAGTCAGTGACCCCGGGATCAATTGCATTTCCCCACTGAATGAGCATATTCGTAATACGCTCAACACCGTACATCAGACCAACGATTGATATAGAGAGAATAATTAGTGGCGCAAGGGCAAACGGCATGAAGTACGCCAGCGCCGCCGCAGACTCATCTGCCCCACGTCTAAACCACAAGACAAACGCTCGACCGAGTAATCGTAAAAAATACATAGTAGTTTCTATTATACTAGACGATTGAGTAGTAACATGTCGCAATCTGGCAATGGTGTGGGAAGATTAAAATCTACACTCTATAGGCCGGGGCAATTGGCGGCAGGTGTATACCCCGCCGCCTCAGCTTCTACGGCTGTTGCAAAAAACACTTTATTCTCCTCTTTGATACGCTTCGCACCGGCACAGGTCAGGAGATGATATTTAGTACCTGATTTTGAACCAACGTATGTAGCCGTCTCGGCGGTCAGGGGTGCAGGCTGTGGGGTGGTGCTTGCTACCGCTGTCGTAGTTGCTAACGACGACTGCGGTAACGCTTTAAGCACCGAGGCTGGGGTACTGGCGGTTCCAGCAGGGACCGAATAACGTCCCAAAAAGAAGGCTGTCACTGCTATGACACACAAAAGCGTACCTGTAAATATATTGTCGTCAGCGAGGAAACGCTTGAGTTTTTCTAACATATGTCGTATACTCCACGGGTTACGAATTTGCAGACGTATTTAGTATAACCTATGGCAACAAAGAAATCGGCCGGTTCGGCCAAAAACCTGAAGGACTCACAGCCAAAGTATCTGGGGGTCAAGCGCACCGACGGACAAGTCGTTAAGACTGGTCAGATTATTATCCGTCAGCGTGGTAGTAAAATTGAAGCTGGGAAGAATGTGAAGATGGGCAAGGATCATACTATCTTTGCGATGGTTGATGGTGTTGTGGCTTTCCGCAACATGCGCAAGACCCGCTTTGATGGACAGCTCGTCCAGAAGAAGGCGGTTGATGTAGTCGCTGCATAATTCACTCTCCACACACAAAACCCCGCGCCTTTGGCGCGGGGTTTTGTCATTTTCATTATTTATCCTTTAAGGGTTTCAAAACTATTCCAGATACGAGGCGTCGAGGAGAGGAAACACGAGACGTACTTTTTTGTACGATGAGTGTTGATTCGACGATGACAACAAAGTAGCTGGTAAGTTTTGGAAGCCTTAGCGGATGGTGGCTTTAGTGATGATTACAGGTTCAACCGGTCGATCCCCTGCCCCCACTGCTACTTTACCAATGGCATCAACCACTTCCATCCCCTTAATCACGCGCCCAAAGACTGGATGCTTTGAAGTCAGTGGCTGCTTATCAAAGTCGAGACCGGTGTTGTCGACGAGATTGATGAAGAACTGACTACCGCCTGAGTTTGGACCAGCATTTGCCATCGAGATGGTACCGCGAACATTTGTCAGAAGTGGACCGGCAATATGTTCGTCTGGAATTGAGTAGCCTGGACCACCAGTCCCCCAACGAGCCACTTGACTATCATCCTTCGTAAGTGGGTCGCCACCTTGAATCATAAAGCCGTCAATCACGCGGTGGAACTTGATACCATCGTAGTAACCTTCTTTGACCAGCTTCTCAAAGTTACCAGCGGTAATTGGCATGGTGTCTTTGTACAGTTCGATTTCAACGGTACCTTTGTTGGTTTCAAGTACAGCAACTGGATTCATAGTATTGATATTATCAGGGTTAGTAACGTTCAACTCTTCGGGCGCGAGTGGCGCGGTCATTTCTGGTGTATCAGGCTCGGTGACGAGTTCAAGCTCTGGCGCTTTGTCCATGGAGGCCCAGTAGGCGAGCCCAAAAATCAAGAGGAGTGAGATACCGATAATGGAAGCAACCTGCAGATATTTTGCCATACGTTTACTTTGTTTCGACATTAATTGTAAATGTTCCACTCACACCACCTGCTTTGACCCCAACCGTGTGTGCCCCAAGTGATTTGATAGGGGTGTCGATGTGGAGGGCAGCAACCTCAATTGGGTGTCCGGCTGCCGCAGCAGCGAGGGCGATGTCGGCCGCTTTTACGGCCTGGAAGAGATGTCCTTGGGCGTTCGCTTCAACTTTGACGGTCAGTGGAGTTTCGGTCAGGGCTTTGACTGTCGCCCGAAGTCCCTCCTCGTCAGCCTCTTTGTGGGCGGCTACTTCCTTGTTGCGCGCCTGTACGCGTTTGAGGTTTTCTGGAGTGGCTGGTTGTGCCTGACCTTGCGGAATGAGTTTGTTGAGGGCAAAGCCGTCGGGGACTTCAACGACACTAAATCGTTTCCCGAGGCGAGCCACATCACGCAGTAAAATTACTTTCATGCTGAGTATTGCTTATGTCTTATAAAGTGTTGCCATCATACCGAAAACCACCGTTCTCGGCAACCAACACAATGATTATTCACTCTTTGGGGTACTGGTTGAAACCGGAGCAACATAGGTACCATGGAGCACCTGGATTGCAGCATCCAACTGCGGGTCACGACTGGCTTCGCGGTCTGCCACGGTGCGTTCTACCGCAATATCTGGGGTGAGGCCACCGTTTGAGATAGAGCGACCATTTGGGGTGAGCCAACGAGCAATAGTGACCTTGAGTGACGAACCACTTGGGAGGTTCACCAATTCCTGGACTGAGCCCTTACCAAATGAGGGAGCTCCGACCAAGGTCGCGTAGCCCTGCTCTTGGAGAGCACCGGCAAGAATCTCAGAGGCTGAAGCCGAACCACCATCAATGAGGACCACCATTTCTTTGGGAGCAAATTGCTTCAAGGTTGCACCGCGACTGCGATAGATTTCTTCTTCGCGTTCATCACCAAAGCTTTCGCGGAGGACCACTTTACCAGCGGGCATGAAGTAACTCGCGATTGATACCGCTCCTTGGAGGTACCCTCCTGGGTTCCCACGGAGGTCAAGGACAAGCTTCGTCGCACCACTACTGACGTAATCACGAAGGGCTTGCTGCATTTTCATTTCAGCTAAGGCATTAAAGCTGTAGAGTGAAATGATGAAGATGTCACCTCGCTTTTCGGTCTTCACGGTTGGTACTTCAATCTGTGCCCGAGTCACCTTATATTCTTTTGGTTCGGTCATGCCTGCTCGGAAAATAGATAAGGTCACCACTGTCCCCTCTTCACCTCGAATATGACTGACCGCTTCATCAACGGCCATACCTTCGGTTGAGGAACCGTTAATCGAAATGAGCTTGTCACCAGCGAGGAGTCCGGCCTTTTCGGCTGGCGTACCCTGGAGCGGTGCAATAATCGTGAGAATTCCATCACGCATACCAACCTCCATCCCTACCCCACTAAAGTTACCAGAGATATCTTCATTAAAGGCTTCGGCTTCTTTGGGTGGAAAGTACGTCGTGTATGGGTCGCCGTAGGCACGCAC
>CAYSNO010000011.1:13706-18700 GCA_964432455.1 uncultured Candidatus Saccharibacteria bacterium
AGTACGGTTTTTCCGCCCTGACGCTTTTGTACATCTTTTTCTTCTGCTACTCGTGTGGTATCTTGATACATATGAGCCTATTATCGCACGACAAATCATCCTCGCCAATGAGTTGTTGCTGTTGGTAACACACCTTCCCACTCCTTATCACTGCTGTCTAGCGTTAACTCAACTATGCTTTCACTTTTCAAAAAATCTAACCCCCTGCCACCGGCTCCGCCATTGCGTCTCTACTCGACTGAAACCCGCGAAATCGCCTTCTTTGTGCCCCGCCAAGCGCCGGTGGTGACCCTCTATAGTTGTGGCCCTACGGTCTACGACTACGCCCACATCGGGAACCTCCGCTCGTATGTGTTTGCGGATATTCTCAAAAAGACCCTCGAATATAATGGGTACGATGTTCGTCACACCATTAACCTCACTGACTTTGGTCACCTGACCGATGATGGCGATGATGGCGAGGACAAAATCATGAAAGGCCTCCGTCGTGAAGGTAAACCCATCACCCTCGACGCGATGCGCGAACTGACCGATATCTACATTGACGCCTTTAAGACCGATATCAAGAGGCTCCGCATCAAGGAACCGACTACTTTCTCACGAGCCAGTGATTACCTCCGCGAGCAAATCGATCTCGTAAAGACACTCGAGGAAAAGGGCTACACCTACGAAACGAGTGACGGGGTGTACTTTGATATCGCGAAGTTTCCCGCTTATGGCCGCCTCGGACATATAGATCTCACTAAACTACGCTCCGGTGCCCGCGCCCCCGAAAATACCGAGAAGCATCACCCAGCCGACTTCGCGGTCTGGAAGAAGGGTGAGCTCGGCTGGGATAGTCGCTGGGGTAAAGGCTTCCCTGGCTGGCATATCGAGTGCTCAGCGATGGCGATGGCCACCCTCGGCAAAGAAATCGACATCCACACTGGTGGCATCGACCATATCCATACCCACCATAATGCTGAAATCGCGCAAAGTGAATGTGCGACAGGTAAGCAGTACGTGCGGTACTGGATGCACAATGAATTCATCACCATCGATCACGGCAAGATCGGCAAATCTCTCGGCAACGCTATAAATATGAAGCAACTCGGAGACGCCGGCTTCTCGGGTGATGATTACCGCTACTTCCTCCTCGGGGCTCACTACCGTTCACCACTTAATTTCACCTTTGAAGCAATGAAGGCAGCGAAGCAAGCGCTCTTCCGCCTCAAGCGCTACGTCTATGAGGAATATGGGAATAAAGGAACCACTCCCCACCCTGATTACCTACAGCGCTTCCACGAGTACCTCAATCACGACCTCGATACTCCGCAAGCCATTGCGCTCCTCTTTGAAATCACCAAAGACGACCGACTCACCCCGGGTGAAAAATGCGCGACCATGCAGGCGATGGACGTAGTCCTTGATATTGGCCTTAGGGACAAACGAGACGCCGGCCTCGCTTCAATTGGAGTGGTGAGTGTCACCGATATTCCGAAGCCTGTGCAGGACCTCATGAAGGCACGCGATATTGCTCGTCTTGATAAAGATTGGGCTGAAAGTGATCGTCTCCGCACCCTCATTAATGAGGCTGGGTACGCGGTGGAAGATACGCCACAAGGTACGAAAGTATCAAAGATATAAATAGGTCAAAGCCCCGTACGAGACGGGGCTTTTGCTTGCCTCAGCGGATGGCATCAGCCTTTTTCGAGGTCGTTGTCGCTTTCGTGGTGATATGGCGTCTCACTCTTGCCATAGTACAACCGCACAGAGAAAACGAACAAGAAAAGCGGGACTCCGATGAGCATGATTGAAATGATCTGGGAACGAACAGTAGGAAAAATCCAAGCTGTAACAGACCCAGCGGCGACAAGCAACAGAAACACTACAAAGACGCGTTTCATTTGGTCTACCTCACGAACCGATTGAACCTCGAAAAACTATACACACTATCCCCAGATTCCACAATACTCACCCTGGTACCAATCTAGAGTATACTACTCACATCTATGGCCGATCACGCTCCCTCTCTCAATAAAAACCTCCGCACGGCGCCCCACAATATCGACGCCGAACGTGCGCTCCTTGGTGCGACGCTCCTCAAGCCCGACGTGATGCACGACATCTCAGTAACGGTCTTCCCCGAGAGTTTTTATGCTGATAAGCATCGCGTCATCTACGATGCTATCTACCAGATCTTCCTCAAGGGTGATCCCATTGATATCGTGTCGGTCACGAACAAACTCACCACCATGAACGCTCTCGAGCGTGTTGGGGGTGCAGCGTACATCGCTGAGCTCATCGAGACCGTGCCAGCGGCAGGCAACGCCCAGTATTACGCTGACCTGGTGCAGTCGAAGTCGACGCTGCGCGGCCTCATTCATGCCTCGGAAGAAATCGCCGAGATGGCCTACCAGAATCCAGAGAACACCGAAGAAACCATCGACAAAGCAGAAAAGACTATCTACCAGGTCACCAATGCACCAACCACCCAGAAGTTCGAACAAATTGGTCGTCCTCTTAAAGACGCCTGGGAAAAGTTTGAGTACCTCAGTGCTCACCATGATGAACGACGAGGAGTCCCCTCTGGCTTTACCGGTCTTGATAACCTCCTTGGTGGTTTTCAAAAGTCCGACCTCATCATCTTGGCGGCACGTCCAGGTATGGGTAAGACCACCATGGCACTTGATATCGCCCGTAATGCCGCACTTCTCCACGATGCGCACGTTGGTGTCTTCTCGCTCGAAATGAGTTCACAGCAGCTCGTTGAGCGTATGCTCGCGTCTGAGTCGGGGGTTGATTCGTGGAATCTCCGTAACGGTCGACTTAAGGACGACAGTGAGTACGCCGCTCTCCAAGACGCAATGGCAAAGCTTGATGCTGCGCCTCTGTATATTGTCGACGAACCAGCGCTTAACATCGTGAAGATGCGGTCGGCCGCCCGTCGTCTCAAGAACGAACATGGTCTTGATATGATTATTGTCGACTACCTTCAGCTCATGAGTCCAACCGCCACGAAGGCCAGTGATTCAATGGTGCAACAAGTAACCGAAATATCCCGCTCATTGAAGATCCTCGCCCGTGAACTTAATGTACCGGTGATTGCCCTTTCGCAGCTCTCGCGGGCAGTTGAGCAGCGTGGTGGTAAGCCTCGTCTCTCCGACCTGCGTGACTCCGGTTCAATTGAACAGGACGCGGACGTTGTTATGTTCATTCACCGCGAAGATAAGCAGAATAAAGACCAGCCAGCAGAGCGACCAAACATTGCCGAAATCCTCGTTGAAAAACACCGTCACGGAGCGGTCGGGAGTGCTGAGCTCTACTTTGACGGCAAGCATGTACGCTTCCTCAACCTTGATACGCATCATCAGGGTGCATACTCAGGTGGTGGCAATGATGATTTTTAGAAGGATCCGGCACTGAATTAAGTATTTATGCTACAATCTTTCTACTTCGTCAGATGATTACTTAGTATTCCTTGTTCCAGGAATTTGCCTTAGGAATAGGCAAATTCGGAACGAAATTCAGAATAGTCACTACGTTCGTTTCTTCATTTCATGACCTCTCTTGATCAACTCATCGCTCACTTTGAAAAATTCCCCGGGATTGGTGGCCGCCAGGCGAAGCGCTTTGCCTTTCATGTCCTCACCATGGGTAAAGCTGAAGCCCAGAACCTCGCCGAACTCATTGCCTCAATCGACACAACTGTCGTCGAGTGTGCTTCGTGTCACCGCTTTTTTGCCCATAGTCAGACAACGACAACTTCCCCACTCTGTGCAATTTGTAGCAATCCGAACCGAGACCAAACGAAACTCATAGTGGTCGCGAGTGATAGTGATATCGCTGCGATTGAAAAGAGTGGCCAGTATAATGGCCTCTACTTCGTCCTTGGCGGTCTCGTACCCCTTCTCCATAGTGAAGACCAGAAGAAGCTCCGTGGCGGTAGTCTCAAAGCCACAGTGGAAGCCCGCCTCCACACCGGTCTATCCGAGATCATCCTCGCCTTTGCGGTCAATCCCGATGGTGAAAACACCGCTCGTTTTGTCGAATCAATTATCAATAGTATCGAAGCGCCTGAGAAGCCGCAGGTGTCCCAGCTCGGACGTGGTCTATCGACCGGTAGTGAGCTTGAGTACGCCGATCCAGAGACTATTAAAAACGCGCTCCGTAATCGTGGGTAGCAACATCAATATGGAACAACCTAAAAACAATCAATTTATAGAGCGTATCCAAGCAGTGAACGCTATTGCTGCTGCCTATAAGATTGGTGACCCAAAAATACATGAATTATTACGCTCACACGGCGTCATCACTGACAACACACCGGTTACAGAAGTTATAGATATCCTGCGTAATGACCCAGTGGATCCGGAAATCATTACATCCCTCAAAACCATTGCAGATGAATCACTAGCACAACTTAAGGTACGACAACGCGCAGACGCCATCGGGCGTAGTAGCAATCCCTATTATGGATAGGATGTAACGATAGTAAACAAAAATCCCCTTGCGGGGACTTTTTGTTATTTAGATAGTTGCAATCTTGATCTTGGCGTAGTGCTGGCGGTGACCAATCTTGCGGTCACGGTTACTCTTAGCCTTGAAGCGGATGATTGAGAGCTTTGGGCCCTTAGTCTCGCCGAGGTAGGTAGCAGTTACCTTCCCACCGGTGTATGGAGCGCCGACGTTGGCCTTAGCGCCATCGTCTGTCATAAGGACGGTATCAAAAGTAATGGTGTCGCCTTCCTTGTGGTCACCAAGAAGCTCTACTTCAAGGGTGTCACCCGCAGATACGACGTATTGCTTCCCGCCAGTCATAATGACGGCGAAAGCTTCGTTTTTTGTTGCAGTTGTTGCCATAGTGGTCGCTATTGTACTAGATTTGGAAGAAATTGCAAGGGGTTTTGCCCGGTGTGACAAGGTTTTCAAAAGCTTATATTTTAAGCGTTATCTAGCCTTACTATACCTCAAGCGCTACTGGTACCACCTCAATATCAATCGACTGGGTCGCA
>CAYSNO010000012.1:0-5438 GCA_964432455.1 uncultured Candidatus Saccharibacteria bacterium
CGACCCGAGAGATCCAGGCTCATTTCATTTGCATCGACATTAATACCATCATAGACCACTACCTTTGCGCCCGAACCGTGTTCGATTTGTTTGGCTGCTTGTTTTGCATCATTAATAATCGGTAAACCAGTTCCTTCTGGTTCTCGCACGACTGTTTTATCTGGGATAAGTACATCATTATTCACAACATACATAACTCCAAAAACAATCGCGATTATAAATCCTATAAGACCAAGTAGTTGCATTACTTCATAGTAACATAAATACAATACAAAAGGCCGCCCGTGAGAGCAGCCTTTTGGCTCTTCATATTCTCGTCCGGCCACACGCTACCGGTAGTAGTAAGAGCCTTTTCCGGCGTCGCGATTCTTGCGCAGTCGCAGCATGCGCTTCGTCGGTTCTGCCACAGCCTTGTTACCGCGGCAGTGTTCGATCACGAGATGCACACGCCAGAAGAAATCCACCCGATTGCGCTGGCGCTCTGCCGGCGACAATCGATTCCTTCGATTGGTACCCCACATTTTGATCACCTCCAAGTTGGGTAGCGATAGATTAACAAAAACCATCCCAACAAACAACTGTTGGGATGGTTTTTGTAACATTGGTGTTACGCGCGCTTGCGGTCACTCTCTTTGAGTTTTGCTTTGCGGAGACGGACGTTCGTTGGGGTGATTTCGAGATATTCGTCATCAGCCATGATTTCAAGACCGGTTTCAATCGTAATCACCTTTGGATTGACGAGGACAATGGCATCGTCACTACCTGAGGCACGCATGTTGGTGAGCTGCTTACCCTTGGTCGGATTCACGGTCATTTCTTCACCCTTACTCGTGTTACCCACCACCATACCTTCGTAGACTTCGGTACCGGCACCGATGTAGAGCTGGCCACGGTCCTGAAGACCATAGAGTGCAAAGCCAAGCGCCTTACCCTGGACCATTGAGATCATTGATCCCACCTGACGCTTCTTGATTTCACCTGCGTATGGGCGGAAACCAAGAACGCGAGACGCGAGGATACCATCACCCTTGGTGTCTACCACAAACTGGTTCTTGTACCCGAGGAGGCCACGAGTTGGACCTTCGAGCATGATACGCACTTGGTTTTCGTGCACAATCATGTTGGTCATGACAAAAGCGCGGGTACCAAGACGTTCAATGACGGCCCCTTGGTATTCACTTGGAATATCGACAGTCACTTCTTCAAACGGCTCACTCTTTACGCCATCAATCTCCTTGATAATTACCTGTGGCTGTGAGACGGCCATTTCAAAGCCTTCACGACGCATGTTCTCGAGCAAACTCGCGACGTGCATTTCACCACGACCACGCACTTCAAAAGTGTCTCCCTGACTGAAGTCTACCTGGAGTCCCACGTTGACCTCAAGTTCCTTTTCAAGACGATCCTTGATCTGGCGACTGGTGACGAACTTACCTTCACGTCCCGCAAACGGTGAACTGTTTGGCATGAACTGGAGCGCGATAGTTGGTTCATCTACCTTAATAGCTGGGAGTGGTTCGGCCGCTTCACTATCAGTGAAGGTGTCTCCAATATTGATATCTTCAAAGCCAGCAATCATCACGATGTCACCAGCAAAGGCTTCGGCAGTTTCGACTTTCTGAATACCTTTAAAGGTATTGAGCTTCACGACCTTACCGCGACGCACAGTGTCTTCGCCTTCGTGCTTGACGATGAGCTGCTGACTGGCCTTGACTGAGCCTTCGTACACACGAGCAACGGCGAGACGACCGAGGAAGTTGTCGTAGCCGAGGTTAAATACCTGAGCACGGAGTGCTTCACCTGGTACATAGGCACGAGCCGGTGGCACGAGCTCAAGCACGGTATCAAGGAGTGGTGTGAGGTCCACCATCTCATCGTTCATGTTTCGCTTTGCCTTCCCTTCGCGACCAATGGCGTACACGGTGGTGAAGTTACACTGCTCATCGTTCGCACCGAGTTCAAGGAAGAGTTCGAGCACCTGCTCTTCGGTCCGTGGGATATCAGCTGCTGGCTTGTCGATTTTGTTGACGACGACAATTGGCTTAAGACCAAGTTCGAGTGACTTCTTGAGCACAAAGCGAGTCTGTGGCATTGGACCTTCCTGCGCGTCTACAATGAGGAGTACGGAGTCAATTGAACGAAGTACACGCTCTACTTCAGAACCAAAGTCCGCGTGACCAGGCGTGTCCACGATATTGATCTTGGTACCTTTGTACTCAATTGAGGTATTTTTGGCGTAAATAGTAATACCACGCTCTTTTTCAAGCGCATTACTATCCATTGAGGTCTCACCATCGCGCGCCCCGGTCTGCTCCATAAGCGCGTCGGTGAGGGTCGTCTTACCATGGTCTACGTGCGCGATAATCGCGATGTTTCTAATCTCCATATACTAAAAATGTTTTTACGCCAATAAGTGTTTCGTCTCGAAAGAGAAAGGCGCAACCGTCGGTACGACAGTGCACCTTAAAACGCCACAATCATACCGTAGAGGATGACTTTTGTCGAGGGTAGCACTTCCACGAGACAAAAGAAAAGCCGGTGCGGAGAGTGGATACTCCGCACCGGCTAAGGACTCAGGAGTCGGACTCCTGCTTCGGCCAGTTCGTAACCGGCCACTTGAACGATTCTTGATGGACTGCGCTCCGATCGCGCAGCGCCTCACCGGCAGCTTTTCCCGCATCGGTCAGCGGAAAGCAAAGCGACAAGGGCAGTGCTTTGCCGTCGGTGAAGGTGACCGTATCAAGGCCACAGAAGGCAGCGGTACGCTCGACCAGATCACAGCCAGTGGCTGTCATCTTGATCCGGTAAACAGCCTCCATGGGTTCCGGCCGCCAAATCGCCGGCGTCTCTTGGTCAAAATTCGTCATCGTGCTTCCATCTGCCAAGGTATGGTCCTTTCGGGTGAACTTATTCTGCGGCCAACACTATACTACATTTTGAGCATAATTGCAAGCCCATTCAGTTAACTCCCCTTACAAACCAAAAACCCTAGGCCAGGCCTAGGGGGGAGCTTTATTTTGCAACAATATTAGGAAAGGGCTGGCTTGCGGCCAGCCCTCTTCGCATCACTCACGCGGCCCGTGGATCCAGCGGGTACTTTTCCCTGTCCTGCATCGTGTAGATATTGTACAGGTCACGACACCGTTCGATACAAGCAGCTCGAGTCGGGTAGCAGAACTCAAACGCCGTGTCGCGGTGGCCGTCAAGAATTGCGTAGGCCGAGCCGACACAACGCACCTTGTAGGGGCGGGGTTCATATACACCATACGGCTGACCCGCCGCCGGGACTGCGACATAGACTGATTTACTCATCTGCAGGTGTGACATCACGTCTTTCCTGACCACAACAAGTCCTCCCTTCATGACCAATTCGCCACTACTTAACTATATTCACCCCTGCTTTGCAAGCTTTTCCTTTTCGGCTCGTGTCTGCTGGCGGAGTGCGTGTTCGCGCTTTTGCGCCGTACTTCGGTCAGCTACAGTCTCACTATAGGCGAGACGTACCGGACGACGAGCTTTGGTGTACTTGGCTCCCTTGCCGGCCGCCCCTTCCCCATTATGCTCACGAACTCGCCTCTCTAGGTCAGTAGTCACGCCACTGTAGTAGGTACCATCGCTACAGCGCAGCATGTATACATACCACTGACTCATAGCTGCTCCTCGATGTAGGACTCGAGGCTCTGATCGGCAAACTGCGGAAAGAAGTACCACAAGAAGGCAATAGCGGCGAGAATAATGACAATAACTTTAAGCATGTTATTTTTTGAATGGAAACAGCTCTAGCTTCGTACGCCTGACAGTATAGACAATACCAATGAGGACCAAGATGATACCGAGTGGTATATACACGAGTGAAGTACGAATCATACCGAGCTTCGTAACCTCCGCAAATTCGTAGAGGGCGCTCACCGATCGCCAGGTTGCACCAAAGCCAGCGTCACTATCAGTGTCCCCAATCACGATAAGGTACTTCCCGTAATTCTCCGGCGTACTTACCTCTACTCGATAGGTACCAGAGGCAACCGTGCCAAAATACTCTGGCCCAACGAGGAAGTTTAGTTTGGAAATCGGTTCGCGAACAGTCTCCCAGGTAGCATCACTCGCCTTAATACGCGCAACCTCCTCTACCCCGCGTGGTTGTACCACACGGACAATAATCCCTCCGAAGTTTGGTGTCGAAGAACCAGGTAGCCCAAAGATACTCACCGACAGCGGCAGCTCTTCACCGACGGTAAACTCGACCATCTCGGGGTAGCCATTAAGTTCACCAGTAATAATCTGGCGGTTACTGAGGTCAAGCTCAAGCGGGAGTACCTCGTACGGAGTGACCACCTCGTGACTTGTGACCGTATAAGCAAAAGCACTAGTTGGTAGTACGAGCAGCGCTACGAGGAAGAACAGACGCGACATAGTCATTATTGCGCATCAAAGTACTCCCAGAGTGAAAGTAGCGTCTCACCAGTTTCGGTCTCGTTACTTAAGTTAGTAGTGCACGTATCAAGCTCGTATTCAACTCCTCCCTTCACGACAATGTAGCGGTAGTCGATACCATCCACCATCTGCGCACACATTTCTTTTGTCTCAGGCTTGGCAGCATCAATGAGTACGTCATCCGTAAGCGCTGCCTTGAGATCACGCAAGAGGGTACGTGGGATAGCACCTTCAATAGCCGGACTTGGTACCTCGGGGTTATCAGAAAATGCGAGATATCGGTAGCTGCCATCGGTTTCGATTTGGAACGATGGCGGAACACCCGCGCGCATACCTCCATACATCTCACCAATCACGACAAACTCGGTCGCTTCTTCTTCGGTATCGACTCCCTGACCAGACTGGAACTCGGGAGCGTAGCCTACGAGGTACAAATACGAACCGGCAATTATCCCAATAAGAAAGGCTGACAGCACGGTCAGTTTGTCCTGCTTCTTGAATTTCATATAGGTTTTAGTATATCACCCCGTTCCCCACCCCCGCAAAGTACGGTATGATAGTGCCGCATTTGGAGACGTCGCATAGTGGATAGAAGAGTATGGGATACTTTTCTATCCGAGGTACGAGGTGGACGAGCCACTAGACCACTATGTACGTCGACAGATTAAGGAGACGTCGCATAGTGGATAGAAGAGTATGGGATACTTTTCTATCCGAGGTACGAGGTGGACGAGCCACTAGACCACTATGTACGTCGACAGATTAAGGAGACGTCGCATAGTGGTCTAGTGCGCTCGCTTGGAAAGCGAGTAGGGTGTCAAAGCCCTCGGAGGTTCAAATCCTCTCGTCTCCGCAGGAGTTTAAAACGAAGTTTTAAAGGAGGATTTGAAGACCCTGAATATATCGCACGGAGCGTTAGCGAGTACGATATGAAGGGTGTACCGAACCTGTAAGGTTCAAATCCTCTCGTCTCCGCAGGAGTTTAAAACGAAGTTTTAAAGGAGGAT
>CAYSNO010000012.1:5538-14355 GCA_964432455.1 uncultured Candidatus Saccharibacteria bacterium
CGAGTACGATATGAAGGGTGTACCGAACCTGTAAGGTTCAAATCCTCTCGTCTCCATCATCTAAAACCAGCACGAGATACTATTGCTAAGTTTACTTTAGTTATTTGCAGTTAGATGTATTATATGAATTACGTATGCAATATCAAAAAGTCATCGAGCAACTTGGATATTCCCCAAAAGAAGCGAAGGTCTATATGACGTCACTACGTTTGGGCGAAGCAATAGTTTCTGATATAGCGCAAAAAGCTGGAATGGCCCGCAATACAGTGCAAGCGATAGTTGAAACACTTCACGCGGATGGTTTGATGAGTTTTTACGTGGTACGCCGTTATAAATATTGGTCAATTGAAAATCCTGAACGACTACTCACGAACCTGCAACGACGCGAAGAAATGGTAAGAGCAGCTCTCCCAGCATTAACAGAGATGCGAAAAATTGCTCGAAAAAATATCAATAAGAAAAATCCTAAACACAGCATGACCATAATTAGGGCTTGGGCAGACGGCACGGAACAACCAATGTTAGTAACAGATACAGATGCGACGATTTTATACGTGAATGCACTCTGGGAAAAGCAGTTTGGGTACACGCTTGAAGAAGTGCAAGGCAAGAGCACAAAAATGTTGGCTAGCGGGAAAACACCTAAACATGTTCACCAAGCTATGTGGCGAGCCCTTAACACAGCTGAACTATTTCAAACCGACGAAGTCATTGATAAGCGAAAAGACGGAACATATCTATCTATGCAAACCACCGTATTCACGGTATCTCACGGAAATTGTGATTATTTTGTACAGCTCCTACAACCTATTACACGCACATAAATTTCATTACATTCTCGTCTGATGGCGAGTTTTTTTTCGCCGTCGAAAATTTGATATAGCGTGTATATACTTACTCGAACAACTGTTCAAAAAATTTCTAATTACTTTCCTAGGAAGATTGTGTTCACTAGTCAGAATATACAGGTATGGCCCAACAAACGGGTGATAGCAAATATTACAAAATTAATACTTCCCTATGCCTATTACTCCAACAGTAAAAGCGATTCTTGAAACTGCGCCAGCAAAAGCACTAGCCACCATCAGTAACGCAGACATTAACGTTGTCCCTGTCTCTATGATTCGAGTGAACGAATCTAGTATTTGGTTATTTGACTTTTTTATGAACAAAACAGCTCATAATGCCTGTGCCACGTCTATATGTGCCCTGACTGCCTGGGAAAATATGACCGGAGTGCAAATTAAAGGAGACGTCACCTACAAAACTGAAGGCGCATTATTTGATGAAGCAGTTAGTTGGGTCAAAACTCAAAATCCTGACCGCGTAGTAAAAGGTCTGCTGATTATTGAACCAAAAGCCATTTTCGACATCAGTCCAGGCAAAACTTTCACACCAGAAGAGCTGGGACATATTGTATAAGATATAATTATTGTATGAATATTTTTAAATCTGAGGAAAATGTTGTCGTTGGTGACTTTCATCGAATAAAAAATCTTTCTTGGGCTTTAGTAATAATGTTCTTGATTGGTTGTGTGGTCGTTTTAAGCGGAGTGCTACTACTTGGTGGTGTCCAGCTATTTCAATTCTTATGGACTTCGCTTATTCAAGCTTTTGGACTGGCCATGGCTATCACAGCCTCACTCTTCTTTCTCCTACGATTAGTTTGGCGTTTGAAAGCAGTGCAAATGGGGGTTTCACTGTTGTTTTTTATTGTAGGAATTTGTTTGTTTGTATCTGTCTCAGTTGGCCGAATGTATGCGTTGCAGTATCCTGTATACGTTCAATCATTTGGTCCAGCGCATGGGCCTGGGTTACCACTAAAAAATGTCATCTCCTTCTTCCAACATCTTGATCAGTTTCCTTATATTGATGATATCGCACGCGATCCCAATGATGTACCGGCACCAATTACTATTCTAGAACCACTCGACCCATCTTTTGATATCGCCACAATGGCTAGTGGCACTCTTGAAATGGTTGATACAAACACACTACCTGATAAAGATGGTCAGGTACGTGAATTATATTTGGAAACTACTGAGGTACTCTCCGAAATAGCGCCAGGCATCTTGTTTAATTATTGGACATTCAACAATACTGTTCCTGGACCACTGTTTCGTATTCAAGAAGGAGATATCGTAAAAGTTACTATAAAGAACAGTGAAAATAATTTACACGCACACAATGTTGATTTTCACGCAGCTACTGGCCCTGGTGGCGGCGGAGCGGTAAGTGTCGTGATGCCAGGAGAATCAAAAGAATTTACGTTTAAGGCACTCAATCCAGGTTTGTTTGTCTATCATTGTGCCGTTCCAAATATGGCTGTTCATATGGCTCACGGTATGTACGGATTAATTCTAGTGGAACCGAAAGCAGGACTACCAGCCGTTGATAAAGAATTCTACGTCATGCAGGGAGAGATATTTACCACTGGATCACTCGGTCGACAAGGACTACAAGCTTTTGATGCCAAAAAAATGATGGCTGGTATACCGAGTTACATCACTTTTAATGGTCGACCAAATGGTGTTGTTGGCAAAATGAAAGCCGAAGTTGGTGACACTATCCGAATGTATGTAGGTAATGGCGGAGTGGTTAATAGCTCTTCATTCCATGTTGTGGGAGAAATTTTTGACACCGTTTATCCTGAAGCTTCAATGGGTGGAGCGGTGTTCAAAAACGTTCAAACCACAAACATACCCGCCGGAGGAGCGACAATTGTTGAATTCACTGTAGATTATCCTGGCACGTATGTGCTCGTCGATCATGCGCTTATGCGTACTGACAAGGGTGCTTGGGGTACTATCGTAGTCACTGGTGAAGCTGATAAAACTATCTTTGATGGCGACTTTACTAACAATAGTAAAAGTGACGCTCACTAGACTATGAACAACAAAAACATAACTATACCCGCTACATTTTTAGGCGATGTAGACAGCAGTTTGAGTACACTTGAAACTTATAGCGAAGATACAAGTATATTCAAAATCACACCGTCATTAGTTGTGTACCCAAAAAATGCTACCGACCTCTCAATTCTTGTTCATTATGTCCACACCAAACGAGGCACATTGTCTTTAACGGCACGCAGTGCTGGTACCGATATGTCTGGTGGTCCACTGACATCAAGTATTGTGGTCGATTTTTTGCGCTATTTTAACCAAATTAAACACGTTGATTCACATACCGCAGTGACACAGCCGGGAGTATTTTATCGAGACCTGGAACCTGAAACACTCAAGTACGGAGTAATTATGCCGAGCTACACTGCTAGTCGCGAACTTAATACTGTTGGTGGCATGGTCGCCAATAACTCTGCTGGTGAAAAATCTTTGACCTACGGCAAGACTGAACGTTACGTGCACAAACTCAAACTAGTGCTCCAAGATGGCAATGAATACTCATTTGGTAAATTGACTCGAACTGAGCTAGAGGCGAAAAAACAGCAACAAGATTATGAAGGTGAAATTTATCGACGAGTCGAAAAATTGATTCTTGATCATCATGAGTCAATTAAAGATGCCAAACCAACAGTCAGCAAAAACTCAGCCGGATATGGTATTTGGAATGTCTGGGACGAAGAAGCTGATACATTTGATTTATCACAGCTATTTGTTGGTTCACAAGGAACACTAGGTTTGATTACTGAAATCACTTTTGATTTAGTAAAACCAAAATCATCATCTCGAATGTTAGTACTCTTTTTGCGTGCTAAACATATTCCTCGTTTAGGTGAAATTGTTAATGCTGTGCTCAAAGAAACACCAGAAAGTTTTGAATCATACGACGATAAAACCTTTAATGTCATGATGCGAGTGTTCCCAAAGTTATTTCGACGACTTGGTGGAAATCCATTTAAATTGCTACACGACTTTTGGCCTGAGATAAAACTGGTCCTTAAAGGTGGTGTACCAAAACTAGTATTAATGGCTGAATTTGCTGCCGACACAGATGTGGCAGCAACAGTAAAAGCGAACGAGGCAAAACGGGCAGTATCTCATTTTGGCACTGCCACTCATGTCACAAGCACTCAAACTGAAGCCGATAAATTCTGGTTAATCAGACGTGAAAGTTTTAAACTACTACGTGAAAATGTCCGAGACAAACATACCGCACCTTTTATAGACGATTTTGTTGTTGAACCAAAATATCTTCCTAAATTCTTACCAAAGCTGTACGCAATTCTTGATGAGTACAAACTTCTTTATACCGTTGCTGGTCATATTGGTGACGGAAACTTTCACATTATCCCATTAATGGATTTTGGACGACCTGATTTTACACACATCATCAATGAGTTATCAAATCGAGTGTACACCTTAGTGGGCGAATATCATGGTTCTATTACCGGTGAGCATAATGACGGCCTTATTCGTACACCGTATCTCCACAAAATGTTTAAGCCTGAAGTATTAGATGTTTTTCAAGAAATTAAAGAAATTTTTGATCCCCATCGAATTTTTAATCCTCATAAAAAAGTTGATGCAAGGCCCGATTTACTGACTTCAGCTGTAAAGCACCATTCCTAAGTTTTTTATATTAGTGAATTTAAGGCTTGACGTGAACAAATCATTAAACAAGTCCTGATCAAGCAAATAGGACACTTTTTAGACGACACGAAATAAAATAAACCAAATCCTTCAACTCCCCTGCCAATGCTATATTTTCCTATATGCCAGAAAAAATAACTGTCACCGCCCGTATCGAAGCGAACGCAAATAAAACTTATGATTACTACACCAGACCTGAACACATTGTGAACTGGAACTTCGCCGACCCAACTTGGCACTGTCCACGTGCAACGAACGATGTACAGGTCGGTGGTGTACTTAATTCTCGAATGGAGGCCAAAGACGGCAGTCTCGGGTTTGATTTTATTGCTACCTATACCGAAGTGACACCAAATGAAAAATTGACCTACGAATTTGGCGGTCGCGAAGCAACTATTACCTTTACCAATGATGGCACAGCAACAGTGGTCACGGTTAGTTTTGATCCTGAAAATGAAAATCCAATTGAACTACAGCAGGCTGGCTGGCAATCCATTCTCAATAACTTCAAACAATACGTTGAAAGCAACTAATACTAACTACCCCACCACCCCAACAATCCAATCGTAGGCATAATACCCCAGATATCCAAGCGCAATATTGTACCCAATATTCCCGAGGTACAGCGGGACAATAATCCGTCGATACGAATACCCTGCAAGAGCGAAAGTTGCGACCACAAAGTCGTTTGAAAGTGGTGAGCAAAGTCCGTAGAGAAAGAGTCCGGGCGTGATGAGATGCGGATTCTGGCGGATTCGGACCGCCAGTCGCTCTAGCTTCGCGACCTGACTACTTGAGAGCACCTTCACCACCTGCCGACTAAAGACGTACATCACACTGTCACCAAAGACTACCCCGGACGCGGTCGCCACCCCAAGCCAAAGCGGACTCATCCCACCGGCAGTGAGAGACATGAGTATGAGGTGATACGGAATCCCACTAAAAGTAGTGAGACCACCAATAAACCCCAACGCAGCCATGAGGTAAATGGCATTCTCCGAACCAATAGTCGTCACTATCGTCTCGGCTGATATCTGCGCGAGTAAAAGCGAGATACCGAGAATGGTACAAAAGAAAATGATAATGGTGAGGTACTTTTTCATATCTTACTGACTGTCACGATTCATTTTTCGTGGACCTTCCATCACTTGAACACGGTCTGCGGTGACTTGTCCCGGAGCGGTCATCGTCCCAAAAGCTTGTACAAATTCACCTACGATGATGTCACCACGCACTGTCGTGCTCGCGGTCGTCGTAATCGTCAATTCTCGGTCTTTATGCTTGCCACCAAGGACAAAACCCGTGTCGGTGACCCGTAGTACTACCCCACTATGCGGAAAGTCTTTGTCACGGATATCAGGCGCAAACAACAGTGGCGGCAGCGCGATCAGGACCAATAGACCAACGACGACAATCACCGGCAGAAGATAACGTTTATAACTACCAAACATATTTTTCATACTTAATCGGTGTGGGCAAAGCTGCTGATGATCTCGTTAAAATCTTTTTCGTACGAGTAGCCGTCTGGTGTTTCGGCTCCTTCGCGGGTACCAATAAGCACATAGATGCGGTTATTATGAATCTGCGCAACTGTTACGCTGGGATAAAGACCGTCCCAGAGACAGCTCATCGCGTCTTTGCCATCAAGCGTGGTGGCAAGGACCTGTCCTTCAGCACAATTGGTAATCATCCGCTTCCCTACGAGCCAGGCTCTGAGATCTAGCACCTTTGAGGCACTAAAGACATAGAGCGAGATAGCTGGTGGACCATCATGTGCATTGCCACCGGCAGCCGCTTTGACGGACTCATTATAATCCTCAGAGCGAATCAAGGTTGTTCCAAAAAGTGTCTCCATCTCGAGATTCTGCTGTGCGGAGTTTTCAAAGACCGAATAGCCATACGGCTTGATGCGGTACTTGAACATGAAGTCATAATCAGTATTTTCAAAGACCGCAATTTGCGCCGGGGCTGATGTTGTTGGTAGTGGTGTATCAACTGATGAATCAGTTTCAACTACCGGTGCTTCCGCAACCTTGGTATCAATTTGATAATAAAAGTAAGCACCGGCAAGGAGTGCAAGTAGGACAAACGTGAGTATGAATGTTTTCATACTCCTAGTATAGCAAAATTTACTACTTTTTGATCTCGCGTTCGAGCCAGTCAAAGACCTTCGCGGCGACATTGACCGGTGTCCCCTGTAGTGGGTCGTGGTGGAGATTGATAAACGGCACCGAATTACACTCAATAATCCCCCACCGAACCGTCGCAGGGTCTGCCGACACATCGGTTGAGATGAAGTCAAAACCGATAATTGGATCGTCAACTGCTTCGGCGGCTTTATCAAACCATTTAAGCAAATCAGGGTGGGTCACATCAATCATCTCGCGACTCATACCGCCATAGGAGAGACCGATCTTTTCACTTAGGTCAATGGTCTCTCCGTCTTGAATCACTGAATCGAGTGTAAGCCCAAGCGTAGTCAAAAAGGTATCGAGCTTCGCAGTATATTTGACCGGACCCTGCTGTGGGTCGCGGGTGGCGTTTTTGTGTTCAATTAAATCACGCACGGTAGTCTTCCCATCACCCGTCACGCGAGGCGGGTCTCCCGCGAGGATACCAGCGACCTTCCCATCAATACAGGTAGCACGGTACACACTCCCGACGAGATGTTCTTCTACAATCACTGGCCATGAGAGCTGGCGGGCTTGCCGATAGGCACGCTTGAGGTCGGCCAGGGTGGCGATGTGAGTCGTCGTATGGCGTCCGCGCGAACCAAAGCGCGGCTTTACGATTACTGGCTTTTGTAGTCCGGCATAGACGCGCTTCGCGCCCCACCACGAGTAGACCACTCGCCCTTTTGAGACTGGTATCCCATGCTGCATGAGTCGCTTCTTTATGAGCCACTTATCATCAATCCACCCGCAGGCAACTTTCTCGACGCGATCAAGGCGCGGGACTCCGGCGAAGATAAAGCGTCGTCCGTTCATTGTGAGGCGATAGGTGTCGTGCCGGCGCTTTCCGACCTTCAACACCTCCATGGTGTAGCCGCGACTATGCGCTTCGGCGGCCAAAACACCACCACGGTCTACCACAAATGGTGGTAGCATCGGTTCAAACGTTACAAAGCCCAGTCGCTGCCCCAACCACAAGAAGACCGCAAACAGTCCATCAATAAACAGGAGGAGTGGTCGTCCGAGCCACGAAGAGAGCACCCACTGCATCATCGGATTAAGTACCAGAAAAGCAATCGCATCAACCTGCGCTGCGGTATGCGAGGTTGGATTATTGCCACACCACAAACACTGATCTTTTTTGACTGTTGTGTCACTCGACATACTACTAAATATCTAAACGACCTTTGTTTGCATCATCAATACACTGCAGCAGTTCTGGTGTTTCGGTCCAGCCACACTGACCGCTTGGCTGCCGTTCGCACGTGGCTTTTTGGTAGCAACTGTACTTGGCAGTCCATTCGCAGGTACTGATGAGGTCCTCCCCAGCTTCACCACAGAGCTGCGAACTACAACCGCCAACCACACAGCCTTTTGGTGTCTTTGGTGTCACGGCAAGATAGTATGAGGCGTTCCCATACAGGGTGAAGGTGCCGTCGGGGAGTGGCTTCGCGTACACCGTCGCGGTCTCGCCAATATATGATTCGAGGTCACCAATGCTCGGAGCACCGACCACACTCCCAACCGTCTCTTGGCTCCAACCAATGGTGAGGGTGACATGTTTGCCACCGACCACTGCATAGCACTCACCATCTGCAAAACAGCCAGTATTTACCTCGGTAAGAGTTCCAGAAAACGTATCCTTCGGTTTTGGAGTGACACTTACTGGCGGTTTTGGTGTGGCGACACCATCCACACTTGTAGTGGCAGCTTCGGTAGTAGTGGCTAGATTTTCAATTTGTTCCGGTGGGCCAATCAGTTCGGCATTTGGTGCCTCAGCGGTTTGTTGATTCAAAAACAGAATAGCAATCAACGAGACCAACCCGACAATCACTACTCCACCGATGAGATGTTTGTTCATGAATTAATTATACATCCATCGCACGTAGTCGAGCGATACGCTCAGCTGCTGGTGGATGCGTATGGAAGAGCCCACCAACACGCTGCCAGAGACTTGGCTTGCCGCCCGCAAACGGGTCTGAGATAAAGAGGTGAGCAGTCGCGTGACTCGCAGACTTCATTGGACGAGCGGCGCCACTAATTTTCTCGAGTGCACTGGCGAGTCCCTCTGGGTAGCGGGTCAACAGTGCACC
>CAYSNO010000012.1:14455-17940 GCA_964432455.1 uncultured Candidatus Saccharibacteria bacterium
TGGTGTAGAGCATTGGCGCTTCGGCTTTGGTGACTTGCCGCGCATTGGTCATTCGTAAGACAAGCTTATCTGAGAACCAGTAGCTCCCGACGTTCATCACAAGCGCGAGGACCACACCAATATAAAGAATAGCTGGGTTATCAAGGACAAAGGCGAGGATATACGATATCGCAATCACCATCATGAAAAAACCAATCATGAGGTACCACGTCTTTCTAATATTAGCTCCTTGGTGGGTATACATTGTTGCCATAGGTCTGCATTATACAATGGATTTGTAGAGCGACAAAATACTACTCAAATTCTGGTCAAGTACGAGGTCTTGCCTCGTACTTTAGAAAAGTGTGGTGTAATTTGATTTGAATGCAAAATGAAGTACGAGGCAAGACCTCGTACTTATAGTGAGTCCCGTAGGTGATTCAATAAACAAAGCGGTAGTGCGCGGACAGGGCCATTAGGAATAGGCCCTGCTCGCGAAAATTCGCCATTGTCGCGCTACGCGCTCTGTGGCTCATTCTTCAATTTACCAACTTCCTCCTCCCCCGCCTCCACCTCCGCCGCCTGCCGAACCACCACCAGAAGAGGCGCTTGTTGAACTAGTCACCGAACTGGTAAAGCTCGAGATATCACTCGCAAAGGCCGTGGCCGCAAAGGTGCCGGTGCCACCCTCATACCAATCGGGAGTTGTGATCTCCATATCCGCAAACGCCGCTGCCCACTTCTTTTCTACCTGAAAAGCAATCGCGTACGGCAGATACTGCATGAACTGCTCAGGACTGCGCTCTGGTGCATTATGGAAATCAAAACGGTCTTTGTCAGTTACGGAGAGGAACTCCTTAAAGCCCTTAAGGTGGTACATAGCTTCATACCCTTTTGCGGTCCGACGGCGATACGTCACAGCGAGATAGATACCATAGAGCACCGTCCCGGCAATGAAGACCAAGTACCACACAATCCCGATGACACTCTGGATGGCACTCGTGAAGATGATAAGAACAAAGAATAAACCAATGATGACGTAATCGCGAGGACGGATCCGCTTACTCTCCATAAAGCCGCGCGTCACGAGGTCAGACCGAACCGCTTCGGATAGTTCGCTAATAATTTTGCTGTTCGCAATCTTCTTTGTCGTATCACTCTTGATACTCGAGAGTGGCACCATGGTATCCACTGCCGCGTCAGCTGGAAATACGAGTATGAGGACCGAACGTAGAAATTCGCTCGACACTTCCGCAAGCGGTCGCTTCAATGTCAGCTCGTAGTCGGTCACATCAAAAAGCCAGACTACTTTGCGTTCAGTCCGTTTGATATGGACAAAGCCCTGCTCAGCGAGATAAATAAGTCCGGCCGTAATATCATGAGCACCCAGTTGATCATCGAGGAGTACTCCTGCAAACATCGGCTCGACACCTTCATAGGGTTCGTACTCGGCGATAATCGGTCGCTTGCGGTAATAAAAATATTCATAGCGCCACATCGCGATAATAGTCCCGAGCGTCATCGGTATCATGAGGAGAAGCGCTATCAGGTCCCCGCGCCAGGTTTCTCTTGGTGCAGCCAGGGACGGATCAAGTGTCGTACTTACGCCAACTGTCAATTCTTCACCCGACGGGAGATTTGGGACTTCAACCGACCAACCACTTAGAGCATCACCACTCATGACACAATCACCAGTGGTGGTGTAGCAACTTGCACTCTCACCAAGAGCGCCTCCGGCCGAAAAAGAAACGCTAGTAATAGCCGCCGGCCACTCGCGCCCGGTCACATTCCAGTAGAGTTCTGGAGTACCATCTGGGGCCAAGCGCAAGGCTCCACGGAGTCGATAGACAAGTTCATACACATGCGGACCACTCATGGTAATATCCGCGTCCCCGACTTTGATTTCCCTCTCAGTACCGCCAGACATCTCGTATTGCTCAGCTATACCATCACGCGTAACAGACAGTACCTCAAGCTCCACCACCCGCCGTTTGTACCACGCCGACGCCCCATCAGGGTGCGTGAGGAGCAAGTTGCGGAAAATTCCGTGACGCTCCTCAGCTTCAAAATCGTAGGTCACCCGCTCGGTCACGAGCACACTACCGTCTTCTTCAATTTCGTAGTGCGAGGTAAAAGCCGGTATCGATTCGGCAGAGGCAAAAAATGGTGCACAAATAACAAAGCAAAGAAAAAGAAATCGATACATATTAGTGAGACAGTCCCTGCGGGGTTTCGTTACTCTGGTACTCCCCGGCAGCCGACCAATGCAAGAAGTGACGCTTCTTGTAGAGACCCTTTTTGGCAACATTCTCAGTGAGAGCGACGCGGACATCAGCTTCGGAGATTTCAAGCAGTTGCGTCAGCGCATCAAGCACCGCCATCAGGTCAGCGTATTCGGTGAGGAATTCCTCACGAGTCTTCGCCTTCGAGAGACCTTCGGCTTCTTCGCGAACTTTCTTGAGGAGTTCTTGTTCAAACTCTTCGTTATCGGTGAGCTCGCGAACTTCGCAGGTTTCGCCATTACGTTCGATCTTGTCTTTGATACCATCGCGTACGAGTTTGTTGTAATAGACTTTGCTCATAGAAAGAAATAGTTAGACCGTGGTCGCCACCGGGAGCACGGAGGTGTCGATAGTTTTGCCCGTGCGAGCGACAATGGCCTCGAGTAATTCGGGATTAAAGTTGGCCGGTGGAGCGTCTGTGGTCGCATAGACATAGAGGAGCGTCACAATAATCGACTCAAGGACCTGCTGCACGGCAATCGCCCCAAAGAGGAAGATGACATAGAGGACACCTGCCAAGATAAAGATGACCGGCATTGCTATTTTGGCACTAATCATAAAAGTGCCCAAAAATAGAATCGCCGCCACTAGATGGAGGATGAAGAATACGAGACCGAGCGAAATGTTCGTAATGAGGCTCTCGCCCCACGTCTTCTTGAAGACTTCACCTGAGTAGGTCACGGCTTTAAGGGCTGGTTTGTTATCAAGCACGATCGCTGGCACCACGAAGTAGGTCAGTACTCCCCAGGCGGCACCGAGGAAGGCCGTAATAAAGCGACCGAGACGATCGAAGCGTTCGGTAATGGTACGCAGTACCATCCCCACTGTTGCGCTAATAAGCGCCCAGAGGAATAGTGCTGGCGCGTGACGGAGTGCCACACCAAAGCTCTGTCCGAGAGTGGCGTCTGTATTGGCCGCTCGCTTTGCCACCGTATGGACTACCATGGCGCGCGAGAGCGACACCACAAAGGCTGTGATGAGATAACTCCCAAAGATAAAGACAGTTCCCTGGACCGCGAGCGCTGAGTCATTCTGGAGCGCATCAATCATCCCCGTCACGAGGAGTGTCACCATCAGTATCCCAAAGAGGAGCACCATCATGATGGTCGCAATCACCGGTACCAAAAGGAGTTCACTATCGGCTCGCAAAAAGCGCCAACTTTCTTTGACCAAAAGCCAGCTCGCGCGCCAGCGCGAGAGCTTTTGCTCGCCGACCATGACACC